>VBHQ01000117.1 GCA_005880395.1 Chloroflexota bacterium
CCCCCAGGAACGCTCCGCCGCGAGCAGCGCAAAATGGTCGCCGGGCACCTGGACTCATGCCCGGCGTGTGCGGAACGATATCCGAACCCGCCCCATCTGCAGCGAAACGACGTCGTCGTGCAACTGAGCACGGCCGTCGTCACCCGCCGCCTGACCTCAAAGGTGCGCCATCCGAAGATCTCCTTTATGGATGGCCGCATGCAAGGCGGATACCGAAAGCATTAAGTTGGACCGGTCGTGGCGACCGGCATCCAAATCGTTTTCGACTGTGCGGACCCGGCGCGAGTGGCGAGGTTCTGGGCTGCCGCCCTGTACTACAAGGAGCAGGATCCTCCGCCTGGATTCGATAGCTGGCCCGACTGGCTGAAGGCGGAGGGCATCCCGGAAAGCGAATGGAACTCCGCGAACGCCGTCGTCGACCCGGCGGGCGGCGGGCCGCGGATCTACTTTCAGCGCGTGCCCGAAGGCAAGGTCGTCAAGAACCGGCTGCACCTGGACCTCAACGTGGGCGGCGGTCGATCGGTCTCGCTGGATGAACGACGCCGGCGGGTCGATGACGAGGTGGCGCGGCTCCTCGCGCTCGGAGCAACCAAGCTCCAGGCGCGCGAGGAACGAGGCGAGTACTTCGTGAACATGCACGACCCGGAAGGGAACGAGTTCGACCTGCAGTAGCTCGGGTTAGAGGCCCTCGAGTGACAGCTGCTGGTAGTACTCCACCTCTCGCGAATACGGCAGTTCGGATTCGGCAAGCTGAATCAGCACGCCGTGCGTGTCCCTTGGGTGGAGGAAGAGTTCTTTCCAGATCGGGTTATCGAACTTTGGCCTGAAGGGTCGATAACCGAGCGCTTCCAGCTCGCCGGCGCGGGCGGCGATATCGCGCACGCGAAGGGTGATGTGATGCAGGCCTTCACCGCGCTGGGCGAGAAAGTCATGCAGAAATCCCTCGCCGCCGACCGGCTCCAGGAGCTCGATCACGCCGCCACCCGGAAATTGAAACTGTGCCCAGCGGAAGCCCTGGCTCGATTCGGTGGCGCCCATCAGGAAACGGGCGCCCAGGACGTCGCGGAGGAGCGGAATGAGCGAACTGATTTTCTGCGTCGCGATGGAGACGTGATCCAGCCGATCCGCCATCCCCCCATGACCATGCTCAGCCTCCACGCTGGCCGATTCTAGGGCAAGGGTCTAGGATTTTCTTCACAAGGGAGGTGGCGAAGTTGTCGACCATGTCCTATACCCACGGCGCGAGCGATGTTCAGCTGCTCGGCGAAACCATCAGCCAGAACCTGCGGCGCACCGCGAATCGCGTGCCTGAAAGCGAGGCGCTGGTTGTTCCCTACCAGGGATACCGGTCTACCTACCGCGAATTCGTCGACCAGGCCGATACCGTGGCCCGAGGCCTGCTCGCGCGCGGCGTCGCCAGGGGCGACCGGGTCGGCATCTGGGCGCCCAACCGCTACGAATGGGTTCTCGTTCAGTACGCCACAGCCGCGATCGGCGCCATCCTCGTGAACATCAATCCCGCGTATCGCAGCCACGAACTGGAATACGCCTTGCAGCAATCCGGCATTTCGTTACTGATCCACGCCCGCCGGTTCCGGACGGCGGATTACACGGCGATGGTTGACGAAGTACGTCCCCGCTGTCCCGATCTGCGTGCCACGCTGGTCCTCGAAGATGACTGGGAGGCCTTGCTGCGCGCGGCGACGGGAATTTCAGCGGCCCAGCTTGCGGAGCGAGAGTCGCTGCTGCAGTTCGACGATCCGATCAACATCCAGTACACGAGCGGGACGACCGGGTTTCCCAAAGGCGCTACCCTCTCGCACCACAACATTCTGAACAACGGCTTCTTCATCGGCGAAGCGTTGCGGTACAGCGAGAACGATCGCGTCTGCATTCCCGTTCCTTTCTATCACTGCTTCGGGATGGTGCTTGGAAACTTGGCCTGCACCACTCATGGCGCTTGCATGGTGGTCCCGGGCGAGACGTATGAGGCCGGCATTGTGCTGCGGACCGTCGAGGAGCAGCGCTGCACTTCCCTGTACGGCGTGCCGACCATGTTCATCGGCGAACTCGACCATGCAGACTTCAAGCGCGTCGACTTCAGCTCGCTCCGCACCGGGATCATGGCCGGCTCGCCCTGTCCTGTCGAGGTCATGAAACGGGTCCAGAGCGAGATGCACATGCCCGAAGTCACGATCTGTTACGGCATGACGGAGACCTCACCGGTCTCGACGCAGAGCCACACCGATGACTCGCTGGAGAAGCGAGTGAGCACGGTCGGATCGGCGCATCCGCATGTTGAGATCAAGGTGATCGATCCCGAGACCGGACGCATCGTGCCGCGTGGCACGCCCGGAGAGTTCTGCACCCGGGGCTATTCGGTCATGCTCGGCTACTGGAACAACGAGCAAGCTACTCGAGAGGCGATCGACGGCGCTCGCTGGATGCACACCGGCGACCTGGCGACAATGGACGCGGACGGTTACCTCAACATCGTGGGCCGGATCAAGGACATGGTGATTCGTGGCGGCGAGAATATCTACCCTCGCGAAATCGAGGAATTCCTCTACAGCCATCCCGCCGTTTCGGATGTCCAGGTCATCGGCGTGCCCGACCGGAAATATGGCGAGGAAATCATGGCTTGGGTCAAGCTACGATCTACGGCGCAGGTGAGCGGCGATGAGCTTCGCGAATACTGCCGCGGCAAGATCGCCAGCTACAAGATTCCGCGTTACTGGAAATTCGTCGACGCCTTTCCGATGACGGTGACCGGCAAAGTCCAGAAGTTCAAGATGCGCGAAGCGGCGATCGACGAACTGCAGCTGGAAAAGGCCGCCGCGGTGCAGACAGCCTAAAGCACTTACGCTAGGGAAGTCGTCGCGCGGTCAGCAGGATGCGAATCAGTCGAGAAGTCGCCCGGCGCAAATGGTCATGTGCGGCGGAGAGGGCCTCGTCCAACGTCACTGGTTCCGTAATCGTCGACTCGACGCCGTCGAAGAGTTGGGCCAGTTCCCTCTCATCCGCAAGGCTGCCGCCGATGCCGATGACCGGGATTCCGGCGTTGCGGGCGTGCCGTGCAACCGCGGCGGGACCCTTCCCGAAGCGCGCCGTCTGCGAATCCAGACGGCCCTCGCCGGTGATGACCAGGCTCGCGCCGTTGAGGCGCTCGTCGAGCTTGAGGGCGTCCATCACCATCTCCGCTCCCGGTGCCAGGCGAGCGCCGGTGAATGCGACCAGGCCGGCTCCCAGCCCCCCGGCCGCGCCCGCTCCGGGAACATGCTCGACGTCGATCCCCAGGTCCCGACGGACGACCTCGGCCAGGCGCTTCAGCGCGCGATCGAGCTCGGCCACGAGCTCGGGCGTCGCCCCCTTCTGAGGGCCGTACACGGCGCTGGCACCCGATGGACCGGTGAGCGGGTTCGTGACATCGCATGCCACGTCGACTCCGGCCTGCTTCCAGTCGGCGTGCACACCGCCCGGGTCAATCCGGGCAAGGCGCTGAAGCGCCAGCCCGCCGGGGGGCAGCTCATGCCCCTGGTCATCGAGCAGGTGATAGCCGAGCGCCTGCGCCATCCCCGCTCCGCCATCGTTGGTGGCACTGCCACCGATGCCGACGATGAACCGTCGCGCCCCGGCATCGTAGGCGTGCTGCAGCAGCTCGCCGACGCCATAGGTCGTCGTCACCGCTGGATTGCGCCGGGACGGCGGAAGGAGGGAGAGACCGGACGCCTTCGCCATCTCGATGACCGCGGTCTGGCCCTGTTCGAGCAAGCCGTAGTCGGCTTCGACCGGCTCGCCCAGCGGCCCTCGGACGGGAAGCGCTCGGCGCTCACCCCCGGTCGCGGCGACCAGGGCATCGACCGTGCCGTCACCACCGTCGGCGATGGGCACCAGCACGATCTCGGCGTCTGTCAGGACGGCGAGGATGCCATCGCGGATTGCCTCCGCAGCCTGCAACGCCGTCAGCGACCCTTTGAACGCGTTGGGCGCGACCACGATGCGCATCAGTCAGCCCCCACCCTGCCCTCCCCCAGGGGGGGAGGGGAACTTACTGTCCCACTCTGCCCTCCCCCAGAGGAGGAGGGAATTGCTGCAAGAACTAGTAGACCGGCGTCAACCAGGAACGGTATTTGGCGTTGCTGCCGCGCACGATGTCGAAATAGAGCTGCTGCAGCCGGCTTACGACCTGGCCAACCTCGCCGGTACCGATGGGACGGTGGTCGACATCGACAACCGGGGAGATCTGGGCACCGGTGCCACAGAGGAAGATCTCATCGGCGACGTAGAGCTCTGAGCGGTCGATCGATCGCTCCACGACCTCCAGGTCGAGCTCCTTGCGAAGCAGTTCCATCATGGCCAGCCGGGTCAGTCCTTCGAGGATGTTGTCGGACGTTGGCGGTGTGTAGACCTTTCCATCTCGAATGATGAAGAGGTTTTCCGCGCTGCCTTCGCAGACATGCCCATCCTGGGTCAGCATGATCGCCTCGTCGAAACCGTTTTCCATCGCCTCGGTCTTGGCGAGCGCCGAGTTCACATAGATGCCGGTGATCTTGGCACGGGCTGGAGCGGCATTGTCGTCGATGCGCCGCCAGCTGGAGACCTGGCAGCGAATGCCGCGTTCGATGTCGACGTAGTTGCCGAACGGGGTGACGTAGATCGCGAAGGAATCCTTGAGGTTGTGAAGCCGGACCCCTATCTCTTCCGAACTCTTGAAGGCGAGCGGTCGAATGTAGACATCCTGGCGGAAATTGTTCTTCCGGACGAGCTCGACGCTGATGCTGCAGAGCTCGTCCAGGCTAATCGGGATCTTGAGCTTTAGCACCTTGACGGAACGCTGCATGCGGGCAAAGTGCTCACGCAGCTTGAGGAGGAAGAGCTGCTCGTGCTCCGGGCTCCAGTAACCCCGGATGCCTTCGAAGACACCGGTCCCGTAATGCAAGGCGTGGGTCATCAGGCCGAGCCGCGCATCGGCGTACCGTTTTACCTCGCCGTCGAGGAAGACCCAGTACTGGGCTTGCTCCTTCTTTCGGGCCTCAGCCGCGCGCGTGACGCCCTCTGCCTTGATCGCCATTCAGAGCGACCTCCTTTGTGCCGTTGCGGGCTCCGCGAACTGTAATCCGACGCACTCGGCGGATCCTGTCTGGATTATATGCTCGGTTTGACTGGCAGGGAAAGGGCCCAATGGATGTAACGAAACCGGCCAGAAAATGGTTGTAAAAATGCTGTGCTAAGCTTTGGGCGCTCTTGGCCCCCCTGCGGATGAACCCCCGGGTGGTGCGTTGGTTCACCCCCGGCCTCCACGTCAAACGTTGGCTCGGCTTGCTCATGGTCGGCATGGTCTTGATCAGCCTGGGGATCGGCTATGTGCTGGCCAACGTCTACCGGTCAGGGTTCTCGCTGCCCCACATCTTCTATTACCTGACGCTGCAGTTCCTTCACCGCTACATCCGAGGGGGGCTGTTTGCCGCCCTGGGGCTGGGAATCATCCTCTTCGCCCTTTACAAGCTGACGCAGTCGGTGCTGGGGCCGTTCCTGCCAGGTCGCGACCGGGCGCTCTCCGAGATCATCTACAACTACCGGTTTCTCCAGAAGGGCCCGCGGGTGGTCGCGCTCGGCGGGGGCACCGGCCTCTCGACGCTGCTCCGCGGGCTGAAGAAGTACACCGGCAACCTGACCGCGATCGTGACGGTCGCGGACGACGGCGGCAGCTCGGGCCGGCTCCGCCAGGAATACCGGATCCTGCCCCCCGGCGACTTCCGCCAGTGCATCACGGCGCTCGCCGACGTCGAGCCGCTGATGACGACACTCTTCCAGCACCGTTTCAAGGAAGGTAGTCTCAACGGCCATTCCTTCGGCAATCTGTTCATCATGGCGATGGCCGAGATCACGGGCGACTTCGAGCATGCGATCCGGGAGTCCGGCCGCGTCCTGGCCGTCCGGGGCCAGATCGTGCCATCGACGCTGCGCGACGTGACCCTGATGGCCGAGATGGCCGACGGCCAGACGCGCGTCGGGGAGTCCAGCATCCCGCATCCGAACGGCGACGGCGATGGCGCGGTGGCGACCGCCATCAAGCGCGTCTTCCTCGAGCCCGAGCCGACCATCAACCCGGAGGCCGAGGAGGCGATTCTCAACGCCGAGATGATCGTCGTGGGTCCCGGCAGCCTGTACACCAGCATCCTGCCGAACCTGGTGGTCGACGGCATGGCGGAGGCGCTCAAGGCGTCTCCGGCGATCAAGGTCTTCGTCTGCAACGTGGCGACCCAACCCGGAGAAACGGATGCCTTTCGCGTGAGCGATCACCTCAAGGCGATCGAGGGACACCTGGGGACAAACATCTTCGACTTCGTGGTAGTCAACAGCAACAACAACTTCCCACTGCCGGCATCAGCCCAGGCCGCGGGGATCAAGCGCGTGGTCTACGACGCGGCGACCGTCAATCAGCGCAGTATCCACGCGGTGCTGGTCGACGTCGTCAACTCGAGGATCTCGACGCACCACGATCCCGACAAGCTGGCGCGCGCCATCATGAAGAAGGTCTGGCGCTCTTAGCGCTTAGCCGGTCTGCGGCTTGTCCCGCCCACCACTGGCTCAGGACGTCTTCGGCGAGGAAGGCGGCGATGGCAAAAATCACGCCGCCGATGATGTCGACGATGTAATGCTCGCCGAGGTAGACGATGCTGAGCCAGACGCCGGCGGTGTACAGCAGCGTCGGCCAGGCCCGCCGGCCCCATAACCGTAAGGCGAAGAGCGCTCCGAGGAGAGGAAAGGCGGCGTGCAGCGAGGGCATCGCCGCGTAGGCATTGGGCGTCAACCAGTGATAGACGGTTGCCGGAACGGGAACGCCGGGCAGGTCGGTGAAGCTGGGCAAGGTGTGGTCGATGATCTTGACCACCCCGGGGACCGCTTTCCATGGCGGCGCCACCGGCACGAACAGATAGAAGATGAACGCCGCGAACGCCATCCCGATCAGCGCGCGGGAAAAACGCAGGAAAGTTCGCCGGTCGATGATCCAGAAAAGATATCCGAGGATCAACGGAAAGGCGAAGTGGAGGAAATAGAACATGGTGGCCCCGATGTCGTACCAGCTGACGCTGCCCGCGTGATAAAAGGCCTGCTGCAAGACGAGCGACGGCACCTGCCCGAAGGCGAGCACGCGCTCGAGCGATGTCACATCGTGGATCGGCATCCCGAACTTGCCGCCAAGCCCGCGCAGGTACTCGTAGGAGAGGAACAGGACCAGGAATGGAACCCAATCGGCGAGGAAGAGCCGAGCGCGGCCGAGCACGAGGGCGGCGATCAGCATCAGCAGCAGCAGGCGCTCGGGGGAGACGGAGAGATGCAGGACGAAGACCATGAAGAGGGTGACGGCGGCCAGATAGCCGCCGACGATGGCGGGAAGCTGCCAGGAAGGCCGGCGCCTTAGCGGCCGGGCCCGATCCTCACTGGTTGGCGAGGCATCAGCCGGCGGCACCGGACGAGCTTACTGATCGCCGGATGAGAGGCTGCTGAGAACTGCAGGCGAAGATGGGATTTACGAAAAACCGCCGTTATATTGGGGCTGAAATGGCGGAAACTGCGCCGCAGGCCTCCCCCGCTCGAAGTCCACGGGTCCTGGTCGTCGACGACGAGCGCAGCATCGTCGACTTCATCCGGCTCGGCCTGCAGTACGAAGGCTTCCAGGTGCAGACGGCCGCCGACGGCCAGGCTGCGCTCCGCCTAATCAGCGAGTTCAAGCCGCATGTCGTCGTGCTTGACGTCATGATGCCGAAGCTCGACGGCCTGGCGGTGGCGGGCGCCATCAGGGGCAACAAGGACACCGGCGTCATCATCCTATCGGCGAAGGATGAGGTGGAGGACCGGATCAAAGGCCTGGACGTGGGAGCCGATGACTACCTGGTCAAGCCCTTCGATTTTGGTGAGCTGCTGGCGCGCATTCGGGCCGTGATGCGCCGGCGGAACCCGGCCGCGGGCCCGCTCCTGGCGGTGCGCGACGTGAGCCTCGACGAGGCCACCCGTGAAGTGCGTCGCGACGGCAGGGTCATCGAGCTGTCGACGCGCGAGTTCGACCTGCTGAAGCACGAGCTGATTCAGACGGTGCGAGGCGTCGGCTACCGGATCAAGACATGACGCTAGGGTCGCGCCGTCACGGGCGCGGCTCATGATGGCTCGCTTTCGATCGCTTCGCTGGCGACTCACGTTCCTGTACCTCGGGCTGCTTGCCATGCTGCTGCTGCTGGGCGGCGTCGCCCAGTATTTCGCGGCCCGCGAGGTGCTCTTTCGAACCAATGCCGATGCCCTGACCAGCGAATACAACTCTGACCTGTTGGCTTTCCGAAAGCAGATCGCGACCCGTCCGGCGACGGCGATCCGGGCGCTGCTCCTCTCGCAGCAATTCGCGAGGCAGCTGGCATCGGGACACACGTCCGCCGCGATTTTCGGCCCCGACGGCGGTCTAGTGATCTCGTCCTCGGCGAATATCACGCCGGACGTGGTGCCGCCGACGCTGCCCACGCAGGACTACCTGAATGCGCTTCGGAGCCAGCCCAAACCCTATTACCTGGCCACGGCGTCCGACGGCTCGGTGCACCTCGCGGTGCTGAACGTCCTGCGCAACGGCACCCGGGCGCTGGGCGTCGTGCAGCTGTCCATTCCGACGGCGTCGATCGATCAGGCCCTGAGCGCCGACCGGCAGCTGGCCATCGTCGGTTCGCTGATCGTGCTATCGCTCGCGTTGGTGCTGAGCCCGCTGATCGTAGGCCGCGCTCTCCGCCCACTCGAGCAGATGTCGACCTCCGCCGACGCCCTCGCGGCGGGCGACTACAAGCAGCGTGTCGCGGTCCCCAGGTCCGGCGACGAAATCGGCCGGTTGGCCCTCGCCTTCAACCAGATGGCGGCCGGCGTCGACCAGGCGTTCGAGGTCAGGCGCCAATCCGAGGAGCAGATGCGGCACTTCGTTGCCGACGCCTCCCACGAGCTTCGCACGCCGCTGACCTCGATCGCCGGCTACGTCGAGGTGCTCAGCCGCCGTGACTTCGTCGATCCGGAAACGCTACGCGAGTCGCTCGCGGCGATGCAGCGGGAAAGCAGCCGGATGACGAGACTGGTCAACGACCTGCTGACGCTGACCCGCTTCGAGGTCGCCAGCGCTCCCCATCGCCAGGCGCTGAGATTGGACGATTTCTTGAACCAGGCGCTCGACGAACTGGCGTTACCCGAACATGGCGCGGCCGTGTCCCGCCAGATCGAGCCGGGTATCGTCGTCGACGCCGATCCGGAAGGGCTCAAGCAGGTGGTCACCAACCTGGCGCAGAACGCGCTCAAGTACGCGCCCGGCACCGAACAACGATGGAGCCTGTTCAGCGCCGATGGCCGGGCGGCGATCCGGGTTCAGGACAGCGGCCCGGGGATCCCCCGACGTGACCTGCCGCATGTGTTCGAGCGCTTCTACCGCGGCGAACAGGCCAGAGACCGCTCGACCGGCGGGTCGGGGCTTGGCCTGGCGATCGTGAAATCGATCCTCGAGGCGCATCACGGAGCGGTGGAAGCCGACAGCCAACCTGGTCGCGGCGCCACCTTCACCGCCTGGCTTCCGCTGGCAGCCGTCAAACAGGCCGCTTAGGGCTTCAGCCGGATGATTGCCGAGATCTCGACCGGGACGCCCAGCGGGAGCTCACTGGTGCCGAGCGCCTGCCGGGTGTGCCGCCCCCGCTCGCCGAAGACCTTGAAAATCAGGTCGGAGGCGCCGTTCAGCACCTTGGGCTGCTCCTCGAAGCCGGGAGCGGAGCGAACGAAGCCGCTGAGCTGAATGAACTGCTCGACCTGATCGAGGGATCCGGCGTGCTGGCGGATGAGCGCCATGATGTTGAGCGCACAAATCTCCGCCGCGCGGGCGCCTTCCTGCACGCTCAGGTCGCTGCCAACCACCCCGCGGAACTGCACAGCGCCGTTCAGGCTGGGCACCACACCGGAGGTATAGAGCAATTCGCCCACCTGTTGCACGGGAACGTACGAGGCTAGAGGCCTGGGCGGCTCGGGCAACTCCAGGGCCAGGGTGCGTAGCGTCGCTTCCGCCGAATCCATACTCAGGGCTCGCCGCGACCGGGTTGTAAGCAGGCGGAATCGACCTCCCGGGCCCGCCTTCGACGGGCCGCTGCACAGAGGCTACCCCGGTTCGCCCCCCGTAGCCACCGTGAATCGGTGAAAGAGCGGTTAAGTGAGCGACCCCGGCAGTGACAGTCCGTCACGGAGCGTAGGTGCGTCGGTCTTCGCGGCGAATCCGCCAGCGGCGGGCCAGGATGACGGCGACCACAGCGAGCAGGACAGCGGCGGCGGCGGCGTACGGCTGGTATGGGATCGACCCACTGCTGCGGCGGACAGGGACCGGCGCCCCCGCATTGGCACGGACGGTCGCCGAGGCGGAGACGCTGGTCGCGGGCGCGGCGGTCGGGTTTGCCCCCGCAATCGTGGCGGCCGTGTCCGAAATCCGATAGGTGCCTACCGTGCCGTTCGTCGGGTTCCAGGTCGCGGCTACGGCCGCGGCCGGACTGAGGGGCTGCAGCGCCAGTGCGGTCACCCGGGGCTTCGCCGGCAGACCGGCGCCGAGCGGGCTCCAGCTGGCGCCGCGATCGAGCGAGCGGAACACCCCGCCATTTCCCTGATCGGCGTCGCTGCCGGCATAGATCTGATCCGCATTCGCGGGATTGAACAGCGCCAGGTTGAAATCGCTGGATGGCAATCCGCCGATTGGCGCCCAGGTGGTCCCGCGATCATCGCTGCGAAAGAGGCCTTCCGAGGTTCCCGCCAGCACCGGAGGCTGGCTGCCACCGGAGGGCGCCGAGCCAATCGCGAGCGACGCCACAATCGCGTCGCCCGGGAAACTGCCTTTGACGATGGTCCAGTTGCCCGAGAGGTCTTCGGTCTTGCTGAGATACGCGCCCGGGGCCGTACCGTTATCCGCGCCCGCGAAGATCGTGGCGCCATTGGATTTTGGAAGCAGGCCCACCGCCGCAATGCTCAGGCTGCTGAGTCCGAGGGAATGCCACGACGCGGCGGCGTCATTGGAATAGAAGACGCCCTGCGCTGTGCCAGCGACGATCAGCCCGACGCCGGCGTCGACGGCTCGAACGTCGAGATTGGTCAATCCCTGGTTCGCGGCGGTCCACGTCTTGCCTTCATCCGTCGACTTGTAGAAGCCCGCGCTCTGCGTGCCGGCGTAGGCAGTCCCCGCGTGCTGGGCATCGAACCGAACGACCCAGGCTTTGGCGATCGAGGGAATCACCGCGCTCCAGCTCGTGCCGGAATCGATGCTTCGAAGCACGCCGTGCCCCTGGGTCGCGCTGAGCAGGACCGCGGGATGCGCCGGCGAGACGGCGATCGACCACACCGGCTGGTCCCCGGCGCCTGGCTGCTGGGTTCCCACCGTGGTCCAGCGCGTATCGGCCGCGGCGGCCGGCACCATGGCGACGAGCAACCCGGTGGCCAGCATGAACGGTGTGAGCAGGACGAGGTGGCGGAACAATTTCACGTGGGTGCCCGAAAAAACGGAGTAAGGATAGCAGAGAATTCCGGCGACTCGGCCCAAGTGTTGCACGCTCCGTCCACAGCGAGCCTGAATACGCAAAAGCTCGACTACAATGCTCGACGTGCGACAGCTCTGGCCAGCGCTGCGCGGTATCCCGCAGCTGCTCTTGGTCCAGCCGGAGCAGCTCAGCTACGACCTCGCCTACGCGCTTGCCCTGCTGCCACTCATCGTGGCGGGCATCATTTTCTTTTTGCAGGACGCGATCCTGCTGTTCGCAATGTCCTTTCTTGCCGGCATCGTATGCCTGCTCGCCATCCAGCTTGCGAGACTGACCTTCGGCCTCCCGGCATGGGTCGGTTTCAAGGCGACCCATCCGCTGGTCGCGAGCATATTGGTCGCGTGCTTTTTGTCGCCGCGAACCCCCGCCTGGGTCGCGGCCACGATGGTGATTCTCTTTGTCATCATCGACACCGTCCTCTGGCCGCAGCTCCATCGCGTAATGCTCCATCCGGCGCTGATCATCTTCGGCCTGCTGTTCGTGATCGACCGCCAGCTCGGCGTTGGCTTCGTCAACCCGTTCGATGGGCGGCACCTCGACGATCCCTTACTGCTCTGGTACCGGCTGCAGGTCATGATCGACCCGGTCAAGCTCTACGTCGGCAACGTCCCCGGGCCGATCGGCGTCACCTCAGCGGGCGCCGTCCTTCTGGGCGTCACCTATCTCTGGTACACGCGCAAGCTCTCCCTCGGGGTCATCGCCGGGTTTCTCGCCGGTATCGCCGCGGTTGCGATGGTCCTCCGATCAGATCTTGGTTTCCAGCTCGCGTCGGGGCCGTCGTTGTTCATCGCCGGATACATCGCGGCAGACCGCCGGCGGGTTGTGCTCGGCCCACGGTTTACCTTCCTCTTCGGGGCGGCGGCAGGCGTTGCGGTCATGATCCTGCGCTGGTATGGCGAGGGGCTGCAGGCGAGCTGGCAGGGTTTCTTGCTGGTAAGCATGCTGGTGACGATCGGCCTCCGTGTCCAGGCATTCATCCGCCGGCGCGGGGGCGCGGCGGGTGGGCGGATGCGAACGCTGACCATCG
>VBHQ01000118.1 GCA_005880395.1 Chloroflexota bacterium
TCCATCGGAATACGCGGGCCAGCAGCGCGGCCAGCCCGCATCTTCGCCATCAACAACACGCAGCAATTGATCAGCCGGCTGGCTGCCGAGGTTGTCCTGACCGTTGATCGTCACATAGGCCTCACCGGTCGACGGCCTGAGCGCGAGGCCGTACGGATTTCGGCTACCGCGGACGACGACGCCGGCGTAACTCCAATCGCTTCGAAAGCGCAACACCGCGGCACTTCGCGGATCACTCTCAACACAAACGTCGCACGTCGATCCGAGACCCACCAGAAAGCTGCCGTCCGGCATCGGCAGAATCCAGTCATTCTGATGGCGATTGACCGGCAGTCCCCTCACCACGCTTCCGCCACCGGTCAATGCGCCGTTGCTCAGATGGTAGGCGCGGATGCTGCCTCGGACCGACACGAACAGATCGTTCGCTCGCCAGGCGAGGCCCAGGGCGGTCGGCAGACCCGACACCAGGACCCGCGGCCCAGCGCCGGGCGAGGCGACCATCTCGAGCGACCCGCCGGCAGTCGTCACATACAGGCGCCCGTCGGGCCCGAACGCCATCGCGGTCGCTGCCCCAAGTCCGCGGGCATAGATATAGGCCGAGAATCCGGCCGGAACGCTGATGCCGGATGCACCCGGCAGGTTGGGCGGCGGTGGTAGGGGGGTCGGGGTTGGCACGGGGGTCGGAGAGGGACTCGGCGAGGCGGTGGCCGTATGCCTCGGCGATAGGCTCGGTGTCAGCTGGGCGGTCGGATGGCCGCAACCAACCACCGCCAAACCCGTCAAGGCTGCGGCAAGCGTGCGCCGGATCAAAGCGGAGGGATCGTCAGCACGAGCTTGCCGAACTGCTCAGCTCGCTCCATGCGCTCCTGGGCGACGGCTGCCTGCTCCAGCGGGAACGTGCGGTCGATTACGGGCTTCAGCCTGCCTCCGGCTAGCAGCCTCGTCAGCTGCTCCCAATCATGACGGCTCCCCATCGTCGAGCCGTAAATCGTGATCTGCTTCTGGAAGATCCGCCGGATGTCCTCATCCGGCTTCGGCCCGCTAGTCGCGCCGCAGGTGACGAGCCGTCCCCCACGGGCCAGCGCCCGAACGCTGCCAGCCCAGGTCGCGGCGCCGACGTCGTCGATCACGACATCGACCCCACGCTTCTGCGTCAGCCCCCAGACCTCCTTCGAGAAATCAGTCGTCGCCTGGTTGATGAGCACGTCGGCGCCCAGCTGCCGGGCGCGCTCCAGCTTCTCGTCGCTTCTTGAGGTGACAAAGACCTGCGCGCCGGCGTCCTTGGCGATCTGCAGCGCCGCGATCGCCACGCCTCCGCCGATGCCAAGGATTAGCACGCTTTCTCCGGGCCGGACGCGCGCCTTGGTAATCACCATTCTCCAGGCGGTCAGGAAGACCAGCGGAAAGGCCGCCGCCTCTTCGAAACTCAGTCGGTCAGGGATCGGACGGAGGTTGACTTCCGGGATCACCACCGCCTGGGCAAAGGTGCCGTCTCGATGCTCACCCAGAATTTCCCAGCGGTCGCAGAGGCTGTGCTCCCCGCGAGCGCAGTAGTCGCAGGTTCCATCGCTCAACCCGGGGTCGAAAAAGACCCGCGTGCCAGGGGTGAACGCGCCGGCGCCGGGCCCACTCTCGAGTACCACCCCGGCGCCATCCGCGCCGCCGACGTGTGGGAGCGGCGTCTTGGGAACCCCTCCACGCCGGACGAAAAGGTCCAGGTGGTTCAGCGCAGCTGCCCGCAGGCCTACCAGCACTTCGCCGGGCGCGGGCGTGGGTGCAGGGACGTCCTCGTAGCGCAGGCTGTCTGGTCCGCCGAACTGGTGAAAACGGACCGCCTTCATCGTCGCGTCATGCTACTCAAGCCTCCGGGTGGTTCGCCGCCTGACCAGTCAAAATCGCCGCCGACAAGCTTGCAAGAACGTGACACAGAGTGACGTTGCAGTATCGAAATCCACCAACGCCGAGTGCGGTGATGTCAAAAAAGTTGATTTATAATGTCGCGCACGTGACTGCCGACCCCGAGATTCAATTGTTGAACCGGCTCGGCGGTCTTTTCACCGCGTCGCTGTCGCTCAGCGAAAACATCGAGGCGATGCTGAGCGCAACCTCACAGATGGTGCAGTTCGACGCCGCCACCGTCTTTCTCCTCAATGAGGGCAGCCGTGAGTTGACCGCCTGCGCCACCTATCCGCACAAAGACGAGGTGCCGCACATCGCCCACTTCGTGCTGGGCGACGGCATCCTCGGCTACGCGGTCGAGCAGCTCGAGACCCTCAACATCGCCGACGCCACCCTCGATCCTCGATTCAAGATCCTCGACCAGAGCCGCTCCCCCCGCTCGCTGATGGTGCAGCCGCTCGCGACCCCTCAGCGGGTCGTCGGCGCCATGACCATCTCGCGCCAGCGAGTCGACCCCTTCACCGAGCTCGACGTCGCCATCCTCAAGGTCATTACCAACCAGGCGGCGATCGCGATCGACAACGGGCGCCTCTACGAGCAGCTGCAGGCCCACCTGAGCGAGCTGGAAACCGCGAACGCCCAGATCGCGGAAGTCAGCCGCCTCAAATCCGAATTCCTCGCGAACATGTCGCACGAGCTGCGTACGCCGCTGAATGCGATCCTGGGCTTTTCCGAGCTCCTGCGCGACGACATCGCCGGCAAGTTCACCGAAAAACAACGCCAGGACAGCCTGGCCAACATCCACAACAGCGGGCGGCACCTGCTGTCCCTGATCAACGACGTCCTCGACCTGACCAAGATCGAGGCCGGTCGGATGGACCTCGTCTATGAGGAATTCGGGGTCGATTCCGGCGTCCGCGAAGTCCTCAACGTTGTGCGGTCGCTGGCCGTCAAGAAGGACATCGAGATTTCCTCGAGCGTGGAGCCGTCGGACGTCCTTCTCATCGCCGACAAGAACAAGTTCAAGCAGATCCTTTACAACCTCCTCTCCAACGCCATCAAGTTCACGCCGCCGACGGGCAAAGTCGTCTTGGAGGCGACCGTGCCCGACAAGGTCCTGACGCTGGCGATCAAGGACAGTGGCATCGGTATTCCCAAGGAGCTTCAGCACAAGATCTTCGGCGCCTTCTACCAGGTCCAGAGCGCCAGCAACCGCGAGTACCCCGGCACCGGCCTCGGCCTGGCCCTCACCAAGAAACTGGTCGAGCTCCACGGCGGGACCATCGACTTCGACAGCGTCCAGGGGGAGGGCACCACCTTCACCGTCCGCCTGCCTCTGCGGCCGGGGCCCAGCAAGCACAACCGGGTGCTGGTCGTCGAGGACAATCCCTCCAACCTGGACCTGGCCCGGATGGTGCTCGAGGGCAACGGCCTGACCGTCGACACGGCAGCCACCGGCCTTGAGGGTCTGGAGAAGGCCCGCCACCTCCGGCCCGACCTAATTCTGATGGATATGCAGCTTCCCGGCGTTGATGGATTAGCGGTAACTCGCCAGCTGAAAGCTGACCCGGCCACCGCGGATATCAAGGTGGTCGCCCTGACAGCCAACGCGCTGAAAGGGAGCGAGGAGGAGGCGATCGCCGCAGGATGCTCGGGGTATATCGCGAAGCCGATCGAACTGAAGAAATTCATGTTGCAAGTCACGAACTTTCTGGAGAAGGAGTAGGACCCGACCAAATGCCGTTCCCGAAGACGATTCTGATGATCGAGGACGACGCGCCGACCCGAGAAGTCGTCCGGATGGCATGCGTGGGTCAAAACCTCAACCTGATCGAGGCGGATACCGGCGAGAAGGGCATGGAGATGATCGAGAAGTCCGAGCCCGACCTCGTCATCCTCGACCTCAACCTTCCGGGCGTCTCCGGGATGGACGTCTGCCGGCAGCTGCGCGCCGACGGCACCCAGGTCCCGGTCATCATGCTGACCGCGAAAAATGACACGATCGACGTCGTCGTCGGGCTCGAGGTGGGGGCCGACGACTATCTCACGAAGCCGTTTGAGGTACGGGAACTCCTAGCCCGGGTTGGTGCCCATCTGCGCCGGAGCGAGCAGGCGGTCGCGCAGCAACAGCCCAAGACGCGCTTCGAGTTCCCCGGCCTCATCATCGACATGAACAGCCGCCAGGTCTGGCGCGACGGCAAAGAGGTCGCGCTCACCCTGACCGAATTCAACCTCCTGTCGCTGCTCGCGTCGCAGGCGGGCCAGGTCGTCAGCCGCGGCGAGCTGTTGCGTAAGGTCTGGGGCTACGAGGTCGAGATCGAAACTCGCACCGTGGACGCTCACGTCTACCGGCTGCGCAAGAAGATCGAGCGCGACTCGGAAAAACCGCACTATATTCACTCCGTCCCGGGCATCGGCTACCGCTTCGTCGCGGAATAATCGCCGGACCCGCCCGGGCCTAACCTGACAGCGTCGGCATAGCTTTTCGTGTAGATCCTCCTATCATGTCTGTGCTAGGCTCGATCTATGTTCAACCCCAATGCGCCGCTCGATCGCAGTGAGGTCCAGGACGTTCGCGGTACCGGTTTCGGTGGCTCTGGCGGCTTTGGTGGACTTGGCGGTCGTGGGGCGCTGATCGGGGGCGGCGGAATTGGCAGCGTCATTCTGCTTGTGCTCTACCTGCTGATGAGTGGGGGCCAATCCAACATCACGGGATTTCAGGACCCGAACATCGCGTCGCAGCAGCAGGGCTCACTGCAACACTGCAACACCGGGGCCGACGCGAATCAGTATGAAGACTGCCGAATTGTTGGCTACGTCGACAGCATTCAAAAGTTCTGGAGCGACGAGTTTGCGCAATCGGCCAAGGAGTATCAGCCCGCGAAGACAGTTCTGTACAGCGGCCAGACCTCGACGGGCTGCGGGCAGGCATCCGCGGCAGTTGGGCCTTTCTATTGTCCTGTGGACCAGCAGGTCTACCTCGATCTCGGGTTCTTTCAGGATCTCCAGACAAAATTCGGCGCCAGGGGCGGTTCGTTCGCCGAAGGCTACGTGGTGGCGCACGAGTACGGCCACCATATCCAGGATCTCAGCGGCCAGTTGTCAACGGCGTCCAGCCAGCAGGGCCCGTCTGGAACGTCGGTCCGGACCGAGCTGCAGGCGGACTGCTACGCGGGCTTGTGGGCCAACCATGCGGCGTCGACGGGCTTTCTCGAGCCGTTGACCAGCGATCAGATTGCTCAGGCGCTGGACGCGGCTGCGGCGGTGGGCGACGACCGCATTCAGCAGAAAACCGAAGGCCAGGTGAATCCCGAGACATGGACGCATGGCTCGGCTGCTCAGCGAGTCAAGTGGTTTACGGCCGGCTACCAGCAAGGCGCGCCTGGAGCGTGCGACACCTTCCATGCCACCAGCCTTTAGAGCGGGTAGGGCCTCGTCGCCGCGTCGTCTGCCGCGGCGCTAACGTTAGCGGTACCACAGGCTGGAGGTGCGGAATGGCAACAGACGCCGATCGGGTCGCTGCGCTGCTCAAAGAGGCTGGCGAAACGCATCACCAGGTCTATCGCATCGTCGAGGGGCAGGATCCGGACTGGGCTTCGTGGTACGCGGACTGGCTGATCCGGCTGTCCGAGCTGCCTGCGATCCTGAACACGACGCCGGTTCGAAGCGAGCTCATCTATATGCTCGTTCGGCTCGACCGCGATTACAACGACATCAAGCCAGATCAACCCTGGGAACGGTTTTACGCCGGAAAGCTTCTGGAGCACTTCCAGCCGGCTCCTGTCCGACGCAACTAGTCGAAGCCGAGCAGCTTACCGTTTCGCTCGACGACGAGCCGTATCTGCAATTCGCGTTGGACGATCCCACCTGGGAGGGGAGAGGTCACGCTTGGAGGGCGGCGATCTCTTCCCATAGGTCCGCGGCCGCGCGGCGACCGGCATAGAAGCTGTCCAGGTCTAACCGCTCGTTGGGCGCGTGGGCAAAGCTATCCGGCAGCACGAAGCCGACCAACAGGCAGGGCGCGTTCAGCCGTCGCCCCATCACCTCGACCGCGGGGATCGAGCCGCCCGATCGGATCAATGCGGGCTCCTTACCGTAGGTCCGCGTCAACGATCGGTGGGCGGCCCTGATCAGAGGATGGTCCATCGGCGTGATCCACGGCTCGCCCTGGCTGAGCTCGGTGACGCTGACTCGGACCGTCTTCGGCGCAACCGTCTCGATGTAATCCTTGACGGCGTCCATCATCTCGTCCGGCTCCTGGTCGGGAACCAGCCGGCAGCTGATCTTCGCGGCGGCCCATGCCGGAATGATGGTCTTCGATCCCGGTCCCTGGTATCCACCCCAGATCCCGTTGACGTCGAGCGTGGGCCGAGCCCATTCCCGCTCCGTCGGCGAGAAGCCGGGTTCGCCGTGGAGCGCACTCAGCCCGTAGGTCGCCTTGATTGCAGCTTCGTCGAAGGGCACGCGCGCGTACTGTCGACGCTCCTCCTCGCCCAGCGGACGGACGGCGTCATAAAAACCGGGAACCAGGACATGGCCAGCCGGATCCTTGAGGCGCATCAGAATTTCGGCCAGCGCCTGCGCCGGATTCGGGGCGACCCCGCCCATCAAGCCGGAGTGCATATCGACCCGCGAGGCCTCCACCCGAACTTCGAAGTAGATCAAGCCACGCAAGCCGTAGGTGATGGCGGGAAAACCCTTGGCGACCATCGACGTGTCGCTGATGACGCAGTAGTCGGTCCGCAAGCGCTCGGTGTTGGCCTTGACGAACTCGTCGAAGTGGACGCTCGAGATCTCCTCTTCGCCCTCGGCGATCACCTTCAGGTTGAGCGGGAGTTCGCCAGTCGCCTTGAGCCAGGCATCGATCGCCTGCCAGTGGATCGCGATCTGCCCCTTGTCGTCGGAGGAGCCGCGCGCCAGCAGCTGACCGTCATGCTGGATCGGCTCGAACGGCGGGCTCTTCCAGAGCTCGAGGGGATCGACCGGCTGGACGTCGTAGTGCCCGTAGACCAGGACCGTCGGCTTGCCCGGCGCTTTCAGCCAGTCGGCGTACACGGCCGGATGGCCACCGGTTTCGATGACCTCGGCATTCTCAAGCCCGACGCGCTCATACCGTTCGGCAAGGTGAGCCGCGGCCCGACGCACGTCTTCCGCGTGGTCCGGCTGGCTGGAAATGCTGGGAATGCGAAGGAAGTCGTCCAGTTCCTTCAGGCCCTGTTCGCGCGTGTCCTCGAGGAGTTCCGCAGGTGTTGCCATGGGTCTCCCTATTTTCGTCCCACGGCCCTGCACTCCGCGAACGCGAGCGGGAAGGGAGAGTTAGTAGATGAAGCCGAGCAGGTCGAGGCCGGCGGTGGACTTGATCGTTCGGTAATCCACGCGGCCCCACCCGGAGTAATTCATCTCGGAGACGGTGAACGATCCGTCCGCGTTGACCGACTCGACATAGGCGACGTGACCGACCGGCGATGACCAGCTGATGCCCTGCACCATGATCGCGCCGACCATCGGCAAGGATCCTTCGGCAAAGCCGAACTGTCGCGCGTTGAACCACCACTGCCAGGCGTCACCCGACCATGGCACGTACCGCTTGTGGGCGACCCACCAGGTGCAATAGCCGTAGGGGAACTTCCCGCCGGAACCGGCGACCGGTGCCGTGCTGTAGGTAATCGTGTAATTCGTCACCTGGCGCCCAAAGCGGTTCCACGTCACCGACTTCACCGTCTTCTTGCCGACGCCGGTGTCGAGGGCCGGGCCGACGCCGTCGGGCAGCATGAGGAAGCTGCCGACCCCCAGCCGGTTCGGATCGCGGATCAGGTTGAAGTCGATGATGTCCTGCAAATTGACGTGGTACTGAATGGCGAGCGCATTCAAATTGATATTGGGCTGGACCTTGACCAGGATCCCGTTGACCGGTGGAACGACGATTCGCATGCCCTGGGTCACCGTGGTCAGGTCGGTGACGTTGTTGGCCCACCGCAGGGTATCGAGCGTCAGGCCATATCGTCCGCAGAGCGACAGCAGGGGTGGCATTTGCGCCGTATGCGGTGTCGGTGTGAAGTCGGTCGAATGCTGTCAGTACCGGGATCAGCGCCGCCGCTAACAGAACAAGCGTGTGGGTTAAAAACCGGCTCTGTGCCAGATCACTTCCCCCGTGATAGCTCGAGTTGGTTTTCAGGCAGGATAGCACAGCTTTGGCCGGCGCAAATGCCCCTATGCACTTCCCGAAAAGGTGAGAGCCGCCAAGGAGTGACAAAAATGTGAAAATAGCTCACAGTTGGAGGTGCCCTCCGTGGAGGCGGGCTCATCGGTAGGCGTATTCAGATCGGGCAGAAGGGGCCCGCGGAGGAACGCGTTTGGGGTGGATTGGGGCTAGCCGCACCCGTCCGGTTCTTAATAGTTGTAAAGACTTGACTCGGGCCGTTAATTATCAACCGCCTGTGGACACAACGCACGCCCGACGGCCCAGCGTCGTTTTTTTGGCGCTTACGCTTGCGGGAAGCCTCGGCCTCCTCCTGACACCGGTCGGCGCGCTGGCCGATACGTCGCCCGCTTCCAGCCCCGCGCCATCGGCTGCGCCCACTCCGGCGGCGTCGCCTGATCCAAGCGCCTCGTCTTCAACGTCAGCCGTCGCCTCTCCCAGCGCATCGCCTGCGCCCAAGCCGCAGAATCAGCTCAAGAACAAAGAGGCGCAGGGCCTCCTGATCGGTGATTTGACCGCGTCGGAGGCGCATGCCCTGATGTTGGAGAGATCGCTCAATCAGGCGCAGCTGAGCTTGATCGGCCTCGGCCAGCAGATCGTCGACAGCGAGAAGCAGGTTTCGGATCTGGACACGCGGATCACGAGCGTGACCGCCCAGCATGCGCTGGTTTCCCAGCGGCTGCAGGCCGACCGAACCCAGCTGGGGGCCGTGATTCGGCGCCTTTACAAACACCAGGACAACTTCTTCGTCAGCTTGATTCGCGCCGGCGGCTTCGGCGGGTTTCTCGAAGTCGTCGGCTACAGCGACGTCGTCGTCGACCGGGAGCGTGACCTGATTCGGAAGGTCCAGGCCGATGACGTTGCCCTGGCGCATGCCCAAACCACGCTGGAGCGCAGTCGATCATCGAAGAAGGCCGTCTTAGACCGGCTCGTCTTGACCCGCACCGCGCTG
The DNA here is from genome assembly GCA_005880395.1 of Chloroflexota bacterium. Lineage (GTDB taxonomy): Bacteria > Chloroflexota > Dormibacteria > CF-121 > CF-121 > CF-13. Next base: position 9,051 of record VBHQ01000118.1, read on the forward strand.
GCGGCGCAGATCGCCAACCAGCAAAGCCTGCAGACGCAGCTTCAGGACACGATCGACCAGGCGCTCGCCGCGCTCGATGCGATGCAGACCGACACACCGGATAT
>VBHQ01000089.1 GCA_005880395.1 Chloroflexota bacterium
TGCGTACCGAGGGCATCGTCGAGCTCGGTGGGCATCGGGCCATAGCCGACCCGAGTCGTGTACGCCTTGACGACGCCCATCGTCAGATCGACCGCGGTGGGCGGGATGCCGGACCCGGTCAAGGCGCCGCCGGCGGTCGGCGACGACGAGGTGACGTAGGGATATGTCCCGAAGTCGAGGTCGAGCATGCTGCCCTGCGCGCCTTCGAGCAGGATCCGGTCGTTGGTCTTCAGCCCCTGCTGAATGATCGGGAAAATGTCCTTGATATACGGTCGGAGGCGTTCGCCGTACGCGGTGTATTCATCCAGGATCTGCTGGAGATTCAGCGGGGCGACGTGATAGAGCTCGTCGAGGATCGGATTCTTGATCTTGGTGAGGACGAACCGCAGCTTCTTCTCCAGAAAGCGCGTTTTCGTCAGGTCCCCGACCCGGAATCCGATGCGACGGACCTTGTCGGCATAAGCGGGGCCGATGCCTCGCCATGTGGTGCCCAGGCGATCGTCGCCGCGCTGCTCTTCCTCGAGCTTGTCGAGGATCGGATGCCAGGGCATGATCAGGTGCGCCCGATCGGAAATCACCAGGCGGTCGATGCTGATGCCGCGCGACTTCACCTGCTCCATCTCCTCGAGCAGAACCCGAGGATCGAGGACGACCCCGTTGCCGATGACGCATGTCGTATTCGGATAAAGAATCCCCGAAGGGATCAGGTGGAAGCGAAATTCCTGGCCGGCGTTGACGACGGTGTGACCGGCGTTGTTGCCACCCTGGGACCGGATCACCATGTCGGTTTTCTCCGAGAGCAGATCGATGATCTTGCCCTTCCCCTCGTCGCCCCACTGCCCGCCAACGAGGATGGTGACCATCGCTAGGCTCCTCGACGCCGATCCAGGTTGGCAAACTTCGTCTGCTCGTCGATGAACAGCAGATCGAGCTTTCCGGTCGGCCCGTTGCGGTGCTTGGCGATGATGATCTCGGCGATGTTCCGCTTGTCTTCGGCAACGTTGTCGTTGTAAAAGCGCTCGCGATAGATAAACAGGACAAGGTCAGCGTCCTGCTCCAGAGAACCGCTTTCTCTCAAATCCGCAAGCTGGGGCCGGTGATCGATTCGTTTCTCAGGTTCGCGACTTAATTGCGAACAGGCGATCACCGGAATCTGCAACTCGCGCGCGAGACTCTTCAACGATCGCGAGATGTCCGAGACCTCTTGCACACGATTCTCGGCATTGCGGCCCTGCATTAATTGCAAGTAGTCCACGATGATCAGACCGAGGTTATTGGCCGACTTCAGGCGACGGGCCTTCGTGCGCATCTCCATCACGGAGACATTCGGCGAGTCGTCGATATAGATCTGCGCTTCCGATAGTGCGCCCATGGCCTGGGCAATCCGGGGCCATTCAGCGTCTTTCAGGAGACCGGTGCGCAACCGATATGAGTCCACAGACGCTTCGCTGCAAAGCAACCGCGTCACAAGCTGCTGCTCCGACATTTCGAGCGAAAAGATGGCGACCGGGATCTTGTATTGAATCGACGCGTGCTGCGCGATATTGAGGGTCAGTGACGTGTTGTGTAGAAGGATGTCTTCGGCAACGAAATTCGCACCAGAGGGAACGGCAAGGTCGTAGACCTGATGCTCGCCAATCGGCTCGATGGAAACTATCCGATCCCAATAGATTTCTGGGTTGGCAAGTTCACTTAGCCACCAGTCCTCAAGGACTTCATTGAAGATTCCGAGTCGTCGCTGCGACAAGCCATGATTGGTACGGGGATTGTACGTTTGGAATCTCGAAGTGCGGGGTCTTTCTCCGGAAAGCACCGCGAGCTTCGACCAACCGAGCCCCTGCATCGCCGCTGCAGTTCCCAACATGTTCCACACCACGATCGGAAGGTGTCCGTTGTTGCCGCGGAATTGCGGTAGGTCCGTTGGGAATCGGCCTACTTTCTCGCCAATCCAACCGATCTCGGTCTGATAGCGAGCCACGGATTCCGAATCTGTAATTTGCACCCGCCAGCAACGCTCGGACTTTCGGTAGAACCGTGAAACGATACCGAACCGAACAAATGCATGATGCACATCTTTGGCAAGTCCTTCCGAGGCAACAGCGAATTCGATCCGAGGCCGTCCATTCGGAGTTCGGAAGATGCTGCCATCACAGGACATCAAGCCGCGGACGAATTCCTTGAGCGTCTCCTTGTCCCATCGCCACGCGGCATCGGGAAAGCGCTTGAATTCGGCCTTCTTCCCCCACAGGCCGAACCCCCTGAGCCAGCGGACGACTGGAGAAATTCCGCAACAATCTGCGGATCGGCGTTTATGAACTCGGGCGATCCTCCACCTAGCGAGCCATCTCCGAGAAGGTACCCAAGGAGGCGCGCAAGCTGGGCCGACATATGCTCATGCCCGAAAATGTCCAAACGTCGCGGGACGGCAATCGCATCGCCCTTGACGAGATCATGCAAGGGCTGCCAGCCTGAGACGGTCAGAAATGGATGGTGTCCCGTAACTTCGACCCGCCGTCCTGTTTGGGTCGTCACCGCAAAACATGGCTTCACGCCGCTGTCAACCCATGCCCCAATGTTGCGCGCCTCGATCCGGCCCCTCGGCGAAAGACCAAGCACGAAAGGACGCTTGCTCTTGACAAACTCTTCAAGGGTCAGTCGAGAACCCGTTTCGGGATCGTCGATGAGCGTACTTGCGACGGCACATTTTCCGACGCCCGGGCGGGCCGCAATGATGATCAGATCTGATTTCTGGAAGCCGCCGGTCTTCGCGTCGAGGTCGTTGAAACCGCTGGGGACGCCGATGATCGTCGACTGGTCCTTGTGAATCTGCTCGATCTGGTCCCAGGTGTTCTTGAGGATGTCCTTGAGGGCGACGAAATCCTGGGTGATGCGGCCTTCGGCGATGTTGAAGATCACGCTCTCCGCCGTGTCGAGGGCCGTCCCGGCAGGTGTCCCTTCATCGAAACCGAGCGCGGTGATCCGACCGCCCGCGGTGATCAGCCTTCGTTTGGTGGCCGCCTCTTCGATGAGATGGCCGTAGTACTCGACATTCGCCGCCGTTGGCACGCTGGTCTGCAGCTCGGCAAGGAACGCCTGGCCACCAATCCGCTCCAGAACACGCATGTGTTCCAACTCGGCGGCCAGCGTTAACAGATCGATCGGATCGGCGCGGTCGTAAAGATTCAGCGCCGCGCGATAGACCTGCGCGTGGTGATCGAGATAGAAATCCTCGGGTCGCAGGAAATCGGCGATCCGGACGATGGCGCCGCGATCCAGCATCAACGAGCCCAGCACCGAGGCCTCGGCTTCGAGGTTCTGGGGCGGCACGCGACCGCCAACAGCCGGCAACGCCGGCGAGCGCCTCAGGTCAACCGTCAAGCGGAGGTGACCATCAACGGGATCCGGGCCGTGACCTCGCGGTGCAGCTTCACGTGCGCCGTCCCAGGTCCCATCGCCTTGACCGGCTCGTCGAACTCGATCTTGCGCCGGTCGAGGGTGATGGCGTGCTGCTGCTTGAGCGCGGAGGCGACGTCGGCGTTGGTGACGGCACCGAACAGCTTGCCGTCCTTGCCGCTTCGCAGCTTCAGGACGACCTGCAGGGCCTCGAGCCGGCCGGCCAGCGCTCGGGCATCGGCCAACTCCCGTTGTTCACGCTGCTCGCTGGTCGCCTTCTGCCGCTCGACCTGGGCCTCGGCGCCCTTGGTCGCGGGCTGCGCCAGTTTTCGCGGCAGGAGGAAGTTGCGCGCGAAACCGTCGGCGACATCTTTTGTCTCGCCGGCTTTGCCGGTGCCCTTTACGTCCTGGATCAGCACGACCTTCATCGGTAGGCCTGTCGCCGGGTGAGCGCCAGCCTGCCGCGTTCACGCAGCGATTGCAGCCGCGACTGCAGGCCGGCCCGGCTTTCCCGAAGGTCCTGGTCGAAGATGCTGGTTCCCAGCGCGATCCGCTCCTGGTGCTCGGCGACGACATCTTTCGGCGCCCGCTCCACGAACATGCGGATCGCCAGCACAGTCAGGGCGACGGCGTCCATCTCGCCAAATACCGGGAGCCGCAAAGGCACATCGACCACCGGATTCAGGATCAAGGCAATCGCCGCGGCCAGCGCGATCTTGTTGCGCTGCGGCACCCGTGGATCGCGGTAGAGGCAGTAGGTGAGCTTTCCATATCGAGGAAGCTCTTTGGCGATTCGCCTGAGCAGCCGAAGACTGAGCAGCATGCTTCCCCTTATTTCCCGCAAGCACCGGGTCGCGTTCGTCGGACAATCGACGCGGCCCCTTGGCGCCGCAGATTTTAGCAGAGCAAAACGTTAGCGCACGCTTTTGACAGCTGTATGTCGGAGCCTTTCCACGAGTTCACCGAACAGGCTGTGGAAAGCGCCTGCATAACCGGCGGATCGTCCCGAATTCAGCGGAAGGCGAAGCCCAGGAAGAGCAGATAACCGACGATCAACGTCAGGCCGCCAAAGCGATTCATCCCCTGCTGCCACCAACCAAGCCCAACGGCGAGGAGCGTCATAGCCAGGAGCCAGGCGATATCGAGGGCGACACCAGGCGACGATCGAAGACCGGCGATGAAGAGTGCGGGAATGCTGACCCCGGCCAGCAGGTTGAGCGTATTGCTGTTGAACGCCAGGCTGACGACCGCCGTGCCGTTGTTGAGCAACGCCAGACGGGTCGCCGCATAGGCATTGGGAAGGCTCGTGATGGCTGCCAGCCCGACGGCGCCGAGCAACGAGCGGGGAATGTGCCACTGCTCGCCGAGGACGAGCGCACCGTTGACCATCGCATAGCTGCCCACGACGATGACGGCGATGGACGGCATGACCCACCAGACGGGCGCCCAGGATGCGTGCCGATCAATCGTCGGTCTCTCGCCGCGGTCGAGGTCCGCGTGGATCAGCCGGGCGGCCGCTGCCACGCGGTGACGGAGATGATCGGGCATCGGAAACCGATCGACGCGATGCGGCTGGGCCGTCAGCAAGAAGATATAGGCCGCGAAGGCCATCACGATCAGGAGCACCGCGGGCAACGGCGGCAGGCCCGCGAGAAACATCAGCCCGACGACGACGGTGACCCATAACGCGATTCCCCCATCCAGCCACAGCAGCAACCGGCGAAATCGGAGACGACCGGCCAGGACGGTGCTCAATCCGAGCAACGTCGCCAGGTTGAACAGGTTCGAGCCCAGGATGACGCCGAGGCCCACGTCTTTCGCGCCCGACAGCAGCGCGGTGATCGCCGATGAAATCTCCGGGCCATCCGCGCCGAGCGCGGTGAGCAGGCCCACCAGACCGGCAGCCAGGCCGAGCTTGCGGCCCAGCCGGCCAAAGCCGCGCACCAGGAACTCGCTGGCGACCAGGCTCGCCGCCAGTCCGCCGGCGAAGACCAGCAGCGCGACGAGGGTCGGCATTAGTCCCGCAGCAACTCGGGATGCGTGTCGAGATACCGCCAGGCCGCGTCGCCGTCCGCCGTCAACGTGCCGTCGATGATCGCTTCTTCCAGCGCGGACTTGACCCGTTTGATCCATGGCCCCGCGGGCCGACCCGTCCGCGCCATCAGCTCGTCGCCGGTCAGCGGCGATTGGATGGCGGCGATGGCGGCGGCATCGAGCCGTTCGATGCGAGCCTCCAGGTCGTCGATCTTCTTGACATCCGGGTAGTGACTGGCGCGCATATCTGCGCGGGCCAGTATTAGCAACCGTTCGAGCTGGTCGCCCGCATCACGCACCAACCGGCGCACCGCCTTGTCCTCCCACCCCTCCGGGGTGTACTGGATCGGGCGCATGTGCAAACGGATCAGCTTGGCGACGGACTGGATCACCTCGCCCGAATAGCGCAATCGGTGCAGGGCGGAGCCGGCCATCGTGGCGCCGACATCCTGGTGGCCGATGAAAGTCGGCTTCCCGTCGCGAAGCTCGTGCACCGCCGGCTTGCCGACGTCGTGGAGCAGGCCGGCCAGCCGCGTGATCAGGTCGTGCGGCGTCAGCGCGGCCGCCAGCAGCGAATGCCCGAAGACATCGTGGCTGTGATAGCCGCCCTGCTGCATTCCCTTGCCGGCTTCGAGCTGCGGAAGGATCCGGACGAGGAGGCCGGTGGCGTCGAGCAGCAGCAGTCCTGGCTCGACCCGGTTGGCGAGCAGCAGCTTTGAGAATTCATCCCGGATCCGTTCCATCGACACCACTGGAGGCTGCAAACGCGAGGCATGCTGCCGAATGGCCGCCTCCACATTCGGATCCAACATGAAGTCGAGCGTCGTGGCGAAACGAACCGCCCGCAGCATCCGGAGCGGATCCTCATCGAAGGTGGCTTTCGGATCGAGAGGCGTCGTAATTCGCCGCGCCTCCAGATCCTGCAACCCCCGGCCGGTCAGATCGAGAATCGAACCGTCCCAGTCCATCAGCAACGTGTTGATGGTGAAATCACGCCGCAGGACGTCCTCCCTGAGAGTGCCGGGACGCACCTCCGGCTTGCGACTGGTGGGATCGTATGTCTCGGCCCGGCTCGAGACGAACTCCAGCGCGTGCGTGCGGTCAACGTCGAGGTGCGCGGTCCCGAACCGTTCGAAGAGAACCGGCGGGGAAGCGGTGCTGAGCGCGCGACCGACCGCGGCTGCGAGAGCGGTCGCCCCCTTGCCTTCGACCAGGATGTCCACCTCGCGTATCGCTCGGTCGCGATCGAGGCCGAGCAACCGGTCACGAACATACCCGCCGACCACAAGCGCGCGGACACCGGCGCGCCTGGCTTCCGACTCGACCGTCTTGAAGGCTCGCTGCCAGTCCGGCAACGCGGGTGGATCGATGCGAACCGTCATCGCTCGGCGCGCAAGCGAGCGAACTCGACGGCGCCGATCAGCCCGACGTCATCGCCGAGTGCGGGCCGGACGATCCGCAGCCCCTTCCGCGAGGCGGCCCATGAAGATTCGATCATCGACCGGCGCATGGGGCGGGTCAGCAGGGATCCGGCCTTGAGGACGCTGCCGCCCAGCACGATGACCTGAGGATTGAAGAGGTTGACGAGGGTTCCCAGGGCGACGCCGAGATAGGCGCCGGCCGTTTCAAGGATGGTCTTGGCCAGCTCGTCGTCCCCGCGGGCGGCGCGCACGACATCGGCAGCGGTCGGCGACGCGATCCCGTGCAGGGCGCTGTCGCGGTTTTCCGGCGCCAGTCTCGCGGCTGCCTGGGCGATGCCGGTGCCGCTGGCAATGGCCTCCACGCAGCCATCATTCCCGCACCGGCAGCGGGGGCCGCCGCGCTGGACGACGATATGGCCGACCTCACCGGCAATGCCGTGCGCCCCGGCGTACAGCTCGTTGCGCAGGATCAGTCCGGCACCGATGCCGGTCGAGACGGTCACATAGATGAGCTCGCTGGCACCCCGAGCGGCGCCGCGGCGATGCTCGCCCAGCGCCGCCAGGTGCGCGTCGTGATGCAGAAAGCTACGGATACCCGTCGCCCGGGTCAGGATCCGGTTGAGAGGCACGTTATGAAAACCGGGAAGGTTGGCCGGACTGAGGACGAGCCCGGCCGCGGGATCAACCGGGCCCGGGAGGCCGATCCCGAGCGCGGACACCCGCCGAGCGGGCGTGCCATCCTGGTCCAGCGCGGATGCGACCGCGCCGACGATTCGGTCGATCACATGCTGGCGGCCGCGACGCGCCTCGGTGGCCTCGCGGACGACGGTTCGAACGCGGCCGCGATTATCCGCCACCGCGACCCGGAGCTGGGTCCCGCCGAGATCGATGCCGACGACCGGCATCAGCGCCAGCGAGGTCGGGGCAGCGGGCGCAAGGTTGCCGCCGCCAGCAAGGCGCCGATGACGAGGGCGATCGCGGTGGCGCGGAAAATCAGGTGATACTCGTCGAAGATCGCCTGCTTGAACTGGACGATGTACAGCGCGTACGCGGTCGGATTCAGGCCGACCGGAGGGATCAGCTGGGCGGTCGCTCGATGGAACGCCCACAGCCCGAAGCCGGCGACCAGCGAGAAGCCGACCAGCATGCCAATCAATCGCATCACAATCAGAAAGGAAGCACCGGCGCCTCGCTCCGCCTCGCCGACCGCGTCGAGGAGAGCGGCGCTTACCGGGGCGATCTCGATGCCAAGGCCGAGCCCGGTAAGGAAGAGCTGGGCATCCGCCACTCGAATCGGGGAGCCGAGGAGGTGGGGTCCGAGCGATCCCTCGTTCCACCCCGACAAGAGCAGGAAGCCAACAGCAGCGAGGATGAGCCCGGCGGCCGCCACCACACGATAGCTGCGCAGCTGCTGAGCCAGCCAGCCACCCAGCAGGGCCCCGATCGGAATGCCAACCATCAGGCGCAGGAGGAGCAAGGCGGCACCCGTCGCGTTCATCGAGAACACGGCATTCGCCAGCACCGGGATATACACCAGGGCCACCATCAATCCGGCGCCCGCAATGGCATTGGTCAGCGCCGACCCGCTGAAGGAGGAATCGCGGAAGCGTCGCACATTGATCAGCGGGTGCGGGGCTCGGCGTTCACGCCAGACGAAGAGCGCAAAGAAGACGACGGCGAGGGGCGCCTGCCAGAGGAAGCCCTCGCCGACCGGACTCTGTTCCGGATTCGCGGCGTAGAGCGCCAGCGTGAGAAAGGCGAGTCCCGCCGTCGCGAGGCCAACGCCGAGCCAGTCGAGGTGGGCCGGTTGGGTCGGCTCGCCGGCGATCCGCATCTGGGGCCAGAGGGCCCACAGAATCAGGCCGGCCAGGGGCAGGTTGATCCAGAAGATCCAGGTCCAGCCCAGCATCCCGGCGATCAGGCCGCCCCAGAGAGGGCCGAGCACGCTGCCGATCTCCTGCAGCGCGCTCACCGCGCCGAGCACCGGGCTGCGGTTGCCCGCCGGGTAGAGATCGGCCGCCAGTGCCAGCACCGCCGGCACGAGCGCCCCACCGCCCGCGCCCTGCAGCAAACGGCCGGTGACAAGCTGCCCAAGGCTGGGCGCCGTCGCGGTCAACAACGACCCGAGCGCGAACAGCGTCATGCAGAGGCTGAAGATGCGCAGCCGCCCAAAGCGGTCGCTGAGACCCCCCGCCAGCGGCATCGCCGCCAGGTAGCCGAGCAAGAAGCCGGTGATGATGGGCGTCGCGCGCTCGAAATGATTGACCGGGATGTTGAGCGAGGTCAGGATGGACGCGCGTGGATCCGACGCGTTGACCAACACCGTAACCACGACGTAGGCATCGAGGGCAGCCAGAAACAGCCCGGCGCCGGTAAGGGTGAGCAGCGCCGGACGGTTAACCGAGCGGAGGCGGGCTGACGGAAACGGCCTGATCATGGTTTGAGAAGTTGAAGTCGATGGTCGCCGCCCTGGACGCATCGAAGAGCTTGCCGCTGAGGCGCGCACGCCAGAGATCCGCATTGTCACTTTCGATCCAGTAGGTCACCTGGTAGGTTCCCTGGTCGCGGATTGGATCGAGCAGCCGGTGCATGCGGGCCGCCGGGACACTGCCGGCGATCGGATAGGTGTCGTGCCCACTGATACGCTCGACGCTCCCGCGTGCCGGCGTGGCCGTATCGCGCATTGCCGCGAACAGGCCGGCCGTGGAGTCGAAGAGGCTGCGCGCGTCGAAGAATTGCGCCAGTTCCTGGTCGGACAGCTGCTGCCAGCCTCCGGTAAAGGACTTGAGGTAAACGCCGCCCGCCGCGAAGACGACCTCCACTTCGAGTAACAGCCCCCCTTCCTTGAGGTTGACCTTCGCGCGCAAGTCTGGCGGCCGGGCGTCGCCGGCCGCGTTTTGCACCGGAACGCTGCTGCCGCTGAATCCGCTGATCATCATCTGGAAGTGAAATCCCTTGAGATTGAGCATGCGCTGGCTCGACTGCTTGAGGAGCGTTCCGGCGTCCGGCGGAGATGCGCCGCAGGCACTGCACCCCATGATGACGGCGAGGCCCGCCGTGAGCGCGCGGAGCCGGAAGGCGCCGGCATGCATCAGTCCCTCAGGATACGGTCATCTCCGACCCGCCGTGTGATCTTCTGCGCATCGAGCCATTCCAGCAAGGGAAGAACGTACCGCCGGCTCGATCCCAGCACGTCCCGGGCGGCCGCCACGGTCAGCGTCTGGTGCTCGCTGAGGTGGCTGCGCAGGCGGCCGACGGCTTCGTCGTAGGCCGACCGGGCAAAGACCGTATCGTCGTTGACCCGAACCGCGCGACGCTCCGCGATCAGGTATTGAAGGAGCGTCGGGGTCACCTGGTGGCGCCGCATCAAGTCCGAAAGGGCGGGCGGCCATCGACCAGGCCGGCGAGCGCGTCAGCAAAGATCGCTGCGGGGATCGCGCTCCTGCTTCGCAACTCTTCGCGAGGCATCCCGCGACGCAATGGCTGAGCTCGGTGATAGGCGCGCAGGGCCGCGATGATGCGCTCGACGATTGCTTCCCAGCTCGAGCGATTGAGCCAGTGGTTGCCAGCCAGGTGAACGGCTTGGTGGTCCGCCAGGGAGCTCAGCGTTCCAGCGAGCTGATCCATCGGAAGCGCGAGACGGGCCGCGAGCTGAGGCTGGGTCAGTCCGGTCGGATGCTTGGCGAGCTCGAGCCCGACGGCGGTCGCGGCGTCGGCATCCTGCCTGGCCGAGAGATTCGCCAACACGGTGGCATCTCGACGGCGGTGCCGCTGTGGCACGACGTCGAGGATGATTCCGCCGGCAACAGTTTCGGCAGGACTGGCGACCCGAAGGATGAAACGATCGCCGTCGAGCGCAACAACCGGATTCGCCGCAAATAATTGGACGAGTCCATCATCGCCCGGCCGTAATTCATCACGATCGAGCAGGCTGAGCTCGACCATGTGCTCGGCGGTCCCGTGATAGAGCAGGAGGCGCTGACGATGGCGCAGCGCGGACGCGGCCTGTGGCAACACGCTGAGCCTTGCATCGAGCCTGCGGCTGGATAGGAGTGACCGCGGCAGACCGAGAACATCACCGCGATGGAGCTGCCGGTGCTCGAGCCCGCTGAGGTTGACCGCTGTTCGCGTGCCCGGCCGCGCCACCTGGACCTCCTGATTGTGTTGCTGCAATCCGCGGATCCGGGCGCGGGCGCCGGAGGGCGAGACCGTAACCTCGCTGCCCGCCGTCAGGGAGCCGCCCACCAAAGTCCCGGTCACAACCGTTCCAAAGCCGGAGATCGCAAACGACCGATCGACGGGCAAGCGGGGGCGCCCGAGATCGGGCCGGGGGGTCGCCCGGGCCAGGACCCGCTCGAGCGCGCCGCGCAGCTCATCGAGTCCGGCGCCGGTCGTACTGGAGACGGGAACGATGGGAGCCGATTCGAGCGCGGTGCCCCGGACGACGCCGATGACTTCGTCGCGAACGATCTCGAGCCAGGCGGGCTCGACCAGGTCGTTCTTGGTCAAGACCACCACGCCATGCTCGATCCGTAAGAGGTCGATGATCGCCAGGTGCTCGCGTGTTTGGGGCATCGGGCCTTCGTCAGCGGCAATCACGAGCATGACGGCATCCATGCCATGAACGCCGGCCAGCATGTTTTTGAGGAACCGCTGATGGCCGGGCACGTCGACGATCGCCACCCGCTGGCCGCCCGCCAGATCCAGGTAGGCAAAACCGAGGTCGATCGTCATGCCGCGGCGGCGTTCCTCTTCGAGGCGGTCCGGGTCGATGCCGGTCAACGCCTTGACCAACGTCGACTTGCCGTGATCGATATGGCCGGCGGTGCCGAGAATAAAGGAATTCGCCGAGGGCGGGCTCACGGCATCGCTCGAGCGATCGCTTCGAGCAGCGCGTCATCCTCGCCGGGCAGCACGGTGCGGGGGTCGAGCAGGACCCGCTCTGCCTCGATCCGGCCGATCACGGGTGGTTCGTGGTCGCGCAGACGCTTCAAGAGGTCGGAAGCCCGGCCGCGACGTGTGGCGAGCACGAGGACGGTGGTCGGCAGCCGTTCGCCGGGCAGCGAGCCACCGCCGACCGCGGAGCTGGAGGCCATCAGCTCGGCTTCGACGCCGATTTCCAGCAGGCGGCTCCGCCATGCCGTCGCTCGCCGGGCGATCGATTCCGGCGAGGCGGCGATCATGGCCCACACCGGCAACGCGTCGATCGATTGGATGAGGTAGAGATCGAGCGTTGTCGCGAGCGCCGCGATCGTCAGCTTGTCGACGCGTAGCGCCCGGGCCAGCGAATGCTTCATCACGCGGTCGACGACCGATTTGCGGCCGAGCAGCAGGCCGGCTTGCGGCCCCCCGAGCAACTTATCGCCGCTGGCGGCGACCAGGTCGGCGCCATCGCGGAGGCTGTCCGGCAGCTGCGGTTCGGCAGGCAGGCCATAGGCGGCGGTGTCGAGCAGGCTGCCGCTGCCGAGATCATGCAGCAGCAGGACACCACCCCGGGCCCTCGCAAGGTCGGCGAGCGGCTTGAGATCGACGCTCTCGGTGAACCCGACCACCTGGAAGTTGCTGGCGTGCACCTTCAGGATGGCGGCCGTCCTGGGGGTGATCGCCGCCGCATAATCCTCGAGCCGAGTGCGGTTGGTGGTGCCCACCTCGACGAGGCGGGCTCCCGACAGCCGCATGATCTCGGGCATCCGAAAACCACCGCCGATCTCGACCAGCTCGCCACGGCCAACGATGACCTCGCGCCCTCTGGCGAGCGCGGTAAGCATCAGCAGCACGGCCGCCGCGCAGTTGTTGACCACCGCCGCCGCTTCGGCGCCGGTCAGGTGGCGCAAGGCATCGGCGACCAGGTCGTGCCGCCGGCCGCGCCGCCCGGTTGCGGGGTCGAATTCGAGCGTCGAGTAGCGCGTGGCGATCCGAGCGGCAGCATCGGCGGCGGCCGCCGCCAGGGGCGCGCGCCCGAGGTTGGTGTGCAGAAGCACGCCGGTCGCATTGATCACCGGGCGCAGGCGTGGCAGACGCAACGCCTGGACGCTGGCGGAGACTCTGGCCCAGCGAGCAATGCCGTCGCTGACGCTGCCCGATCGACGCTCCTCGTCGAGCACCTGCTGGATGGCATAGCGCACGAGCGGCCGGCCGTTGGCCCGCGTCAGCGCTGCCCCCTCCGGTTCTTCGAGCAGCTGATGGACGCTGGGCAGAGCCCGCAGCATGGCCATCAGAATCCGATCGGCCGGACGCCGCTGCCAAGGAGCAACTGCGCCACCGGTGCATAGAGATAGTCGAGAACGGTTGCCCCCAGCAGGAGCGGCGCAAAGATCAGGACGACGATCACCGCCAGCAGGATGACCTGCCGGTTGCTGTCCAGTTGAAAGAAGAGCTTGCTGAAACGGCGCCGGAGCAGCGCCCCCAGGAAGTGGTACCCGTCCAGCCCGGGGATTGGAATGATCGCGATCAAGAAGCTGGCGAGCGGGCCGGCCAGCCAGACCAGCGCCGGGTCCCAGGCGGTACGCATTCGGTAGGGGTTCAGCCGTATGGGCTTGCCCCAGCCGAAGTAAATGAAGAACGCGGCGATCGTCCCGAGCGGATCGAGGTGCTGACGCGGGCTGATCGAGAGGCGACCGTCGAGGCGCGGCGTCTGATCCCCGCGTGCCACGGCGACCGCGGCATGGGCGAGCTCGTGGCCGACGATCCCGACCACGAGCGCCGGCAGCAGGTAGATGGCGTTGATGACGAACTGCAGCGGGTTGGTCAGCAGCATCGAATGCCGATAAGTATCGGCGAAAACCAACAGGGCTCCGGTTGCCCGGAGCCCTCAACGATCGAATGAAACCCGAAGCTTAAGCCGTGGCGGCCGCGCCTTCGAGGCGAACGCCGACGGAGACGACCGACGCGTGGGCCTCTTCACCGTGGACGGCGCTCTTTCCCCGGAGGATGCCCCCTTCGTCGATGATCAGCGAGCCGACCACGATGTCTCCGAACACCTTGCCGGTCGCGAGAATCTCGAGGCGGCCGCTCGTGCTGACGTTGCCGTGGATCGTGCCACCGACCACCACGTTACGACCGCCGACATTGCCCTGGACCCGGCCGTTCTGACCGACCGAGAGATCGCCTTCGGTGGTCAGATCGCCGATGATCTCGCCGTCGAACTTGATATTCGAGGTCGACTGCAGCCGGCCCTCGAGCTTGATCTGGTTGCTGAGCACCGTCTCAGCCACGATTGGTGCCGCTTCGCGCGGGGATCTCTTTTCGAACACGCAGAACCTCCTGGCAGGTTTGTTATCGCCTTGTGCCAGAACGGTTACCGGTCGGCGTTTCTTGCTCTCAGGCCGAAAGCATGCCGCGGAGCACGATCGACCCCGCGATCAGGAGGATGAGCATCAGCGCCGCCGTGATGGCGATCCGCCGGATATCCGCCGTGAAGTACGGGACGCGTTCGAGCGGGATGGTGGCGTCTTCGCTCGGCAGCGGTCCTGCCTGGCGCCCCCGAGCTCGGGGCAAGGGCCGCTGCACCATCCTGGCCGGCGCGGCCGCCGCCTGGGCTGACGGCGTGGTCGAAGGCTCCCCGGCAGGCGCGGTCGGCGCCGCTGGAAGACCGGCAGGACGTGCCGCCCGTGCCGAACCACCGGGACCGCGCTGGGGTTTGCGCTGCTGCGAGCGTTTGTTCTTTCTGGCCATCAGTTCGTCGGCGAAAGCGAGTTTAGCGCGGAAGTGGATAAGCGCTTGACACGTCCAATGGGCTGTGGTACAAACGGCCCCGGGTACAACATATAGCGTACCCGAAGCCGCGAGCCAACAAGGGCCAGATCCTGCAGCCGTCCTGCCATCGCCGCTGCAACGCCCCTCCTCATCTGGTCCTTGTTGTATTGATGGCGGCTTCGAGGAGCGGGCGCTCGGTCCAGGAGGGTGTCCCATACTTCGCGGTCACCAGGCGCGTCGCCTCCCCCGCTTCGGCCGGCGTGAGCCGGCCCGGGATGCATTCGACCCCGAACTCCCGCTCGAACGCCGCGGTCATGGCACCAGCCAGCTGATCGCGATCGATCAGGCCAACCTCGGAGAGGCCGGCGACACGCGACCGCAAATCGGGATCCCGGGGGCCGGTCGACTTATGGTTGGCAAGGCAGGCGAGCATGCGCTCGGTCTGCGGCTCGATCACGATGCTGCCGTGCTGCAAAAGCGCATTCCCCCGTCGGACCTGCGCGCTGCCGACCAGCTTCCGGCCGTCGAGCAGGATCTCATGCGCGGATGGGCGATCAAAGCAGATCGGGCCGTGGTCCGCTGTGGTTGGCGCCGCCGATTCCGATGCCATCGTCGCGTCGACGCCAGCCGACGCCAGGCCCGCCTGGAGAGCCCGGCTGATCCGGTGGTACGACGGCAGGACCCCCGCGTCGTGGCCCAACGCGGCGGCCGGCAGGCTGAGGCTATAAG
>VBHQ01000215.1 GCA_005880395.1 Chloroflexota bacterium
TCCGGGGCATTCGCGCCCAGCCACATGCCCACCATGCCGCCGAGGGAAAGCCCGCAGAACGCAACGCGATCGAGCTGAAGCCCGTCGAGCAGGCGCAGGCAATCACGCCCGAGATCCTCGATCCGATACGGCCCGGGCGGAATTGGCGACGCGCCGTGCCCACGATGGTCGAAGCGCAGCAGGCGCCGCCGGCTCGAAACGCGTTCCACCTGCGGGTCCCACATCGCCCGTGCGGTGCCGAGCGCATGCGAGAGCATGAGGATGGGCCCATCCTCGAGACCGTCCCACTGGAAGCTGAGCTCAGCCGGCCCGGCCATATTCTCGGCGAAGAATATCTTTCGCGACCCGCTGCGTCGGAGTCATCGGCAGCGAACCGCGAAACGCGATCCGGCTCGGCACTTTGAAGGCGGCGAGCCGCGCAGCGGCGAAGGCCTTGAGGGCATCCTCATCGGCGCTGGCGCCCTGCCGGAGCACGACGACGGCGAGGACCTCCTCCTCCTGGAGTCCGGCGTCGATGCCGATGACGGCCACCGTCTCCACGGCGGCATGCGCTCGCAGCACATCCTCGATCTCGGCCGGCGCGATATTCTCGCCGCGCCGGCGAATCATCTCCTTGTAGCGTCCGCTGATAAAGACGTCGCCGTCGCCGTCGCGGGTGCCGGCATCGCCGGTGTGCAGCCAGCCGTCGGCGAGCGTTGCGGCTGTGATCTCCGGAGCGTTCCAATAGCCGGGCGTCATCACCGGGTTCTGAAAGCGCAACTCCCCCACCTCACCCTCGCCCGCCTCCGAGCCATCCGGCCGCACGACCCGCAGCCGGTTCTCGAAGAAGCCGGACACGGGTTGCCTCGGCCGGCCCACGCAGCCCGGCTTGTCCCGTGACGTCGCACTCTCGGCACAGCCGAACGGGTTCTCACTCATGCCGTAGCCGGTCACGATGCGGACATGAAAGCGCGACTCGAGCGCGGTGCGCTCCTTCGGATCAGGCCCCGGCGCCGAATAGATCGTCCGCAGCGGAGACTCGACCCAGGCGGACTCCGGCTGCTTCGCCAGGAAGTCGAGCATGGCGCCGACGACGTTGACCGAGGTGACCTGCAGATCGCGGGCATCGCGCCAGAAGGTCGAGGCGTGAAACCGCTCCGAGACGGCGAGGCTGAAGCCGTGCGCCAGCGAGCTCATCAACGAATACGCCTGCGCGTTGATATGGAACAACGGCAGGCAGGCCCAGAGCCGGTGCCGACCGCGCAACCCGATCCAGCTCGGAAACGACATGCCGCTCTCGGTGTAGGCGGCGTGCCGGACCATGACGCCCTTCGGGCGGCTGGTCGTCCCGGACGTATAAACGATGGCGGCAACCTCAAGGGGATCGGGCCCCCGCCCTGACCCTTCCCCGTAAACGGGGGAGGGAAACCGAATGGCCTCGGGGGAGGGAATGTTCTGGGACGAATCGAGCTCCCGAACCTCTGGCGCCGTGAGGGTGAGCCGCGGTTGCAGGTCGTCCCTGAAATATTCGAGCTCGGAAGGTGTCGAGGCTGGATTGACAGCTGCGGGGATGGCGCCGGCGCAAATGACGCCCAGCCAGACGTGAATCAGCGCACTCGAGTTCGGCGCGACGATCAGGACGCGGTCGCCGGGCGCAACCCCGCGGCGTCGGATCGATTCGGCGGCCCCCGCGACGGCCTCACCCAGCTGACGGAACGACTCGGTCGATGACGCGGTGACGATCGCCGGCGAATCGCCGTATTGCTCGACCGCCGAGCCGAGCATCTGTTTGACCGTCCTCAGGGTCACGTAGCCGGCAGATCGCCGAGAACGTCCTGCGCGACGCGGAAGGCGCTGTTCGCCGCAGGCACACCGCAGTAAATCGCGGTTTGGAGCAAGACCTCGCGCAGCTCGTCGACGGTGACCCCGTTGCGCAGCGCTCCGTGCAAATGCAGCGCCAGCTCCTCGGGTCGATTGAGGGCCACGGCCATGGCGACCGTGATGCAACTGCGGATGCGCGGATCCAGCCCCGGACGGCTCCAGACGTCGCCCCAGGCGTAGCGGGTGATGAGGTCCTGAAAGTCCTCCGTGAGCTTGGTCGCCTTGCCGCTCGCAGCAGCGACGTACTCGTCGCCCAAAACCTCGCGTCGCTTCTCTGTGCCACGGCGGCGACGTTCCTCGTCGTTCACGCGTCCGTCGCCCGCTCCATCGATCGATGTCGTGCCAGCGCGCGGTCGATCAGCTGCGACGACTCCCCGAGCGCGTGAGCCGGATCGAGCGCGTCGCGCAGCGCATCGGTCTCAAGATGGCGGCGGATATCCCGATCCTCCCTGACGACCTCCTCGAAAGGACGCCCGTTCTCGCGTGCCTTGCCGATCGCGGCATCGATGAGGTCGCGAGCCTGCGCTGAGCTCGGAAAGTGCAGGCCACTCAGCCTGCCAGGCGCCGGCGGCACGCTCGTGCTCCTGCACCATCGACGACAGCACCACGCCGGCCTGGGCATTCACCCCGCGAACGGCCGCAAGGATCTCGATCGCATCGACCGGATTCTGCTTCTGCGGCAGCGCCGAGGATCCGCCCCGACCAGGTGCCGGCCGTTCGTGCACTTCGCCGACCTCCGTCTGGGTGAGCAGCACGACGTCGAGCGCGATTTTGCCGGCTGTGCCGGCTGCAATTGCGGCGGCCCCGGTCACCTTCACGACCCTGGTTCGATCCGTATGCCAGGGGATCACCGGATTGGTCAGCTCGAGCTCGGAGGCGAGGGCATCGGCCACCTCCAGGCCCTTGCCCTGCAGCGCGGCGAGCGTCCCCACGGCTCCCCCGAGCTGAATCGCCAGCTGACGCCTGCG
>VBHQ01000090.1 GCA_005880395.1 Chloroflexota bacterium
AGATCGACCAGGTCTTCCTCGCCCTGACAGGCGCCAGCCACGGCGAGATGCTGCATCTGATCAAGACCTGCGACGACCTGCAGGTCGACTTTCGGATGCTGCCCGACGTGTTCGAGATCATCACCACCCGGGTCTCCGCCGACGTCGTCGACGGCATTCCCTTGGTTGGTGTTCGTCGCAGCCAGGTCGAGGGTCTTGGCCTGGTCCTCAAGCGCGCCTTCGACCTGGTGCTGGCGGTGCTGCTGCTGGGCCTCCTGAGTCCAATCCTTCTGCTCCTGGCGCTGGCGATTCGGCTGAGCAGCACCAAGGGGCCAGTACTTTTCCGTCAGGAGCGCGTCGGCAAGGACGGTCAGATATTCACTCTGCTCAAGTTTCGATCGATGATCCCTGACGCCGAGGCTGCGACGGGACCCGTGTTCGCCACCGCAGACGACCAACGCCGGACAGCAATCGGCCGCCTGATAAGGCGCTTCAGCCTCGACGAGCTGCCCCAACTACTCAACATCGTCCGCGGAGATATGAGCCTGGTCGGGCCGCGGCCGGAGCGACCGTACTTTGTCGAACGGTTCGGCGCCGAAATCCCCCGGTACCTGGAGCGGCACCAGGTCCGTCCGGGCGTCACCGGATGGGCCCAGGTCAATGACCTGCGCGGCACGACCTCGATCGCCGACCGGACGATCTACGACATCTATTACATCGAGAATTGGTCGCTCTCCTTCGACATCAAGATCTTGCTGCTCACCATCGGGCGGATCTTCTTCCACAGCCACGCCTACTGACGGGTGTCCTTTATCCTTCGCTGAGGTGGCGACGGAGGTGGCGGGTTACGTTGAAACCGGGCATCCGGCCGGCGCCTCGAAGCGCGAGCGGCTGGCTCGCTGGCTGCGCGGCGATGGGCTCGAGGTCGGAGCGCTGAGTCACCCGCTGGCCCTTCCTCCCGGTGCGCGGGTGACCTATGTCGACCGCATGACGGAAGCCGAGTTGCGACGGCATTATCCAGAGCTGGAGAACGAGCCCTTCGCGCACGTGTCGGTGATCGGCAATGCCGAGAATCTCTCGGCCTTCGCCGATAACTCACAGGATTTCGTGATCGCCAATCATCTGCTCGAGCATCTCGAGAATCCCATCCGGGCGCTGATCGAATTCCAGCGGGTACTGCGACCCGACGGCGTCCTTTATGTCGCCCTCCCGGATGCTCGAATCACCTTCGACCAGGATCGCGAGCTGACAACGCTCGAGCATCTGCTGGAGGAGTACCGCCACGGAACCACGGCGACGCGGCGTGCGCATTACCTCGACTGGGCGGTCAACGTCGACAAACACGCGCAGGCCGAAAGCCACGCTGCCCGACTCGAGGCGATGGATTACAGCATTCACTTCCATGTCTGGCTACCCGACACTTTCCTTGACTTCCTGCTGGCGGCGAAGCGAGAAGCCAAGCTCGATTTCGAGCTGGCCGCCTTCGCCCCGCCGGAAACACCCGAGGACAACGAGTTCATCCTCATCCTTTTGAAGGGAACCAGTCGCAAGCTACGGCTCCCCCCAGCGGCGAAAGGCATGAGCCGGAATGGGTGGCCCGGTGGATGGCAGGCCTTCCGGTCCAGGCTGAGACGAAGCCCGATCGGCCCACTGCTTCGGCCGGTGTATCAAGGGTTCGCGGCGCAGTGCGGGAAGTGGACAGGTCACATCGACGTCAACGACCCGATAGCCCGCCGCTCGGATCGCGGCGAGGAGGGTGCGACGGGTGAAAAAGCGAAGGTGAGTGCGGTCCATGATGCCGCGGTCGGTGTAATCCCAGCGACCGGCGAGATGGAGCAGCCGCATCGACCAGTTGGCGATGTTCGGCGTTGTGATCAATAGGCGCCCAGCCGGCGCGAGATAGGGGCGTAAGCGCGCCATCGTCGCGATCGGATCTCGAAGATGCTCGATGAGGTCGGCGAGGATGATCGCATCGTAGGCCGCGAGTTCGAGTGGAAGCGGCATCGTCTCCACATCGCCAGCGAGGACCTGGCGGCCGACGGCCTGAGCCACTGCGGCAGCTTGCGCATCGATCTCGATGATGTCAACAGCCGTCGCGCCGCCCCGCAATTCTCGGGCGATGGTGCCGGCTGAGCCGCCCACGTCCAGCACTTCGCGAGCGCCTCGACACTGGCGGATCACCCATTGATGTGCCGAATAAGGATCCGCACGGAGTATGACGTAGTCGCCCGTCGTCGGGTCCCTACCAGGCGATGAGCGGCCTGATCACCGCCCAGTAGGGGCGGTCCGATGGTTCTTGAAGATGGATACCGAACGCATGCTTGGTGCTGGCTCCGAGGGCAGGAGAAACGGGCGCCTCCTGGACGCTTCCCATCTTGTCCAGCATCTTCTCACAGGCTAAAACGTTGTATGAAAGTGGCGAATGACGCTACGGCCGTGAAAACGCGTGCCGACTATACAGCGCTTATCCGCGATAGCCAGGCTGCCCTTATGGCGAGCGCCGAGCGGATCACGGTGGTTGGGCGGTGGGTGGTCCTGGCCGCCGCCGTAATCCTCAACCACTTCGGCAACCAGAACTCGTCGGCGTCAGTCTTCATCGTCGACACCATCCTCTTTTGTTGGGGTCTGGTCAACCTGGTCGTCTCCGTTGTTCTTGTCCGAGGATTCCGCCCTGGTCGCTGGTTCGGCTTCGTCACCACGGGCATCGATCTGATGATCGCGACCAGCATCCTGTATTTCTCCGGCGGCTACGGGGCACCAACCGACTTTTCCCTACTTTTTTACCTCCTGATCATCGCGTCGGCCATCCGCCTCGGCCTGCCGGGCTCGCTGGCTACCGCCGTCGTCGTGTCGGCCCTCTATGTCCTGATCGGGGGCATGACAAGCTTTGCCCAAATCGCCCCTCCGCCCGGCTTCGTGGTCGGTCGGGTCTTTCTCTTTTTGTTCGTTGCCCTTGTCGCCGGCCTGCTGGTGGGCGATATCCGCAACCGGCTCGATCGGGCTCTGCTGACCGCCATCGAGCGGGCCACCCAGCTGGATGAAACCCAGCGCCGGGAAGCGCTCGAGAAAGAGCGGGCTCAGCGATTAGAGGAGATCGACCACGTCCGTTCGGACTTCGTCTCAGTTGTTGCGCACGAATTGCAGACACCGCTCGCGAGCATCAAGACCCAGGCCGACACCTTGTTGACCCAACAGCACCGTCTCGACCAGGAGACGCGCTCGGCCCTGACCGAGGGCATCCATCGCAGTGCCGTCAGTCTGACCAACCTGGTGCAGGACTTTGCCGCCGTCAACCGGATCGAAAGCAACCAGTTCAGTTTTCACTTCGAGCCGCTCGATCTTGCGGAGCTGGTGAACGAGGTCGTCGATCGCTTTCCGGTCAGCCCGCGACACCCAATGCGCGTCCGCATCGAGACCGGCCTCAGGATTCGCGGCGATCGGCGCCGGCTCGAACAGGCACTCCTCAATCTGCTGAACAATGCCGTCAAGTATTCGCCCCGCGGCGGGAGCATCGCGGTCATTGCCTTCCCGGAGAAGGAAGGGCAGGTAAAGGTGTCGGTCCACGATGAGGGTCTTGGCATCCGGGAAGAGGACCTACCCAAACTGTTCAACAAGTTCACCCGCCTCTTCGACAAGCGGGCGATGAACATCGGTGGCTCGGGCCTGGGCCTGTTTATCACCCGATCGATCGTCGAGGCCCACGGTGGGCATATGACCGTTGAAAGCGAGTGGGGCAAGGGGTCGACCTTCGGCTTCGTTCTACCTCTGTGGCAGCCATCCGAGTCCTCGTCGTCGACGACCACGCCGTCTTCGCCGACGCCCTAGTCACTATCCTGGGCACCGACCCCGCGTTCGAAGTGATCGGGAAGGGAGGCACGGTCGAGGATGCGATCGCCTCCGCAAAGGCCCTCCAGCCGGACGTTGTGCTACTGGATGTCCATATGCCCGATGGATCGGGCATCGATGCCGCGAGGCAAATCAAGAAGGGCCGGCCGCAGACGCAAGTCGTCATCCTGACCAGTGACGAAGAAGAATCCGTGCTTCGGGCGGCGGTCCAGGCCGGCGTGACCGGCTATTTGAGCAAGCACGAATCGGCCGCCCAGGTGATGCAGGCCGTCCGCAGCGCGGCAAGGGGAGAGGCACTGATTGCCCCCTACATGCTGGCGCGGCTGCTGAGCGGCATGCAAAAGCAGACCGCTCGGCCGGCCGGAACCCCGCTCACGCCGCGCGAACTCACGGTCCTACAGGAGCTGGCGTTGGGCCACGACAATGACGCCGTCGCGGTGGCGCTCAAGATGTCACCCAATACGGTCCGCACCCATGTACAAAACATCCTGTCTAAGCTGCAAGTTCACTCGAAGCTGGAGGCCGTGTCGCGCGCCATCCGCGAGGGATGGATCCAGATTCCTAAACAACCCGCAGCCTGATCTTTCGTAAGCGAGACCAAGAAAGAGCGCCCCTATACTTGGGGCGGCCCGGGACCCATTGGGGCGTCGCCAAGTGGTAAGGCAGCGGACTTTGGATCCGCCATTCCCAGGTTCGAATCCTGGCGCCCCAGCCATTTTCACGATTTGCGGCTGTGGTCCAGGTCATGAGCGGCCAGAGGTATCCAGCAAGCGGTCGGTCAGGGAACCACTCTGGCCAGGGTTCCAGCGCAGCTTGCCTAGGGGTTGACCGCCGCAAGGGCGGTAGCGCCCGGCGAGTTGCGCTATCGCGATGATCCGTGGGGCGTCGGTGTGGCTGCTCGCCGCGATTGCGCTTGCTCCGGCATCGGTCCTCGCTGCCGATTCGGACCGGTACCTGCCCGAGCAGATGATCGTCAATCCGGCAGGCCAGCCGGTCCTGACCCCGCAACAGGCCGAGACCCTGGTGAAGTCGGTGTGGGTAGCGCGCCACCGCGTCTACGGCTCGCCTGGTCAGACCGAATATCTGGAGACACAGGCGGCCGCCGAGTTCGACAACAGCGCGTGGACGACACCACTCAAGGACTACGGGTTTCCGGGCGAGCTCCGCGCGGTGAACGTGCTCGTACCACGCCGGCCGGCGTATCCCACGTTTTTCATGGCTGTTGTCAAGACCAGCGAGCGCAGCCGGCCCGACCGGAACGAAGGTTTGGTCTTCACGCGCTGGAGTGAGGCGAGTCCGTGGAAGCTCGCGATCGACACGCCGCTGGACGTATTGCCGAGCGACTTGAAGTTCGTCTTTGACGCGGATGGGTACGTGACCCCCACCGGACGGGTCGGGCTGACCACCGTCGCCCCCGAGAACATCTACGGGGTGGTCGCCGGCGGCGGATCAACCTTCACGTGCTATTCGTACCACTCGACCGCCACCTCGACGCGGTCGTGGCTCGACCCTCAGCACGTCACGGACACGTTCTCCCTGAAGGACGGGTACTACACACGGGTGACCACGACCGCGGTCGCCCAGGCCTGTGGGCTTCTCACAGCGAGCGGCGACGGAGAGTCGCTCGGCTCTTTGAGCGGGACGGTCGCGATGAAAGGGGCGAACGACCCATTACCCTGGCTCTGGATGGGCATAGTTGGGATGGCGCTGGTCGCGGCCGCATATGCCGCGCTGTCGCTCCTCGGTCGGGGCCTCGCGCCGGTGGACCTCGGCGCGGTCGATGCCACGGCTCCATCGCCTCCGGTGAAATCGTGGACGGTGCTCGAGCGCCGGGCGACGATTACCGCACTGGTTCTCGTCGCCATCGAGGCCGCGGTGCTCTCCGAGATCATTCGCGCGATCGCGTCGACGCGACCCGAGGTCGGGCTTGGCCTCCTCGCGCTCGCCATCGGCTGGTTTTTGATCCTGACACCGCCATGGTTGCGGCGGGTGCGGGTGCAGGCCACCATGGTCATCCCCGCGTCGCCCGAGGCAGTTACGGCGGCGCTCGTCGACGAGACGAACCCGAACGCCTGGGGAGGCGACCTCGTGTCCGTCGAGCGGTTAACCGAAGGCGCGCCGCTGGTTGGCGCGACGTATCGCACTGTCCAACGCCTTTCCAGCGGTGGACTGGCGGAGGTCGTCAAGGTGGTGACCGAGTACATCCCCGGCCAGGTCTACGCCGTTCGATACTTGATGTCGAATCCACAGGTCGAGCGTTTCACGCTCGCCGCCGACCCTGAAGGGACGCGAGTGACCAGCACGCTGGAGGCGACGATGACTCGCTTTTATGCAATGAGCGGCATGGTTCTCTTCCGCGGCGCGGCGCTGCAGCAGCGGGCGAAGCGCCTCGCAGAGCTGGCCCGCCTGTCTCGTCGTGTTACCGGTAAGACTCTAGTACCGCACGATACGGCCGCGACCAATGCCAAACGCCGGCTCCCGGCGTGGCTCCGCGTCGGCCTTCCGTTGATGGCGCTGACCGCGCTGCTGAGCCTCGGTGGCTACACGCTCGTCTTCGGCGCGATCTTCGCGCCACGACGATGCGCAACATGCCCGCCGATGCCACCACGCACGCGAAGATTGCGCTCGCCGGACCGCTGTGCGGGATGCTCGCCGTCGCCGCAACCTGCCTTGCGGCGGGACCAACGAATGCACAGGGCCTCGTGTTCTTTGCTCAGATCGGTGGCTTGATCAACCTGGTGAACCTGGCGCCGATGGGCATTCTGGACGGCGGCACGATCCTGGCCCCAATCTCGCGCTGGATCTCGGTCGCCGGGGTGGTGCTGGCCGCGCTGCTCGTTGCATTCCTTGCGCTCTCGATGGAGTTCAGCCCGATCGTGCTCGTGATCGCGGGATTCGCGGTCTACGGCGTGGTCAATCGCTTTCGGCGGCACCGCACGCCGCACTGCCGGAGCGTTCGACGGCGGGCCAAGCTCGTGCTCGGCCTCGTCTGGGTTGCGGCGAGCGGCTACCTATTCTTCGTCACCGGCGCAACCTCGATCGCCATGCTGACGTGGTGAATCTCGTCATAAGGAGAGTTCCGAACCATTCCTGAAGTCACATCAGCACTGAATTTGCTGAGGAGACGTTTTAGCGGCGCTTCGACGACATGCTCGACGCGTGATAGCAAAGTTGCCAAACCTGACCAGTCAGCCCAGTCATCGCCTTCGGATCCTCGGAGGGAAGGGAATGTCGTGCCCCTCCATTAGAAAAGCGGAACGGCAGTCTATGAAAGTTCAGGACTTAAATGGGTCTGAAGTCACGTGGCTCGGTCAGATGCAGGAGGCCGGCCGCCTGCTCCATCAGGTCTATGTCGGGCAAGTGGATGGCTTGCCCGATCTTCCGGGGCTTGATCAGGTTTGGGTCAAGTGGCAGTCGGATCGAACCAATGAGCGGCCCGAGGCCAATTCGGTGGTAAACGCCCTTGGTCTTTGCTTTGGACAGCAGCTAGTGGATCGACTCGGATTCCGCTGGGCTGTGATCGCCGACGAGTACGGGACAGAGTTGGGATGCATCGCTCAGCCGGGCGACATTACCGTTTTCCCGGCAAACGCGACGGCGAAGCGGATCGAAAAAGGGGCACACCCCTTCTTTGCCGAGCTATTTTCCCAGGTGGAAGCTCGAGTCCGCGCGCTACATCGGCAACCGCCGCGTCAGTGAAATCGGAAGCCGTTAATCACAGCCGAGTGGCGAGAGAAGTCAAGCTGCGCCCTGGGTTCACCTCGGTGTGTAGAGCTGGCAGGTCGCCACGACCGAAAATCCACGCGGTTCACCAATTATCCGCCGGCGGGACTGGTGGTGAACCGCGCGCACCCTCTTGGTCTCAACCCCTTCGCCCCGTTTGCTGGTCGACTGCTCAGTAAAGTTGCCAAACCTGACCAGTCGACCCAGCCATTGTCCTGTCGCAATACATCCCGGACGCCGGTCGCAAGACATAATGGGCAGGCCGTGACCTTGGCGCCCTTGAACTTGCACACTGGTGCCCAAGCCTTCGCCTTAAGGCTAAGGGTCATCGAAGGGTCTATTGGTCGCTCCGTTGAGGTTCAGGTACATCCTCCGCTTGCGCCCGAGGTGAGTCGTTCTTCTCGGCCTCGGACGGAGCAGTCGGTCAGGCGCCTTCGCGGCAGACTGGAGCAACCACTACAACACCAGCCGCGAGTATCTCGACGTCAGCCCCGTCGACCGCCGCGCCATCGACCCCTCTCCTTCGTACGGCGGCAGCTACTCGTCCGCCGAGCAGGCGGGGATAGCGGGTACGGAAGCGAAGACCGGATTGACCTATACAGCAGGTCCGTGTCCGTCCGGGCAGTCTTGTCTGGGCGGAGCCCAGGTTTTTGGCAACCCGGACACGAATCTAGGCCTCGATGCGGCATATGTGCAAATGGCAGCCGGTGGCTCAGGCGGTGGAGCGATATGCGACGCGTATGTCGATTACGATTCCGCCGGCTGGCATGTTTTTCCACCGGTTGCGTGCGTACAGCAGAGCGGTTACAACCCTGTGCTTGGCACTCAGGATCATGTCCAGGTTCCCGGAGGTGGATGTGCCAATGTCCGACAATCACCCACGCTTGGCGCTAAAGTCGTGACCTGTCTAATGGACGGGACGTCACCGTCGATACGATCTTCCCACGCTACGCGGACGGTCACATTTGGTGGAGCATTAACCACCAGCAGGGCTTTGTCGCCCGCGACTATCTAATCAGCCAGGCCTGAGCGCGCCAGCCGACGACCCTGCCCCTCGATATTGGCGGGCGTCGAGCGTACTCGGAGCCCCAGGATGGAAGCGGATTTCACGGCTGCACCCCGCTGTCTGCCGGGATGAGCGGCAGGTTGCTTACTTGCCGAAGGCCCTCGCCCGGGGAGTACGCAAACAGGCCCTTACGAGTACCGAACCAGGTCGTGCTCTGCTCGAGAATTCCTCCTGCGAAATAGCGTTCCCCCTCAGACTGGGCCGCCCATGAGCCAAGCTCATGAGCCTGATCCGGCGACATAACTCGGTTGAGACTGACGCCGTCACCGACCCACAGCTCAACCAAGGGACGGCCGCTGCCGTCCAGCCCAACGACGTCAGGTCCGCGGCAGAACGAGCTGCAAGGTGGGATGACGGCCAGCCAGCCAGCACTGCTACCGTCACGCAGGTCCACGCTCGTGATCTCGAACCGGGGTGGTGAAGAAGACGGGGCCTGGTTGACGGCGGTCCACGCTGAGCCATTTGCGATCATCCAGCCTCCGCTTGCCTGGAGGTCGGTGACCTTCGTCACAACCCCACTCTGCGGATCGAGGCGCCAGAGCTTATTGGCGTCGGGGGGGCAGCCCTCTGGGCACCCCGCCGACAGATAAATACCGTCGGCCTGGTAGCTCACCACTCCCACCGCTATCGGGAGAGACAATGAGGGCACGATGCGGTCTTGACCTGCCGCAGGATCAACCACGTGAAGTCGCGGCGAGTACATGATCGGCCCCGTGCTAGGCGTCAGCCCAGGCGGCGAGATGCGGTCTTCGTACACATAATGGGTACCGTCTGGCGAGACCTGAGAGGCTGGAACCGGAAGCCATCGTTGCAGTGTCCGGTCATACGAGGGGCCCCCGTCTCCGGTCAGAACCGGCCGCGCCACAGTCTGCCAGACATCAAGCCGGTGCGGATCGCTCAGCGGAGTTATCTGAGCGGCTGAGTCGGCCGAATACGTCGCGGACGGAAACCTGAAGAATCCGCCGCCGTGGGCGGCATCGAGTTGTCCCGGAGCTGATGAAGAGAATGCTGCCACCGCGAGCTCGCCGGAGGTTGATCCCGAAGAAGGCGAGGCAGTTGCCGGCGCACCCGAACGGGACGCTGAGGAAGAAGCCGCTGGCGTTGACGTCGCTGAGCCGCATGCCGTTATCAGCACGGAAAGGCTGAGAACCGCCCACTGAGCGATGCGCGTCACAACATCCGAACGCATCGGAGTGGCGGTAGGTTTCGCAGGTATCGCTGCATGGCCGGCCCGCCGCAGCGATCGCCTGCCAGGGGTATTTTGATCGCCGACCTATATAGTCGGTTAAAGGGAGGATCGATTTGGGTAGACGACGCCCTCAGCGGCAAGCCGTTATGGAGACAAACGACGCGAGGGTGACGGCCGTCGCCACCCGAGATCAAGTCGCGCCTGGCCTGGTCGAGATTTCTGTCGTAATGCCTTGTCTCAATGAGGCAGCGACCCTCGCTATCTGTATCAGGAAAGCGCAAGCAGCCCTCTCACGGCACAAGCTTCGAGGGGAGATCATCGTGGCCGACAACGGGTCCAGCGATGGATCGCCCGCCATTGCTGTCGGCCTGGGTGCGCGTCTGATCCGGGTGAGTCAGCGGGGGTACGGCGCGGCCATCAGGGCCGGTATCGAGGCTGCGGAGGGCGAGTACGTCGTCATTGGTGATGCCGACGACAGCTATGACTTTTCAACACTCAATGACCTTGTAACGCCGCTGCGGGGAGCCGCCGACCTCGTGGTCGGTAATCGCTTCAAGGGCGGCATTGAGCGAGGCGCGATGCCCTGGAAGCATCGCTACATCGGCAATCCCGTCCTGACCAGCGTTGGGCGCCTTCTTTTTCGCGTCAAGATTGGAGACTTCCATTGTGGCCTTAGAGCCGTCCGAAAGGAAGCTTTCGAGAAGATGCAATTGCGGACAACCGGCATGGAGTTTGCGACGGAGATGGTGATCAAAGCGGCAACGCGTGGGCTCCGAATCGCCGAGGTCCCCACGACGCTTCACCGCGATGGACGATCCCGGCCATCGCATCTGAGACCGTACCGGGATGGCTGGCGTCATCTGCGCTTCATGTTGCTCTTCTCACCCCGTTGGCTCTTCCTCATACCGGGGATTGCGCTGATGGCGGTCGGAGGCGTGGCCGCTGCCCTTCTGCTAACCGGGCCCAAGCAGATCGCGGGGGTCGGCTTCGATATCAGTACCCTGCTGATTGCCGCATTCATGTGCCTCCTTGGTTATCAGTTGATCATCTTCGGACTGTTTACGAAGGTGTTTGCCATCCGCGAAGGCTTTCACTCCCCCGACTTCGTACTAGCTCGCCTCTTTCGCCACATCACGCTCGAAGTCGGGCTGCTGGCTGGCGCCCTGCTGTGCCTGCTAGGGCTGGCCGTGCTTATCTTGGCCTTCCTCAGCTGGAGCGTGAAGGGTTTCGGGGCTACGGATCCGCGGGTCACGATGCGCACTGTAATTCCCGCTGTTGTATTGATGGCCCTTGGTGTGCAAACGATCTTTGCCAGTTTTTTCCTCAGCATCCTGGACATTCACACGCTCGGCTGGGAGCTTGGCGGTCCAAAGCCGAAGTAGCGATAAGCCGGCGGAGTCTCATGAGCCAACGTGACCTCGCTGTCGTGGTGGTTTCGCACAACACCAGGAGGCACGTCCTCGCATTGCTCGACTCCCTGGCGGCTGATCCAGAGATGTCGACCTGGGAGACGGTGGTCATCGATAATGCATCCACCGACGGGACGGTGGGGGCGATTGCCAGTCAGCACCGATCGGTGCATCTTATGGCGAACAATCCGCAGCGAGGCTTTGCCGGGGCGCTCAATCAAGCAGCGGCTTTGACGACGGCCCCATTCATCGTGACGGTGAATCCTGACGCTCGGGTTCCAGTAGGGACCTTTGCCCATCTTCTTCGGGTGCTCAAGGCCAATCCGGGGGTCGCCGCTGTTGGGCCGTTGATTCGGTACCCCGACGGCACGGTGCAGCGCCATGGGATGTTTGAGCCGAAGCCACTCACGGCGTTGGTCGTTCTGCTCGGGCTGGAACGGGTGCCATTCTTTCGGCACGAAGCCGAGCGCTATTACGGTCTCCATATCCGTGGCGCCCCGACGCCGGTGGATCATCTCACGGGGGCGTGTTTGATGTTCAGGCGTGAGGCATTCGATGCCGTTGGCGGCTTTGATGAGGACCGGTTCTTTCTCTACTGTGAGGACGTCGACTGGTGCCTGCGGGCGCGACAAGCCGGCTGGAAATTTCTCTTCGTCCCCGAGGCGGAGATCACGCACGTGAAGTTAGCCGGGGCAAAGACGCGCGGAGCCTTTGCGATTCGGCAGTATTACCGGAGTCTCCGTAATTTCTACGCCAAGCACTATGGGCGATCCCCGTTAGCACGGCGGGCCCTATGGTTTGCGGGTGCCTATCTTCAGGAATTCCGGGCGTTGCTGGTCAACGCTGCCCGGGGCAAGGGCCTCCGCTATTGAGCGGTCCCGGCGGGCCGCGGTCCACCTAGCGAGCCCGAAAGACGCGGACCAGCACCACGGTGGACTGGTGCAGGCCGAGCAACGATGCGGGTCCGCGGACGGATTCCGTGAAGACCAGGCTGGCGCCGGAGGGCGGCGATGGGTCGCTGGGCGTCAGCATGATCATGTCGCCAGCGTGCGCGGTTTCCAGCTCGTCTGGCCGAGTGAGCAACCGAACGTTGACCGCGCGCAGCGGATCGCCGCGGGCGGGGTGGGGGCGGAGGGCGAATAGTGCCTGGATACTCGGGTCCCGAGCGCCAGAAAACAACAGGACGGTGTGCCCTCCGGCGAGGTCGTGGGCACGTGTGATCGCCTCGATCTCTCCGGCCTCGAAAGCGCGCGCAGCGCGGACGGGGTATACGAGGGCATAGTCCAAGTAGTACGCGCCGCCGAGGACCGCCACCAGCGTTACTGCAGCAGCCAAGCGCCAAGAGCTCGCACGGAGAATCGGCTGCAGGCCCTCCCAACCAAACGCCATCAGGACAACGAGAAAGGGCAGCGCCACAACGTCCCGCCGGGACGACACCGTTGTCGTCAGCGCTGGGCCGATGGGCGCCAGGAGGCTCCCGAGCAACGCAATCCTGGCCATCGGCTCCTGGCGGCGGCGGTACGCGGCGATCGCCCCCAGGACGATCGGCGGAATTGCGGTCAGGAACAGGACGCCGCCGAACCCGCTGGATAGCAGCAGGTTCGAGTCACCGCTAATGAATAGCAGGCGCGGCCCGAAGTACTGTGGGTAATGCCTGGCCGCCAAGAGGGCGGCGTCGACCCAACTGTGGCCGTTGAACACGCTGACCTGACCGAGGCGCGCCATCGCCTCGGCGCCGGCCGCTGCAACGATCGCGGTGGCGAACAATGGCGGGATCACCAGGGCCGCCAGGTTCCAGCCTCGGAGGCTCCGTCCAAAGGACAATACGAGCAAGCCCGCCAACGCGATGGTGAAGAAGCGCGCGGGTTGGGCGGTAAATGGGGCCACGGCCAGAGCGATGCCGGCCACAACGCAGTTGGGCAAGCGTCGCTCGCCGTTCGCGGCCAGGGCAACCAGGGCCAGCAGATAACAGAGCGGCGTAAACAGATCGGCTTCGAGCATGGTGCGGCCGAGATGAAAAAACCATGGCTCAAAGGACGCCTCAAGGATGAGAATCAACGCCACCGCTCGCGAGCGCGTCAGCCGCCACCCGAAACCCCCAGCCACCATGGCGAGGACGATGCCAGCAATAGCGTTTGGCAGCCGGACCGTGAACGGGGTTAGCGGAAGGAACGCGGTCAGGAGCGCAACGGAGTACATGCCCACCGGTCCCTTGTAGTCGCCGAAGGACCGAAAAAAGAGTGGCCAGGCAAGCCCGTACTGGTCGACACGGTAATGGGAAATCGCCCACCCGTTGTAGCCGAACGCCGCTTCATCGCCGAAAAGGCCGGGCGGGCTGGCCTGGAGCCCCGCAAGGTGGCTAACGATGACCGCCACCATGATCAACAAGAGAGCCAGGAGGAGCCGCCGACCCGGCATGACTCGAATCGGTGTTGCTAGCGGTTCCGTAGCAAAAAGCCGCGCGGATTGAAAGTCAGGAGAAACTTTTCGCGACTGCGGTCAACGCGGAAGCGCTGATCCTTCTGCATGAAAACGTCGATCGCTTCCATCGGGCCCGGGCCATGGTTCAGATTGACCGGATGCCCGTTTACGTTGGTGTCCTCGACGATCAGATAGCTCCCCGGGGAAACCAGGTCGCTGTAGAGCGCAAGCTCGTCAAGCACGTGATTCTTCGAGTGGTCGGAATCGAGGATCACGAGCACCGTGCCGGCACCGCGCGCGAGGCCGCGAACGCGGTCGGCTATGGACGGCGACGTCGACGAGCCGAGCAGATATGTGATTCGTGGATGGGCCGGGCGGCGTTCGCCAGCCAGAATGTCGATCGTCACGATTCTGCCTTTGCCAACGAGGTCGCAGATATTCGCCATGAAGTGCGCACTGCCCCCGTCGGCGGTGCCGGTCTCGATGATCAGATCGGGACGCAGCCCGTCGATGATTTCTTGATAGATCCAAAGGTCGAGGGGACACTTTTGCACCGGGGTACCCATCCAGAAGGTCGCTCCCCAGGTCCCGCCTTTGGGCTTCTCGTCGTAGTACAGCCGATGGAAGGCATCGATAATGCGGACCTTGGATCGATCGTCAGCGTCATCGGGAGCCAGAAAATTTCGAACCCGAGTGCGAAGCCTGACTTTGCGGCGCAGCCTTGCCAGGACCTCGGTTTTCATCGCTTGCCGCCGGCCAGATTAGCAGGCACCCGATCTGGAGTTAACTCAACCGCTGACCCTTGCCGCCAGATCCAGGATCCCCTGAACGTACTGCTGGGTGTCGGGAAGCATTCCGTTCTGGGCCAGGCTGGTGCCCCCCTGGTAGTAGGCGGCCAGCGCCATGGCGGGATCCTGGTAGTGGTCGAGGTCGTCGCGCAAGATTGCCGCGCCGACATCGGCGTTGTCGTATGGATCGCTGATATCCACGGGTCGTCCGAGCAGCGCGGGGCCGGCTTCCCGGGCGCTGTCGGGTTCGATCTGCATCAGACCCACTGCCCCCGTGGCCGATACGCGGGCCTGGTTCCAGCCGCTCTCCCAGTAGGAGAGAGCGAGCACCAGTTTGGGGTCGATGCCGTGCCGCACAGCCGCCTCATGCAGGATGCGCAGGACCAGAGCGCGTGGGTACCGGCGGTTTACGCCGCCGGGAGTGTCGGGGTCGATGACCTGGACCGTGCGCCCCGTCGATCGCGCGCTGTCGTTTCCGGTCGGGGCTGGCGGCGTCTTCGGCTTCGCTGCGGGCTGCGACGGATCGGCCAGCGGCCCGCGGCCTGCGACGATTCCTGCCAGTTTCGTCTCAGTCTCGCTTGCGAGCCGCCCCGACGTCGCGAGCGCCGAGGCGCCCGTAGCAGCCAGTCCGTTGGCGGCGCCCTCGAGCGGCGGTTGCGCGACTGGAGCGATCGGTCCCGTCAGCGCCCCTTTCACGGCGAGTGCCGTCGCTGCAGCGCCCAATAACGCACTGTTCACGCCTTTCCGCTTTTTTGAGGACATCCGTCCATGAAACGAGACCATATGGTCATCTAGCAAGCTGAGCCCCAGCAGAACGAGAGACAGGAACGACGCCGGGTCCTCAGCGGAGCGTGGGCTCATCTTCGATAGGCTTTCGTTCGAGTGAGTTCGCAGCTCGGGTACTACGAGTTCATGGGATTCGACTCGGCCGAGCTTCGCCGTCGCTATGCGGGCTACGCCGATCGCTATCAGCCAGGCGAGCACGTGCTCGATATCGGCTGCGGTCGTGGCGAATTCCTGGAGCTCCTGCAGGCTCGCGGCGCCCAGGGCCTAGGGATCGACGCGGACGACGGCATGGTTGGTGCCTCGTCCAGGCCTCGGCTCGAGCGCTCAAGCCCGGCGGCCGTCTCATCCTCGTTACCCCGAACCCGGGCAACTTGCAGATGCAGCTCAAGGACTTCTGGATCGACATGCAGCACGTCCGCTTTTATAGCCCCGAGATCATGCGCTGGGTTCTCCATGAGGCGGGCCTCCGCGACATCGAGGTCGGTGAGAATCCGAGCTACCGGACCGGCCCGGCGATTGGTAATCATCCCCTGCCACCGCTGCCGCTTGCCCCAACCGGAGGCGGGATCAAGCGGCAGGTGAAACGAGCGATCAACAAGCTGCTCAAAGTCAATCCGCTCCGGCGACGCCTTCGGGATGCCGAAGACCGGCTCAACGTTCTCACCGGCTGGATGCAGTCGCTTTACCCGCCGGCTGAATACTTTGTGATCGGGGTGCGGTAAGCCCTCAGCTCGCGGCCACGCGAAAGAGCTGACGGCCGTCCGACGGGTCGACGTAGACAGGGAGGAGATACGGGCCGATAGGCGCCCGAAGCATGGTCGGGATTTCAGATGGGGTCAGTTCGACGTATGTCACATGCTCTGCGCGCAGGTGCTGCAGGGCGCTTGAATCGGTCAGCCGCCATTCCCCCAGGTATGACGGGCTGTCATAGGACTCGCCGTTGAAAATCTCCGGCTTACTGTACAGGTAATAACTGGTGTAGAGAGGGTCGACCCAGACCTTATCTCTCTCGGCGGATAAGTGGCTGTTCCACCAGTCGACAATCGGGGGACTGACGTACGGTTGAACGGAGCCGCCTCGATAGAGGTAGCCCCAGGGAATAGCCGCCCGGCCTGCGATCGACAGCCGGTAGGACACCGGTTGGAATTCAACCAGCAACTGGCTGTTGAGCGCCACCGTGGCCAGCGCGATGCCAAGCGCCACAGCTCGCAGGAAGACCGCAGCCGAGCCTTGCCAGAACGGAACCAGTGCCGCCGACGCGAGGATCAACGCAATGAAGGGTAGGACCGCGTCGAGGTATCGGACTTCGATGGCCGTGCTCGCATACCAGAGCACAACCCACAGGACGATGAACGCCGCCAACAGTCGAAGCTGGGCCCGGATGGCGTGGACCGCCAAGAGGGCGGCCACTACAAGTGGCAGCAGGATGAGCAAGGCCGGTCCGACGATGGACCGGTACTGGTATGGATGGACGACGGTGTCCCAAGGGAGGCGGAACAAATTCAGCAGGGTGTGCTGATGGCCGTAGCTGAGGTAGGCGTAGTGGACATAGCGATCGGCGATGGGTCCCCAGAAGGGGGACGGCAGTTGCCGGTCGAGCGCGGGGAACACGGGGTTTCCGGTGAGCTGCATACTCCGGGCAAACCACGGGAGGCACATCATGAGGGCCGCGCCGGCAACGAGCCCAACCCGCCGCGCCATAAGTGGGAATGCCCGACGCCATGCCAGCAGACTTGCCGGCTTCGGGCGAGTGACCCAAACAACGCCCAGCAAAAGACCCAGTACGGTGATTGCCGCGAATGGCTTGACGCCAATCAAATACCCGGTGGTGATTGCCGCGAGCAGGAGGAATCCGGTCTGCTGGGTATCGCGCCAGCGCAGAAACGCATGTCCGGCGAGTACGGTGAAGAAGGCAGCGGGCAGGTCCGTCCCCCCGGTCGACATTGACCACGATACGACGGGCGTGCTCACCAGGAAGAGCGCTGCCAGCAATCCGATCCGTAAGGAGCGCAGGTGGCTCCGCGCGAAATAGATGACCGCAAGCGCCGCCAGCACGCCATCGATCCAGTGCAGGAGTTTGGCGGCGATCGGCCCCCCCAGCGCCACGAGCGGCACATAGAGCATCTCCTGATACGGGGTCAGGCCGGTTTCCGCCATGTGCGTCACGGCGACGATGGGGAAGAAGCCGCCGTGTTCGACGTAGTGCACAGGCACGGCTAGATGGGTCCAGCGAGCATCGAACTGCACCTCTGGTCCAAGTGCTCCAAGAAGATCGATGTAGAAGGTCGCCGCCAGCGCAAGAACCAGCAGCATCAGCGCCACGGTTCCCGCTTCGAAATGCACCATGTCGGCGCGCGGCAGGCGAAGCGGTGAGTTGGCACGGATCGTCATCACAAGGAAACCGGCGGTCAGCAGGAGGCCGATGCCGAGCAAAAGCAAGAATGCCGGAACCGTATAAAGCTGCAGCCAGCCAAGCGCCATCACCGCAAAGGTGTACGTGGCGAGGCCGAGCGCGGTGGCGAACAGCAGTTGTTCCCAAGCGTCCTGCCATCGCAGCCGAAAGCCTCGGAGGAGCAACCCTCCGGGCCCGATGGCCGATGCCGTAAAGATGGCCGTCAGGCCCACAAGCTGCAGATTTCGCGGCAGGCGGGTGACCAGGTCCAGGTAGTGAGCCCGGTCGGTTCGAAAAATCGATCTCGCCACCGGATCCTGGAAGTCATAGATGCGGCGCGCCACGATGACGAACCATCCAAGCAGGGCAATCGCAAACGCGACTTGCCCGAGCGGGAGCCATCGGGCTCCGCCGGCGCCGCCGATCGTCACGCCGATCCCAGGATGCGGTCTTCGTAGCGCTTGGTGACGGCCGGGTCGGTTGCAAACCAGGCGGCCATCGCTGAAAGGCCCTGTTCGAGCGTGCATCGGGACCGCCACCCTAACCTCGTCGCGGCTGAGCGGGGGTCCGAAACCCAGCACTGGGTATCCCAACTGCGCGCCGCCATCGATCCCCACTCAGGCTTCGCGTCCAGGCCAAACACGCGACGCGCCACCTCCACCACCTGGCGCAGCGACGTCTGGACGCCGGAGCCGATGTTGTAGATGGCGCCGGGCTCCTGGCCAGGGCTGTCGGCAGCCTCGATGAAGGCGTCGCAGACGTCATCCACGTAGACGTAATCGCGGGCGGTTTCCGGATTGACCAGTGGTGGGAGGCGGCCGTGCATCGCATGCACGACCAGGGTCGGGAACAACCGGCGCGGCTCTTCGTAGCGCCCGTACACCGAGTAGAGCCGAAGCGTCCGGATGGGGAGCTGCCGGCTTTCGCCCAGGAAGCGGCAGAGCAAGGTGGCCGACGCCTTGGTCACGGCGTAGTAGCTGTTGGGGGACAGCGCCTCAGCTTCGTCGGGCGCGTGATCCTTGAATCCGTACTCCGATGACGATCCCGCCTGGACAAAGGCGAGGAAGCCCAGCCTGGCGCAGGCCTCCAGCAAGAGCAGGGTGCCGGTCAGGTTGGTGGCGATCATCTCGTTCGCCTCGAGCTGCCACGAGTAGGCTCCGTGAGCCGCGAGATTGAAAATCCATTCGGGCCGAACGCGCTCGATAATCGTCTTTACGGCATCAGGCTCCGTTAGATCCGCAGCGTGCCACTGCACGTCGGGGCGGACCGCCTCCAAACGCCAGGCGTGATGCTGCGGGCGAACCAGGACATGAACGTCGTGGTGGTCAGCAAGCAGGCGGCGAACCAGGTTGGCACCGACGAACCCGGTTGCGCCGGTGACCAGAACCCGGCGGCTCATTAAAGGAAATGCTGGTAATCGAAGACCTCGAGATACTGCCAGGCGTAACCCTCTACCCGAGCGCGCTCATCAGGGGTGAGCTCCGCCGCCGTGGCGCGGTTCGCCTCAGGGGTCGGCCGCCTGATCGTGCCCCAGGGATAGACCTCCTCGAGCGGCCGGCCGTTCCAGCTCGGCGTTTGCATTCGGTCCGAGGTTTCGATTCCCATCGCCTTGCAGACCGGCGTCAGCGAGCTCACGGCGTCAGCCATCACGTCCTCGGCACGGACGATGTGGATCCGGTCCGGATAGCGGGATCGATAGAACAAGGCATGGTACTGATTGAGTGTCCATCCCAGCATGTAGTGATGCAGCGACAACGGGAGGGGACGCTTCTTGGTATCGGCATACGCCGACCAGGGATTGCGCACGACGTGCAGGAGATGGGCCTGGGGCAGATCCTCCAGGATCCTGACGGCGTCCACGACGATGATGGGGCTGTATCCAACGTGGACGACTTCCTCGCCGCTCCGCCGGAAATCCTTCCAGGCTTCGAAGGTGGCGCGGAAAAAGGCGGCGACGTTATGAGCTCGTGACCGCCCGGTCTCCTGCACCAGCGCTTCATAGATCGCCCGACGATCGTCATCGGAGAATTCAAACCGGGCTTCTCGAAACTTGCTGGCGTGCGGCGTACGCGCCCGGGCCTTGCATTCCTCATCGATGATGGCGGCATAATCCTGGGCCGGCGTCGCATCAAGCGGGAAGACTGGCCATCGGTACTTGACAGGGAACATCGAGGCGAAATGATCGATCACCAGCCGCGTGCCAAGCTGGGATTCGAAGGGGTAGACATAGAGCTGGGGATGACCGTCGAGGAAGCGGTGCGTCGTGTTGCCGCCGTTTTCGTACATGGCGGAAATCATGAGGAGCCGAAACGGGGTGTCAGTTGGCGCGGCCACGGCGCTACGTCCTGAAGGCATAGAACAGCCGACGCTCCCGTTCGGGATTCCGCCGGCCGGCGGAATACGGCAGGCCGGCACCGGTCGTGTTGGGCAGCCAATCGATCGCGAACAGCTGGTTCCCCCACGGCCAGGTCAGGCTGCCGAGCACCTTGCCCGAGGCGATCTCGACGGCGTGGATGGCACAGACGCTGCGATCGACGTCGAGGCCGGGCGCATACTGGCGAAAGCGCGGGATGACCCGCGAGCTTCCCACGAAGGCGACGCCATCATGGAAGCTCAGGCCTCGTGTCCAGCCGGGCAGCCGAGTCACGGCCAGGAAGCGGCCGTCGACGATCGGCCCCACTTCGCCGTATCCGCTGTTGTCGACCCAGAGCTGCCCACGGTGCAGTCGGGCCGAATGCGGGCGGGTCAGGCCACGCGCGACAACCTCACCATTCTGTCCCGAGAAGATCACCCCGCGACGGTCGACCGGAAAGTTCTTGTGATTTGGCCGCCGAGATGAGATCCGATCTGTCGACGCCGAGAAGAAGGAACGGCGCAAGTCCGGCCCGGCCGCGATCGAGTTCATCTGCAGGTAGTTCCGGGAAAAGGCAGGTCCGGTGTCGGTCTCGATGCAATGCGGCCACCAGACGGTGCGGTAGCGGCCATCGGGCTCGAGCTCGACGACGGCGTTCTGTCCAACGGCGTTGCCGTGCAGCCGGCCTGCGACCAGTGCCAGGTCGTGAAGGTACAGCGCTCCGGGATAAAAGCGCGAGCGAATGGGCACCAGCCGGCCCGCCGCCGATCCGTCGGTCTGCCCGATGACTTCGGCACGATCGAGAAACCCCACGACCGGGGAGAGATCGAAGACCTGGTTCGGGTTGCGGGTACTGGCGATGTGGACCAGCCCGCGATCCCGATCCACGACCAGGCCCGACGGATGCGGCAGGGGCAAAAAGGAGACCTGCGGCCGGCCATTCTCGCAGCGCAAGGCGAGCACGAGGTGCTCGTACTCACGGGTGACGAGCAGGGTGACCCGGTGCTCGGCAAGTGTCTCCCACCACCGGCCGCTGGTCCGATGCCGAAGGGACTCCGGCTTGACGGCAGACGCGCCCGGCCACTGGCTGATGACTTGCGCCGGGTCGCGCCATTCCTGGTCATGCGTTTTCCAACGCTGAGCCAGCCTCGCCCGCGCCGGCATCAGGACGCTGCCTGCGTCTGCCAGTATCGAAGGGCGCCGCGATACATCCGCAAGGCCGATCGCCAGCGGGTTGTAGATTGCCCGCTGCGCCGGCCCGAGGAGACCAGGGCGATTTCCCGGATGGGATAGCGGGCCCGGCGGCAGACGACGCCGAATTCGAGATCGATGAGATCGTCATCGCGGCTCAGCTGCAGCAACCTGGCATGGTTCCGAGAAAAGACCTTCGGCGTGCCGTTTACATCCCAGGTTGGCAGGCGAAAGAGAAGACGGCATTCGAGGTTGTACAGCGCCGAACCAAGGCGGCGCTTCCAGTTGTCGCGCGCCTGGCGCCGCCCCTTTCCGACCGTGTCCGGATGGCGCAGCGCCTCGTCCAGGCAGCGGACGAGATCGATCGTGCTGGTCCGCGCCGAATTCGTATAGCAGAGGATGTCACCGCGGGCCTCATGCAGGCCGATCCGAACCGCCCGACCCCAGCCGGCGAGTGGCGACTCGATCACCTGGACCGACGAATCCGCGGCGGCGAGCGCCCCGGCCACTGTAGCAGACTCATCCGTACAGCCATTCAAGACCAGGAGGACCTCGGACGGCTGGCGCAGGCCTGCCAGGCCAGCGACATGCTCGCCCACCATCGCCCGCAACTGATCGGCCTGATTGTGGATGGGAAGGATGACCGAGATCACGGCCAGATCAGACGGGCGCCAGCATCGTTACCGCGGTCTCGACCAGGCTTGCTCGATCGATGCCGTGCTGCTGGTAGAGGTAGCGCTGACTGCCCGCCCGTCCGTCCGGCCCCCGGCGGACACCGCAGCGCTCCAACCTGCAGGGGATGCCATGCTCGGCGATGACCTCGGCGACCATCGAGCCGATTCCGCCGTTTACGTAGTGAGCCTCCACCGTGATGACCCGGCTGAAGCGACTGAGCTCGTCGACCAGGTCGGAGATCGGAGCGGGATTGACGCTGGCGACCACGATCACCGTGCATTGGATGCCTCGGGCCGCGAGCAGCTCAGCGGCCTCGGCGACCTCGGCAGCGACGCTTCCACTGGTGACGAAGACCAAATCCTTGCCGCGGCGGATCACGCTCGCCCGCCCGAGAACGAAATCGCCGTTCAGCCCGCGAATTGTCGTTCGGTCGTCCTTGCCGATTCGGTAATAGATCGGGCCGGGCAGATCCCAGGTGCGTCGCATTGCGGTCCGCGTCTGTTGAGAATCGGCAGGGGCGATCACCGTCAGTCCGGGCTGGGTCCGCATGACGCCGAGGTCCTCGAGGGCGTGATGGGTGGTGCCAGCACTTCCATACTCGAAGCCACCGCCCACGCCAACGATGCGCACCGGGAGGCGATGGAGGATCGGACCATTGCGAATGAACTCAAAGGGCCGGAGCGAGGCAAAGGTCGCAATCGAGTAGACAAAGGGGATGTAGCCGGCCTCGGCGAGCCCGGTTGCGATGCCGACCATGTTCTGTTCCGCAACGCCGACGTTGAAGAAGCGATCGGGAAAGCGATTGACCCATGGTTCAATCGCCATGAAGCCGAGGTCGCCGGTAAGAAACAGGATCCGGCGATCGCGCTCTCCAAGCTCGACGAGGGTCTCAATGAAGGCAGCCCTCAAGCGGCGCTCGTCACCTCGTCCAGCGCCTGCCGGTACTCCGACTCGGACATCGGAAGGTAATGCCACTTGAGCTGCCGCTCCATGTAGGAGACGCCACGACCGAAGATGGTGCGTGCCACCACCACATGTGGAGCGCCCGCACCGTAGTCGAACGACGAGAGCACCCTGGTCATCTCCGCGACGTCATGGCCGTCCGCCTCAACGGTCTCCCAGCCGAATTCGATCCACCGGTCGGCCATCGATTCCACCCGAATCACGCTGTCGGTCGCCCCCAAGGCTTGCTGCCCATTCAGATCGATGATGGCGACGAGGTTGGCCAGCTCGTGATGGGCGGCGAACATCGCCGCCTCCCACACCGAGCCTTCGTTGCACTCGGCGTCGCTGAGCAGCACAAAGACTCGGCGGGTCGACCGGGCGAGCCGGGCGCCCAGCGCCGCCCCCGCGGCGATCGACAGCCCATGGCCAAGTGACCCGGTCGAAAAGTCAACGCCGGTCAAGGCGTGCTCAGGATGAACGTTGAGCAGGGAGCCGTCGGCACAGAAGGTGGACAGCTCCGTACTGCTGACCCAGCCCCGCA
>VBHQ01000213.1 GCA_005880395.1 Chloroflexota bacterium
TTACGGTTTGCCTTTTTCGGCCACCGCCGCTTTTGGTGCGACCCGCGCGCTGCTTGCAAAAGCGGTGGCAAAGGTTGCGATGACCTGGCGGTCGACGGCGTCCTTCGCGACGCGGATGGCGCTGCGAATCGCCCGGGCATCGGAGCGGCCATGGGCGATGACCGCGACGCCGTTCACGCCAACCAGCAGCCAACCGCCCAGCTCCCGCCAGTCGACGCGCCGGCGCAGCGCCTGGAGCTTGGGGCGGAGCAGCATGCCACCGACCGAGGCGACCGGATCGCCTTTGATCGCATCCCTGATGGAACGAAAGAGCAACTCCGCCGCCCCTTCAGCGGTTTTGACGAGGACATTGCCGGTAAATCCGTCGCACACGATCACGTCGGCCTTGCCCTTGAAGAGGTCGTTGCCCTCAACATTGCCGATGAAGTTGATTCCGGCCTGTGTCCGCAGCAGTGGTTCGGTCGCCTGGACCAGTTGATTGCCCTTTCCGGTTTCTTCGCCGTTGCTGAGGAGGCCGACCTTCGGTTGCGCAATGTTCAGTAGCCGCT
Source organism: Chloroflexota bacterium (assembly GCA_005880395.1). Taxonomy (GTDB): domain Bacteria; phylum Chloroflexota; class Dormibacteria; order CF-121; family CF-121; genus CF-13. The sequence continues at coordinate 549 of VBHQ01000213.1, forward strand.
CGGCGTAGATCGAACCCAACTGCGCGAACTGGACGAGGTACTCCGGTCGTGCGTCGGCATTCGCGCCGGCATCGAGCAGCAGGCAGCGTCCGGCCGCGGTTGGAATGATCGCGCCGATCGCCGGCCGCTCCACTCCGGCGATCCGGCGAAGACCGAAGAGGGCGGCTGCCATGACGGCCCCGCTGTTGCCAGCGCTGACGAAGCCGCTGACCCGCCCGTCCTCGACCATCTGGATGCCGCGAACCATCGACGAGTTCTTCTTGCTTCGGACCGCATTGGCGGGGTGCTCGTCCATCCCGATTACTTCGGGCGCGTCCTCGATCTGCGCCCAGTTCCCGGCGCCCGCGGCTTTCAGCGCGGTATCGACCTTTTCGTGCTGGCCGACGAAGATGACGTCGACGCCGAGCTCCCGATGGGCGTCCACGCCGCCGGCCACGACTTGTTCCGGCGCGAAGTCGCCACCCATCGCGTCGAGCGCGATCTTGACTGGACCCTGGCCCGGAGGACATCGAAGATCTTGTCCGCCTCGACCGCGTCTTCGATCTCCACACGAAGCAGCATCCGATTGGCCGGATTCATGGTGGTATCCCAGAGCTGCTCGGGATTCATCTCGCCGAGACCCTTGTACCGCGCGACCTCCGGCTTGCCCTCCATCTGCGCCAGCTTTCGGTTCTTCTGCTCCTCGGTGTAGGCGTAGCTCACCTGCTTGCCGCGCGAGATCTTGTAGAGCGGCGGTTGGGCCACATACAGGTATTTCTCGTTGATCACCTGCGGCATGTAGCGGAAGAAGAAGGTGAGCAACAGCGTCCGTATGTGAGAACCATCAACGTCAGCATCAGTCATCACGATCACGCGGTGGTAACGCAGCTTGTTGATGTCGAATTTCTCACCGATGCCGGTGCCGAGAGCCGTGATCAGGTTGCGGATCTGTTCCGACGTCAGGATCTTGTCCTCGCGGGCCTTTTCGACGTTGAGAATCTTGCCGCGCAACGGCAGGATTGCCTGGAAGCGCCGGTCGCGCGCACCTTTTGCCGATCCACCGGCTGAATCACCCTCAACGAGGTAGATCTCCGCCAGGCTGGGATCCCGTTCTGAGCAGTCGGCCAGCTTGCCCGGCAGCGTCGATGACTCGAGCAGTGACTTGCGCTGCACCAGGTCGCGGGCTCGTTTGGCGGCGTCCCGCGCCCGGGCCGCGACCAGGCATTTTTCGATGATGCGCCGGGCGTCCGGAGGGTTTTCTTCGAGGTATTGCGTGAACGACTCCGAGAACACCGTCTCCACCTGGCCGCGGATCTCGGAGTTGCCCAGCTTGGTTTTGGTCTGTCCCTCGAACTGCGGCTCTCGGACCTTGACACTGATAACGGCGGTCAGTCCCTCGCGGACGTCATCACCGGTGAGGTTCGGATCCTGGTCGCGCATCATATTCGCTTTGCGCGCGTACTTGTTGAGCACCGAAGTCAGCGCCGAGCGAAACCCGGTGACGTGGCTGCCACCTTCGATGGTGTTGATGTCGTTGGCGAAGGCCAACACGTTCTCGGTAAAACCCTGGTTGTACTGAAGCGCGATCTCGACCGTGTTGCCCTCGATCTCCCGCTCGACGTGCAGCGGGCGAAGGTTGACCCAGCCCTTGTCGCGGTTGAGATATTTCACGAAGGCGCTGATGCCGCCTTCGAAATAGAAGGTGTACTCGAGATCGATGCGTTCGTCACGCTGGACAATCGTCAGCGCCTTGTTGAGGAAGGCGAGCTCGCGTAAGCGGTGCGAGACGAGGTCCCAGTGAAAACCGAGCTCTTCAAAAATGTCCGGATCGGCCCAGAAGCGGATGTAGGTTCCCGTCGTATCCGCCTTACCCGTAACCTTGAGCGGAGCGACCGGTGCGCCGCGACGGTATTCCTGGAAGTGCTGCTTGCCGTGCCGCATGACGGTGACCTGGAGCCGCTCGGAGAGCGCATTGACCACCGAAAGGCCGACGCCGTGCAAGCCGCCCGAGACCTTGTAGCCACCGCCGCCAAACTTGCCGCCGGCGTGAAGTCGATCCGGGTGCAGAAGCCGGCAAGCGCCTCGTCCACGGAGTTGTCGACCAGCTCGTTGATGAGATGGTGGAGGCCCCGGTTGTCCGTTGACCCGATGTACATCCCGGGTCGGCGCCTGACTGGCTCCAATCCCTCCAAAACCTGGATGGCTTTGGCGTCATAGGCAGGCGTCGTTCGTTCCTTGGGATTCAGCAAGTCGCGAGTTCAAATTATATCCAAACGGAGGGCAAAAATCGCTTCCGGGCGGGCCCAAATCTGACCGGTTTTGGTCGTGGTCAGGAGGCCGCGGTTGGGGCCGGCTGGGTGGCCTTCGGGCGCCACCGTAAGTCCAATTGCCGGGCCGCCCGCACCTCATCCAGCCGGCCGACCGGTGCCTGATGCGGAGCCGTCCGCACGAGCTCGGGATTCTTCGCGATTTCCTCGACGATCTGGCCGATCGCGGCGATGAAGGCGTCGAGAGAGTCCTTCGACTCCGTCTCGGTCGGCTCGATCATGAGCGCCTCGGGGACGATCAGCGGGAAATAGACGGTCGGCGGATGCACGCCGAGATCGATCAGGCGCTTGGCGATGTCCTTGGCCGTCACCCCCTGCTCCTTCGCCTTCTTCGCGGTCAGCACGAACTCGTGCATCGAAGGCCCGCTGAAGGCATCGTCAAACCACCTGCGCAGGTGATGCCGGAGGTAGCTCGAGTTCAGCACGGCATTCTCGGCGACTTCGTGAATCGTGTTGCCGTAGCTGCGAATGTAGGCGTAAGCGCGAACCAGCATGCCGAAGTTGCCGTAGAAAGCGCGCACCTTGCCGATCGATTGCGGCCGGTCGTACTCGAACCGGAAGCCCTCATCGGTACGTTCGACCGTCGGAATCGGCAGGAAAGGCACGAGATGCGACTTGACGCCAACCGGACCGGCGCCCGGCCCGCCGCCTCCATGCGGCGTGGAGAACGTCTTATGCAGATTGAGGTGGACGACGTCAAATCCCATGTCTCCGGGGCGAGCGATCCCGACAAAGGCATTGAGATTGGCCCCGTCGTAGTACATCTGGGCACCTTGCTCGTGCGCGAGGCGCGTGATCTCCAGGATGTCTTTCTCGAACAGGCCGAGCGTGTTGGGGTTGGTCAGCATGATCGCGGCTACCTTTGGGGAGAGCTTGCTCTTCAGCTCGGCGAGATCAACCTGCCCGTCCGACCCCGATTTGAGGACGACCGTCTTGAGATGCGACAGCGTCGCGCTCGCAGGATTGGTTCCATGGGCGCTGTCAGGAACGAGGACCTCGTCTTTGGTCTCACCCCGACTGCGGTGATACGCCTGGATGAGCCGCAGACCGGTCCACTCGCCATGCGCGCCCGCCGCCGGCTGCAACGTCATTCGATCCATCCCGGTCAGGGCCAGCAGCGCGCGCTCCAGCTCCCACATCAGGCGCAGCGCGCCCTGGGCGCGACCCTCCGGGTGGTAGGGATGAAGGTCGGCAAAATCATCCAGCCGCGCCAGTGCCTCGTTGACCGCCGGGTTGTATTTCATGGTGCAAGACCCGAGCGGATAAATGCCCTGGTGCAGATTGAAATCCATCCGACCGAGGCGGCCGAAGTGGCGCGCCAGCTCCGGCTCACTGACGGCTGGAATGGGCAACGGTGAGGCGCGTCGCAGGCGAGCGGGCACCAACTCGTCGATCCGTTGCCCCTTTGGCCCGGCCGAAGGCAGCCGCGGACCGGGCCGGTGCTGGCTCGCCAGCTCGAAAACGAGCGGCTCGCTCACGGGAGCACCTCGAGAAAGCGCTCCATCGCGCTCGGATGGTTGAGCTCGGTGACTGATACCAGCAGCGCATCCGAAAGGTCTTCGAACGAGCGTCCGAGCGGGAGACCGGGCAGGACACCGCGCTCGAGCATGAGGCCCTGCGTCTGCTCCGCCGGATACGGGGTACGCACGACGAACTCCCATAGAAAGGGCCCATCGAATTGCAGTCGATAGCCCTTGTGCGCCTGGATCTGCGAGGCCAGGGCGTGGGCCCGCTCCGTGCTGAGCTCGGCCAGGCGCCGCAAGCCATCGCCCCCCATATGCGCCAGGTAGACGGTGGCGGCCAGCGCCATCAGCGCGTGGTTCGTGGTGATGTTCGAGGTTGCGTGCTCGCGGCGAATGTGCTGCTCGCGCGCCTGCAACGTGAGGACATAGCCGCGGCGACCTTCGCCATCGACGGTGGCCCCGACCAATCTGCCGGGCATCCGCCGCATCAACGCCTCCTTGCACGCGAT
>VBHQ01000091.1:0-14650 GCA_005880395.1 Chloroflexota bacterium
CTCGAGGATCCTTTGATAGACTGTCCCAGCCTAAGCCGAACCGCTGGGGCGTGGCCAAGCTGGTAAGGCGCCTGACTCTGGATCAGGTAATCCTAGGTTCGAATCCTAGCGCCCCAGCCATTGTCCTGTCTCAAGACATCGTGCACGCCTGTTGCAGGACATTGAGGAGAACGTCTATGTCGCGCGTTCGGGTCCACAACTTTTCGGTGTCGCTTGACGGTTTCGGCACCGGTGAAGGTCAAAGCCTCGAGGCGCCCTTCGGACACGCTGGTACCCGTCTCCACGAGTGGTTCTTTCCCACCCGTAGCTTCCGCGGCGTCCAGGAGACGAACGGCGACCCCGGCGGAAGCACCGGCGTCGACGAGGCCTTCGCCAGTGCTTGGGGCACCGGGATCGGTGTGGAGATCATGGGCCGGAACAAGTTCGGGCCTCAGCGCGGACCGTGGACAGATGAAGCGTGGAACGGTTGGTGGGGCGATAACCCGCCCTTTCATACGCCGGTGTACGTGCTCACCCATCACGCAAGGCCCTCAATTGAGATGAAGGGTGGCACGACGTTCCACTTCATCGACGCCAGCCCCACCGACGCCCTCAAGGTTGCCCGCGATGCCGCCAGCGGCCTGGACGTCCGCATTGGCGGAGGCCCGTCCACAATCCGCCAGTTCCTTGCCGCCAACCTGATCGACTACATGCACATCGTCATCGTGCCCATAGTCCTCGGACGGGGGGAACGCCTCTGGGACGGACTGGAGGAACTTGAACAGCACTTCCATGTCGAGTCCGCCAGCTCCCCCACCGGGGTCACCCATCTCACCCTCACCCGCGCATAGAGGGCTGGTGCGTCACGAGAGCTGAGCGGAGCCACCCGACCGTGCCGCTTTTGCGGCCGGTCGCGGCAAGCTGGGTCGGGGCGGTAACCGACGCGAGAGGTGAAGCTCAAACCGTGGCTTCAAGCCCTGTCTACTTGTTTCTTCCGCCGTCGACTTGGGACAGCGACTGGGTCAGCCCGGCAAACTCCCGTATCTAAACGAAGAAGTTGCCCCAGCCATTTCACCGTCTGCGGACTGAGACCAACGCATCAAAGGGGTTTCGCTTTTCCTAACGTGTCAAATAAGCTGTGGGATTGCCCTGAAGGGAGGGCTTCAGTCTGGCATCCTGCTTTCGGAACGCGAGTAGCAGGAACAAGCTCAACAGCGGCAGACTGCTGAAGTAAAACCAACCGATGTCTGTGAGCACTCCCTCGATCAGCGCCAACACGAAAACCCCGACCTGCATTCCGAGCACAAGCCACCAACCCCAGGCGGACCGGCGGAGAAGGAACGCGACGAAACCGACAAGGTTGAGTCCTCCGATTGCGAAGAGCTCAATTGCAAAACGTGCCTGCTCTGTGGATTCAGCTGAGTCGATAGGGACCATCGCTCCTCGCGCCCCCAACTCGATGGAGCCGGCCAGGAAGCACGCTATGCACTCGCCTCCGAGTACTGCGACCGACGCGTAGAACGGCCAGCGGGAGATCACGTCAGCACTATAGAGGGGCGCAGATCGCATGTTGCGACGGTCACAGCGCTGTCACACGACGACGAATGGGTGATCGCATTGGGAACCGTGACAGTGCCGGGTGAACACCTCGCAGCTCCACTTGCACAGCAACATGACGGCGCCACTGGCCGCGCTGTGCAGGCAAAGAAGTGCTTCCAATCTCGACTTGGGCCTGCACTAGTCACTTGGGTCTTCAGTTAGGTGTCGATGCGCCGGAGCAGGGTGAAAACGCCGCGATCGCCCGACTCGTCTCGGACAGCCGAGTTACCAAACCCATCCAGTTGACCCAGCCATTGTCCTGTCTCACGACATCCCGGACGTCTGTCGCAAGACATTATGGACAGACCCGCGTCGCGGCTGGGGTCGATGGTCAGGGCGCGGAGGAATTCGCCCTCCTCTTCCTAGTTGTCGTGCCTTGCGCGATCGCCTTCTTCGGCGATTACCTCTGAGGATTCCTCCGGGCGCGGTCGGCCTGAGGCCGCAACCGCCTGGACCGTATCCGCCGGCGCGTTCTGACGTCGGGATAGCGCCAGCGCCGGCAGTGCGATCGCGGAGATCGCGGCTCCAACGACGTATGACGGCCCATATCCCCATACGTCGGCCACCCGACCCAGTAGCGGCTGTGCCCAGACGCCTCCCGCCGAACCCATCAGCGAGTCGAACGAGAGGATCGTCGCCCGCTGTCGTGACGGGATCATGCCGTTCATGTAGGTCTGGCGGATCGGCATCGAGGCGGCAAAGATGAGGGACCAAATCACGACAAGCCCAATCACCACCCAGAAGTTCTGAAGGATTCCCATCAGCCCAAGGACGACTACGCCAAGTGCCGCCGTGGCGATCAACGCCGACGTGCGCCGGCGGAAGCGCCTTCGGATTCTTGGGGCCGCGAACCCGCCGAGGATCTGCGCGCCGGCGACGATCGCTGCGGCCAGGCCGGCGATCACGTAAGCGCGTCGGTCCCCGTAAAGCTGCAGCAGATAAGGCTGCAGTGCGTAGAAAGCGTAGATCCCAACGCCGCCCGTGAATAGGGACTCGATCATGAGCCACTTGACCGCTGGCACCTGCAAGCCGTACTCGACCGAGGCAGAGCCGATCTTTCGTATCTCGGTTAGAACACCGCCGCCCTTCTCGGGCGAGAACCCAACATCGTGCATGAGCCGCAACGCAATCGCGAACATGGCGATAAGGATGAGGCCGCGGAGCACGAAGGGCACGCCCAGATTGGTCTGCTGGGCGATCAAGCCTCCCACGATAGAGCCGCTGAGCATCGCCACGCCCGTCACAACCTGGCCACGCCCGAACACGGCTTCTAGCTCGCCGGTGAAGTCGGTCGCCTTGAGGGCGTCGACCAGCCAGGCCTCTACCGCACCGGAGAAGAATGTGAACCCGAGCCCGATCAGCACGGAAACGATTGCCCATTGCCAGAACGGGGCGTGGATCCGCCACAGCAAGACGTACAGCAGCGTCGATGCAGCCAGCGTCACCGTACCCAGGAGATACGAGACGCGCCGGCCGGCGGTGTCGGCAACAACTCCGGTCGGCACCTCGAAGAGCACCATGCCGGCGGTAAAGAAGGCATTGGCTGCAAACGCCTCGAGGTTGGAGAGTCCTGCATCGAGCAGGAAGATCGTGTTAATCCCCCAAATAAGGGACGCCGCCAGTGTGTTGCCGAGCAAGAGAACGAGATATGTTCGTTGAATCGAGCCTGGCGTTGGCAATCAAACCTCCGTCTTCGCGATGGAACCGCTCCTGGCGGCGGCCGGGATAGCGTAGAGCAATCCTGGGCCGAGCTGACGCGCTGATCCCTCCGTTGCCATCGTCTGGTCGATGGCTTGAGTCGCTAATAGTTCCTAATGCGCGCCCATTGACCCTAGGCGGGATAATTGACAGCGCTGGTGGGGCGTCATAGACTCGCTTGCGGTGGCTTCCACCGCGGTGGCCCTTAGGCCGGCCCCGCCGTCATAATTTTTTCTAAGAAGGGAGGAGGCGGCATATGCCATTGGGAAGGGCGACACCATATCCTCGGGACATGGTCGGGCGCGGAGAAGGCTTCCTTCGACGCGGTCATGAAGCCGTTTACCGACCAAACCGGTGTCAAGATCTCGTTCGAGGCGACGCGTGACCTCGACGCGATTCTGCAGACCAAGGTCGCTGCCGGCAACCCACCCGACGTGACGGCAGCCCCCGGTATTGGAACCCTTATCAAGATGGCCAAGGCCGGCCAGGTGATTCCCCTGGACGACAAGCTCGACATGAGCCAGTTGAACGCCAACTACGGAGCTGACTGGATCAACTTGGGAAAGGTCAACGGCAAGCTCGTCAACATCTATGCCTGGGCAGCGTTGAAGGGCCTGGTCTGGTACGACCCCAAGGCCTTCCAGGCCAAGGGGTACCAGGTGCCCAAGACCTGGGATGAGCTGATAACGCTCACGAACAAAATCAAGTCGGACGGCGGCAAGCCGTGGTGCGTCGCGCTCGAGAGCCAGGCGGCTTCCGGCTGGCCGGGCAGCGACTGGCACAAGGAAATCGTACTAAGCCAGTCCGGACCGACCGTCTACGACAGCTGGTGGGCGGGCAAGCAAAAGTGGAGCTCTCCGGAGATAAAGCAAGCCTGGACGACCTGGGGCCAGCAGATCCTGGGATCCGGTGGCAGCAACGTCTACGGCGGACCGCAGTACATGAGAGCAACGACCTTCGGCGACGGCGGCCAGGGGCTGTTCACCAACCCGCCGAAGTGCTACATGTTCAACCAGGGCTCCTTCATTACCTCTTTCTTCGATGGCTACACCCCGAAGCCGACGGCGGGCACCGATTACGCCGAGTTCGCCCTGCCTGACGTGAGCAGCAGCAACGCTGGCGCGCACGTGGTCTCCGGCGATGCCTTCGTGATGACTAAAGACACGCCGCAGGCACGCGCGCTGATTAAGTACGTGGCAACGGCTCAGGCGCAGGACATCTGGGTCAAGCGCGGAGGCGGCAAGATCGCAGTCAACAAGCAGGTGAGCCTGGACGATTACCCGGACCCGATCTCGAAAGCGGAGGCTCAGACCGTACAGACCACAAAGATCGCCCGTTATGATGCCGGCGACCTGATGCCGACTGACATGCGTGACGCCTACTGGAAGGGAGTCCTCGACTTCGTTCAGGACCAATCGAAGCTCGACAGCATCCTGGCAAATCTCGACAAGGTGCAGCAAACCGCGTACGTGGGAGCTTCGTAGCCAAACAGAAGTAAGGGAGTAAGGCGATGGGCGGGTTGGCCTCTTTAGTGGCGCGGCTCCAGATCGACTGGGAGACGCTGCTGACGGTCAACCTGCCCGCGCTTATCGTCGTGCTGATCGCGGTCCCCCTGGTCCTCTTTCTCTACATCATGGGCACCGAGCTCATCGTCCGACGATTTCCCAAGCGGGCTCAGCCGACGGTCCGCCCCTGGATCTGGGTGGGCCCGGCGATCCTGCTGGTGAGTGTGATCCTGGTCTATCCCATGATCGGGACGATCATTCGGAGCTTCTTCGACCGGGGCGGCTCGAACTTCATCGGCCTCGGCAATTACATCCACATGCTGAGCGATGGCGGCGTCCTCATCGTGCTTCGAAACAACCTGCTCTGGCTCCTCTTGTACCCGGCCATGGTGCTCATCTTCGGATTGGCCCTCGCGATGCTCGCCGACCGCGTGTCTTACGAAAAGCCCGTGAAGTCGCTGATCTTCATGCCGATGGCCATCTCGTTCGTGGCGATGTCGATCATCTGGCAGTTCGTGTATTACTACCGGCCGCCTGACGTGCCCCAGATCGGCATCCTGAACGCAATCGTCGTCAATCTCTTCCATGCGCAGCCGATCACGTGGATCCAGGACACGCGCTTCAACAACTACGCCCTCATCTTGATCGCCGTCTGGGGCGCCACCGGCTTTGCGATGGTCATCCTGTCCGCGGCGCTCAAAGGCATCCCCGGCGAGCTGCTCGAGGCGGCCCGGGTCGACGGCGCTAATGAGCTCGTCGTCTTCCGTCGCATCATCCTGCCTCTGATGATGCCGACCATCGTCGTGGTCGGCACCACGATGGTGATCTTCGCGCTCAAGGCCTTCGACATCGTTTATGTCATGACCGCCGGTAACTACAACACGGACATCCTGGCCAGGCGAATGTACGCGGAGCTGTACGCGGCGCAGAACCACGCCAACTCCAGCACGCTGGCCGTCATCCTATTGATCGCCGTTATCCCGGTACTGATCTTCAACGTCCAGCAGTTCCGCGCCGTTGAGGCTCGCCGATGAGCACAGCGGTGACGGCGGCGCCGCCCCGGCAGGAAGGCGCCGTGACCGCCAGGGCGCCACGGACGAGCCCGCTTTCGGCGGCGGTCTCCAAGGCCGGCCTCCATGTGGCGGTGATCGCGCTCACCCTGCTGTGGGTCACGCCCACCCTTGGCCTATTGATTAGTTCATTCCGACCGGGCGGGGCGTTCACCACCAGTGGCTGGTGGACCGCCTTTTCGCCACCGTTCAATTTCACCCTGGACAGTTATCGGGCGGTGCTCGGCGAAAGCGACCTTTTGCCCAGCTTTTTTAACAGCTTCATGATCACGATCCCCGGGACGATCATCCCGGCGGCGATCGCAGCCTTCGCGGCTTACGCCTTTGCCTGGATGAAGTTCCCGGGACGAAACTGGATCTTCCTGGCGCTTGTCGGGCTGCTGGCCGTCCCCTTGCAGCTCACCTTTATTCCGTTGCTGACACTCGCCGTCCACCTTGGGCTGACCTCGGGAAATACGCTGCCCTTCGGACTGAACGCCGGCTTCATCGCCATCTGGCTCGCACACACCGGCTACGGTTTGCCGTTCTCCATCTACCTGCTGGCGAACTTCTTCCGCGTTCTCCCGCAGGACCTGTTCGAGTCGGCGGAGATCGACGGGGCAAGTCCCGTTACGGTCTTCTTCCGCCTGGTGCTCCCCTTATCGGTCCCCGCGATCGCCTCCTTGATCATCTTCCAGTTCCTCTGGGTTTGGAATGACCTGCTGGTGGCCTTGATCTTCATCGGGGGGACGCCGGAAGTCATCAAGGGCTAAGCCAAACCGCCGGGACGCTAGTCCGCTTAACGGCGGATCAAGACCGTCGCGATCAGCGTCATGACGATCAGTCCGGGGATGGCCATCATCGCCATCACGAGCAGCCAGACGAGATTCTCCGTATCGGTCGAGCCAGTGGCGGAGACCACATCTGATGCGGCCTGCGGCGTCGGGCTGATCATGAGCGCTTCGGCGGTGCCACCGGGCAATGGCGCTCCCGAATCGGGGAGGCCGCTCAACGACGGATCGACCGCCAACGCCGTGGCCTGTGGCGCCGACGACGCGGCTGACTCGGCTGCCACGGTCGGAACTGGCTTTGAAGACGCGGCTGGCGGTGCGCCGGGTGGCGGCGTCGGAGCCCTGGTTGGCGTCGCGGTGGGTGCCGGCGTCGGGACCAGCGTGGGGAGCGGCGTTGGTCTTGGAGTTGGCGTTGGTGAAGGGCTCGGCGATGGATGGTGCTTCGCTGCCGAGCTGCTCGACGCCCATGCCGCGGAACCGACCGCCGAGCCAAGCATCCAGCAGGCGACCGCCATCACAAGCGCCACCCCGAGCACCACCGACCGCTGTCGCAGCTCCGTGCCTTCCCGCTGCCTAGGCGACCGCTCGGGCGCTGGCGGGCGCCGGCTTTCGAGTCGTGTTGGGAGCGCGCCGTGATGACCGGGTCAAGGCGCTCGCCGCCGAGCTTGGCGGCAGCGGCTTCCACCTGGACGTGCGCGACCTGCGAAGCATCGAGGGGTTTGCCAGCCAGATCAAGACCGCCTTCAGCCAGGTCGAGGTGCTCGTCAATAACGCCGGCCTGGCGGCCGGGCTTCATCCGGTGGCCGAGGGTTCCGACGAGGACTGGGTGCAGATGATGGAAACCAACGTGCTCGGCGTCTTGCGGGTCACCAAGGCGCTGCTGCCGCTCCTCCGCGCGGCACCGCGCGCCCACATCGTCAATCTCGGTTCGGTAGCTGGATTCGAGGTCTATCCCGGCGGTGCCGGCTACACCGCCAGCAAGCATGCGGTCAGGGCGATCACGCGCACCTTGCGGCTCGAGCTCATGGGCGAGCCGATCCGGATCACCGAGGTGATGCCGGGGATGGTGGAAACCGAATTCAGCCTCGTCCGGTTCAAAGGCGACCGCGACCGGGCCGCTGCCGTCTACAAGGGAATGGAGCCGTTGACCGGCGCCGACATCGCCGACTGCATCCTTTGGTGCGTGACCCGGCCGCCGAATGTCAACATCGATGAGATGGTGATCAGGCCAATCGCCCAGGCGACGACCCGGGATGTCGCCCGGAAGGCCTGATCGTCAGCCAAGCTTTTGCACAGAGCTTTCCACATATGCACACCACGCTTTGTTTCTCTGAGTGGCGAGCGGCGGGATCTCCTGACAGGAGTCTTGTTATCTCGCCTTCTCCGCCGAATTCCAGGTGACAAGATTGACGCCAGCGGAGGCAACTGATATGATATCGACGGTATCACCTAAGTCATAAACAGGTACCGAGGAGGTTATTTATGGCAGTCGTTCATGAGCATGATGACGGCGACGGCGGCTCCAGCGCGGCGGTCGTAGCGATCTTCCTCATCGCCTTGATCGTGATTCTGGCGATCCTTTTCTACGGCTTCGCGGTCGCGCACTGGTTCGGTTTCGGCACCACTGTGATTCAGCAGTCGGCCGGCAGCGGGGCCAGCACGGCGCCGTCGGCGGCGACCTCGGCCTCCGTCGCAGCCTCGGCGTCGACCTCGGCCTCCCCGTAACACGTTCATCAAGAAGCAAAAGACCGGCCGATGCCGGTCTCTTTTTTATGCCCTCGAGGAGGCAACAGCGCTGTAACGAACAGGGCAACGTTCTCGCTCGAGAATGGATCCGTGCATCCGTTTGCCATTATTCGGCGACTCGTTGATTTATCGCGGCGTAGCCAACGTGGCCAGGGCATGGTCGAGTACGCGCTCATCCTTGTCCTGATCGCCGTCGTCGTGATCGCGATCCTGATCCTCCTGGGCAACCAGGTGCAGAACGTCTTCTGTAACGTCAGCGGCGCGATCGGTCAGTAGACGGCGCTACGCTCGTTGCATGGCGGAGGGCTGCTCCCTGCTGATTCTTGCCGGCGGGAACAGCCGCCGCATGGGCCGCGACAAGGCCATGCTCAGCGCCGGAGGGCTTACGCTGGTCGAGTACCTCGCTCGGCGACTCGGCCCGGCTGTCGACGAGGTCCTCGTCTCGCTCGCGCGGCCAATTCCGGGGTTGTCCGGGCTCCGATTCGTGTTCGACCGTTTCCAGGGTGTGGGTCCGCTGGCGGGCATCCACGCCGGCTTGACGGCGGCCAGCCAGCCGCTGGTCTGGATTGTTGCCTGTGACCTCCCCGGCGTCGAGCCTCCGGTCGGGTCGCTCTTACGGCGGGAGGCGGTTGGGGTCGATGCCGTCGTGCCTCGCGTCGGCGATGAACTCGAGGGCGTATGTGCCGTCTATCGACGGGAGCTGGGGAACCACGTCGACGCATACCTTCGCGAGGGCAAGCGGAGCATCAAAAGCATGCTCGACACGCTCAACGTCCGCTATCTCACGGCTGACGAGCTGCGAACGGTGGATCCCGAGTTGCGATCCTTCCGAAACTTGAACACGCCCGCGGAATATCGGGACTGGATCAGGACGCGCTGAAGCGTTCGAGTTGCCGCTCGAGTTCACCAGGAATCGTGGTTGGAGCCTGACAGACAAATCCCTCGCAGAGATAGGCGGTAGCGTGGCCACCGATCGCGTGACGGTCCGCCAGTAACGGGATCGCGCTCCCGTCCGCATTGGGTGCGAGCGCAAGCAGGCGATTGGGAAGGTATCGCGCACGGGTGACCGCGAGCAATCGCTCGGTGTCTCCGTCGCCGGGCCGGCCGATAATCGCCAGCTCGACGGCCCGTCCTAGCTGGAAGTCAAGCGCGGCCAGCAGGCGTCCAAAGGCTTGCGGCGCCTTGGCGGCGGTGGGCGCCAACCGCTCGAGGACGCGATGGGCGATGGCGATCCACGATTCTTCGCCAAGCAGGCGTCCTGCTCGCAACAACACGTCGACCGCGATCGACGTACCGGAAGGCACCGCGTTGTCGGTCACGTCCTGCGGTCTCACGAGGAGACCATGATCGTCGGCCGGCGTATCGAAAAAGAGGCCGGTTGCTTCATCCCAGAAGGCTCGGATCATCTCGGCGACCAGGGTCCGCAGCTCATCGAGCCAACCTGCGTCGAAGCTGGCCTCATACAGGCTCAGAAGGCCGTCGACGACCGCGGCCTGGTCTTCGAGGAAGCCGGCCGGCTGGACGCGACCGGCTGTGTAGCTGCGCTGCATGCGCCCATCCTTGCGCAGCTGACTCAGCAGAAATGCGGCGTTGGTCTCAGCGACGCGCAGCAAGTCGTGGCGGTCCAGTACCCGAGCGGCTTCGGCAAAGGCACGCAACATCAAGCCATTCCAGCCGGCGATGATTTTCTCGTCGCGATGCGGTCGAACCCGCCGCTCGCGTGCCGTCAGCAATCGATCGCGCGCCTCAGCAAGCAATTGCATGGCGCCGGGCTCGACCGGGTGCAGGATGTTTTGTCCCTCGAAATTGCCCGCCTCGGTTACATCGAGGGCCCGGGCCAGCCGCTCACCCAGCTCATCACCGAGCACCGCCTTCAGCTCCGCCGGTGTCCAGACGTAAAACTTGCCCTCCTCGCCTTCGCTGTCGGCGTCGAGGCTGGAATAAAAGCCGCCCCCTTCCGACAGCATTTCCCGACGAACAAAGTCGAGCGTTGCCTCAACCACGCGCCGGAAATCGCTGTCTTTGGTGAGCTGCCAGCCGTCGAGGTAGGCCCGCGCCAGCAGCGCGTTGTCGTACAGCATCTTCTCGAAATGAGGGACGAGCCAGTGCTGATCGACGCTGTAGCGATGAAAGCCGCCGCCGAGCTGGTCGTACATGCCGCCGGCGGCCATCGCCCGCAAGGTTCCCACGCCCATCTCGAGTGCGGGCTGCGTGCGGGTTCGTGCATGGCTGCGGAACAGCACGTCGATCAGCATCGGTTGGGGAAACTTTGGCGCGCCACCAAAACCGCCGAATTGCCGATCGTAGTCGGTCGCCAACCGCGCGTACGCTTCGTCGAGCAACGCGGGGCTCAGCGCGCCGGTGGCCAGTGGTATCGCCGGACGTTCGAGGAAGGCGCGGACCTGGCCTGCCGTTTCGGCGACGTCCTGCGGTCGAGCCCGAAAAGCATTCTCGACCGCTGCGAGTACGCGACGGAAGGATGGCATACCGGGATGGTCGGCCGGCGGAAAGTAAGTGCCCGCGAAGAACGGCGTGGCGTCGGGCATCAAAAACACTGTCATCGGCCATCCGCCAGACCCGGTCATGGCTTGCACCGCTCGCATGTAGACCTGGTCGACGTCGGGCCGTTCCTCGCGATCGACCTTGATCGGGACGAAGGCCTGGTTGATCAAGGCAGCGACCGCGGCGTCCTCAAACGACTCACGGGCCATTACATGACACCAGTGGCAGGCGCTATAGCCCACGCTGAGCAGGATGGGCTTGTTCTCTTGCCGAGCGCGGTTCAGCGCCTCATCACCCCATGGATACCAATCGACCGGATTGTTCGCGTGCTCGAGCAAGTAGGGGCTCGTTTCTTCGGCCAGGCGATTCGGCATCCACCTATCATGACGCCGATGAGCGGAGCCCTGGATTGGCTCGCCGTCGGGGACATTGCCGAGGAACGGGGGAGTGGGGGCCAGGCAACGATCGGCGGAGGCGCCGGCCGGCTGGTTGCGCATGCCGCGGCGCTCAAGGCATCGATCGCCGTCGTCGGCAAGGTGGGCGACGACGAAGCGGGTCGCCATCTGCGCGATGGGCTCTCCCGCCTCAATGTCGATGTTCGATGGCTACGGAGCGCGCCCGGCGTGCCGACGACGGTCTGGATCGGACGCGATGGCGATCCAACCGCGCGCCGTGTCGCGCGTGGCGCCGACCTTGGATTGCGCCTCGATGAATTGCCGCCGCGATCGGTGACCGCGGCCCTCACGGTGGTATCCGGCTTCAGCCTCTCGGTCGAGCCGGCGCGATCGGCGGCGATGGGGGCGCTTTCAAGTGCCTTCGCCCGAGGCGGCCGCTCCGCCCTGCTGGTCGAGGCGGCGCTGTTATGGTCGACGAACGCCCGGATGACCCGACGGGTCCTCGAGCCGGCGCTGGCGCTGTCGGACAGTGTCGCGCTCAGCTCCGCCGACGCGGAGATCCTGTTCGGGCTGATCCCCGGGCGCCAGGTCCTCCGGCTGGTGGCGGAACTGGGTCCCCGCGTCGTCTACCTGACGCAAGCCGACGGCAGTGTGCTGGTCCGCGAGGCCGGCCGGGTCCACGCGTTCGCGGCGACCGCCCGGGAGCGCGTGATCAGCGATCCCGCTGCCGGTCCGGCGGCGTTCTGGGTCGGCCTCGCGCACCGCCAGGCCGCGGCGAAGGCGGCGGAAGCATCGCTACGCTTCGCGAGCGCTCGGCGCCCGCCGTCCGCCGGACGGCGATAGCGGTTCGCACCGGCACCGGTGCCCGCTGTAACGCCAATGTCCCGCCGCTGGAGCAGGCCCGCGACAGTGGACGGAGCGCGAATCGGCGGGGCGTTGCTCCAGCATGGGCGGATCGTGGCGTGCATGGGTTGTGGGCGCCGTCATCTGTGGGGTCCTCCTGCCGTCGGCCGCCACGATCCCCGTTCGCTCGCACCCAGCGGTCAGCGTCTCGTTCCTGGTCGAGCCTGCTGCCGTTGAGCCTTCGGCTAGCCCTTCGACAGCGCCGACAGATGGGGCTGGATCTTCGCCCACGCGATAGCGTGGGTCGGAATCCCAGCCTGGCTCAAATAGCGATCACGCAACCCGCTGACGTCCGGATAGCCATGGACGTAATAGATGGCGCGGATGCCGGCGCTGATCAACAGCTTCACGCACTCGATGCACGGAAAGTTCGTGCAGAAAATATCGGCGCCTGCGGTTGACGCGCCTCGATAGGCGCTCTGCGCCAGGGCGTTCGCCTCGGCATGGGCGCAGTATTTCAAGGACAGGTCGGCACCGCTGACGCCGCCGACGCAGGGGCAGGCCTTGGGAAATTCTTCTGGATGCCACGTGCCCTTTGGGGTGCCGTTGTAGCCGGTCGCGATGATCTGACCGTCGCGGACGATGACGCAGCCGACCTTACGGCTCAGGCAGGTGGACCGGAGCGCCGCGGCAAACGCGAGGATCATGGCGTAGGCGTCTTTGTCGGGACGCTGCTGATCCCTGGGGACGCGTTCGATGGCATCGATGTTCGGGGCGGCTCGGCGGGCGCGACGGGCCGCCGGCCGGGAGGGCCGCGAGGTCACCGGTCGATGTTAGCTGGCTTGCTTGAGAATCCGGGTGATCGTCGTTCCGCAATGCGCGCAGGTTCCGATCCGCGCCCAGTGACCGGAGCGAAGCGCCGTGGTTGTCGTGCTCAGGTCGACGGCGCAATGGCACTGGTAGCAGAAGGTCAATTGCGCGGGGGTGCGGGTGCCATGGGCGACCGCCGGAGTGGTGAACCGCAGCGAGAGGATATTGCCTGACTCGTGCATCTCTCTAATCCTCGTAACGTGCAGTATTCACCAGCTTGTTCGCTCCTGAGCGCGACGATCCCGTAACGCTTTCTCATCCGGGGTTTCACGATTACGGCGCGCGTTTCGATCCCCTCACTTGACGGCGTCTGGGCGGCACCGGCCTAATAGGGTGGGAGGTCAGGCGCGTCGAAGCGCCTGCGCTGGAAGCATGAATCACACTGGGGTCACACCCGTGGCTCGGGCCGCCGGACTGCGTCGTGGCCACCTCGTGATTGGCGGCATCGTCCTGCTGGTTCTGCTGCTGGTCGGCGTGAGCCTCGCCTACCTCTCACCGGTGCTGGCGCTGCTGGAGAGTCATCCGAGCAGGTTGCCGCGTGGCGTTCCGGCGCCGGCGACCGCACCGCCACCGCTGGATTCATCGAAACGGATCAACGTCCTCTTGCTCGGCAGCGACAACGACCAGAAGTTTCAGGCAAACGCCCTGCTCTCACAAACGATGATCGTCGTCTCCATCGATCCGGCGCACCGAGACGTCACACTCCTCTCGCTGCCGCGCGATCTCTGGGTGGACATTCCGGGGCGAAGCAGCGCCAAGATCGACCTCGCGTACGCCGAAGGTGGTGCGCCGCTGGCGCGAGCCACCGTCGAGAAGACCTTCAAGATTCCGATTCATTACTACGCCTGGATTGGGCTCAACGGCCTGGTGCGCGTCGTCGATCGCCTCGGCGGCATCGATGTTGACGTCCTGCATCCCGTGCTCGATGACAACTACCCGAACGATTTCAGCGCCAGTGGCTATGGCACCGAGCGGGTCTACCTGGCGGCCGGCCCGCAGCATCTTGACGGTCGACACGCGCTGCAGTACGTCCGCTCTCGGCATGGTGATCTCCTCAGCGACTTCGGCCGTTCCATCCGTCAACAGCAAATGCTGCTGGCGATGCAGCAGCGGATGGCGGGCATGGATATGGTCACCGCCTTGCCGAATTTCGCTCGAGACCTCAACGGGCACCTCAAAACCGATCTCGACCTCGTTCGGCTGACACAGCTGGCGGTGTTCATGCGTGGGCTCCATGCCGGAGACGTGCATCAAGCGTTTCTCACACCCTACGTTCACGATGCGGTCTCGGCGGACGGACAGCAGATTCTGCTGGCCGATTGGCCTGCGGTGAACGCCTATCTCCGGACGCTGTTCGGCGGAGATTTGCTGCCGTGAGGCGCGCCGTCGCCACGTTCCTTGGCGTTCTGACGCTGGCCGGTTGCACCTCCACGGCAGCCCCGGCCCGAGATCCGGGCAAGGTGACTCTGCCTGCCAAAAAGGTGTCGGTGCCCGGCCGGCTCTACCTGACCAAGAGTCGCGGGCTCTACGTGTTCGCCGGCACGCGCCTGACCCGGCTGGTGAGCGGCCTAACCGTCGAGGATCCCGCCGTCACTCCCGATGGCGGCCGGCTCGCGTTCGCCCAGGTGCAGGGGCAGAGCTCGGTGATCGTCCTCGCCGACGCGACCGGCCGC
>VBHQ01000091.1:14672-21042 GCA_005880395.1 Chloroflexota bacterium
GCCTATCTGACTGATCGTGGGAAGCAGCCGTCCAACCCGCAAGACCTGCAGCCAAACGACCTCGGCATCTGGAGCTACGACTCGGGATCGAAGGAGTCGCATCGACTCGTCCTCCCAGTCCCATACACCGGCGGAGACAGCGACCCCGCGTACCGTCCGGGAACGGTTGACGAACTCGTCTTCACGACCTACCTGTATGGCGGCCGGCCCTTGTTGCCGGTGGCGCGCCTGACCTGGATGTCGACGCAGAACGGATCACGAATCTATCTCTCACCGGATGGCGAGCGGAACTTCGAGCCGGCGATTTCACCCGACGGGCGTTTTGTCGCATTCATCCACGCGACCGGAACGACCGATGGCCTCTACGTCATGCCGCTCGCGAGCAGCTATTCCCGCGAGCCGCGGCCCGCTCCGACTGACAGCGCCGTATTGCTGCAATCAGGAATGGTGGCCCAGCCGGCCTGGTCGCCGGATGGGACCGCGATTGCATTTTTGATGCTGGTCAACGGCAGCTTCGATCTTTTCATCATGCGGGTCAGCAGCGCAGGAAGCATTCACCCGGTCAGCGCCGCGGAGGAAATCACCCACGGAAGCTTCCTCGACGCCGATTCGCGCTTAGCCTGGGCACCATAGACCGACTCTCCCTCCCCCGCAAGCGGGGAAGGGTCAGGGCGGGGGCTTTGTTGGGGGTCAGGCGCGGGTTGGCGCGGCGGTGGCCCGGGCGACGCGAGTCTCCTGTGGGCCGCCGGCCTTTTCCCACAGGTCGCCCACCTGGTTGATAAGGTCGAGCCACTTCTGCGCGTCCGCGGGATCCATCGAGGCCTTGACTTTCGATCCCTGAGACACCGCTTGCTTCAGGACTTCCTTGAGCTGCGGGAACTTTGCGTCGTGCTTCTCAGGCTTGTACCAGTCACTCCAGAGCACGTCCAGGTGGTGCTTGGCAAGCTCCGCGCGCTGCTCTTTGATCAGCACCGCGCGCTAGCGGAAGGTCTGATCCTTCGAGTCGGCATATTTCTGATCGATCTTCAAGCAGGACTCCGCCTCGACGCGCGCCTGGTCGGGGTCGTAGATCCCGCAGGGGAGATCACAGTGGGCTTCTACTGTTCGGGTGGGGCGAATCCACTCCATCAACTTCATGCTGCCAATCCTCCTATTACGATGAACCGCAGATCCTGAAAGCAGTCTACCCGCTACGTATCAACGGTGACAGCATGCAACCGGGATTACGTGCGGGTGCGCTCGTGATCGCCCGACCCGTCGACGCCGCGACCAACCTGCAACCCGGGGACGTCGTGGTTGCCCGAAGGCCGGACCGGCCAGGTCTGGAGGTCATCAAGCGAATTCATTCGATCGACAGCGCCGGAACCATCTTTTTGCTCGGTGACAATTCGGGGGCCAGCTCGGATTCTCGCGAGTTCGGGGCCGTCACCAGAGAGCAGATCGTGGCCCGCGTGCGCTGGCGCTACTGGCCGCTACCGCTCCGGCGCGTTTGACAATGAGGCGGAGGCCCGTTCGAGCCGGGCGATGACCGGAGCCTGGCCCAGGTGTGCCATCGACTCGATCAATGGCGGCGTGACGGTCCGTCCGGTGACCGCCACCCGCAGCGCCATGAAGAGGTCCCGCGACGACCAGCCGAGGTGTTCGGCCAGTGCGCGCAACTCGTGCTCGACCGTGTCGTGGTCCCAGGCCGGCAGCCGCCGCAGTCGCTCAGCCGCCGCCTGGAAGACCGCCGCCGTGCCATTCGCATCGCGGCCCTTCGGGACCAGCTGGTCGGGTCGATAGTCCCGCGGCTCTTCGAAGAAGAAGCGAAGCATCTCGGTCGCTTCATTGAGCGTTCGTAGACGTTCCTGCACGAGTGGCATCAGCGGCCGAAGCGCGTCGGCGGTCACGCCGGAAAACCTCGGTGCGATCCGGCTAGCGAGCTCATCCGCAGAGAGCCGCCGGATGAACTGGCCGTTCAGCCAGTCGAGACGTTCGAGGTTGGCGACGGCTGGGCTTGCCTGAATTTTTTCGATCGAGAACCGGGCGATCAACTCGTCGATGGCCAGCACATCCTCTTCAGTGCCCGGCGACCAACCCAGAAACGCAATGAAATTGTCGACCGCCTCGGGCAGATAGCCGGCATCCCGGTATTCGAGCACGTCTTTGGCGCCATGCCGCTTTGCCAGCGGCTTCTTGTCGGGGCCGAGAACGAGCGGAACGTGGGCGAAGGCGGGAGGCAGCCAGTTGAAAGCCTGAAACAGGAGGAGATGCTTTGGGGCCGATGGTAACCAGCCATCGCCGCGGATCACGTGGCTGATCCTGCTCTCGTGGTCGTCGACCGCAAAGGCGAGGTGGTAGGTCGGAAATCCGTCGGACTTCAACAGCACGTGGTCATCGAGCGTGTCGTTGCGAAAGGTGACGGTCCCCATCACCAGGTCGTGAAATGTGGTTGCGCCTTCCAGCGGCATCGCCTGCCGGATGACAAACCGTTCGCCGGCCTCTGCCCGACGATCCGATTCTTCTCGAGGGATCGAACGGCAGCGCCGGTCGTAGCGCTCCGGTTCATGGCGCGCTCGCTGCTCCGCGCGCATCTGCTCGAGGCGCTCGGGGGTGCAGAAACAGCGGTACGCGGCCCCGGACTCGAGCAGGCCTTGCGCCGCCTTCGCGTAGGCCTCTTTGCGTTCTGACTGGATGATTGGCTGCTCGTCCCACTCCATGCCCAGCCAGCGCAGGCCCTCTTCGATCGAGCTCTGGCTGCCCTGCTTCAGGCGGGCCCGATCGGTGTCCTCGATTCGCAGCAGGAACTTGCCGCCCTGCTGACGCGCGTATAGATAGTTGAAGAGCGCGGTGCGCGCGCCTCCGAGGTGCAACGCTCCGGTCGGGCTTGGGGCGTAGCGGACACGAATCGACCGATCTCCCTGGGCCATCGGACCATCGTACTCAGCCGGAATTGCGACCAGGTTGCGTCACATCGACATGGCCCGCTACGCGCTCGGCTGCCTGAAGGACCCCTACGACCACCGCGACTACGACATGGCCGCGTACCTCAAGGCCGCGCCCGTCGCCGAGGAGGTCGATCATTCGCCGCAGTTCCCGCCGGTCTTCGACCAGGGACCTGCCGGCACCTGCGTCGCATGCGCAACCGCCTATTACGACAAGACCTTTCAGAAAGGCGTCGAGCACCACTGGCCCTTGACCGACTCGCAGCACCAGTTTTCGCCCCTTTTTATCTATAGCCAGCGTCGCAAGCAACCCGAGGATGGCGGCATGACGATCCGGGAGGCAATGAAGATCATCCAGGACCAGGGCGTCTGCAGCCTGGCGTGCATGCCGTACGACGTCCATCGCATCAACGTGCCGCCGACAACGGAGCAACGCAAGGCGGCGCAGCCGTATCGCGCGAGGAGCTACGCGCGCATCAACTCAATCGGTGAGATGCAGGCCTACCTGGTGACCAACTGCTTCATCGCCGGCGTAATGGTCCATGAGCAGTTCATGGACGCCCCCGGCGGCGTGATTCCGATGCCAGAGCCCGGCACCCAGTTCCTCGGGGGCCACGCCATCTGCATCGTTGGCTTCGACCGGCGCAATCGGGTGTTCAAGTTCGCCAACAGCTGGGGGACGCAGTGGGGCGATGAAGGCTTTGGCCACATCGCCTTCGCCACGCTTCAGGCGCTCTTGATGGATGCCTGGGGCATGGTGGACGGCCCAGATTCTCGGCCCTGATGATCACCCTGTACTCCTCGTTGCAACGGATTCCTGCCCGATCTCAGGGATCGTGATAGACAGCGATCAGGCCCCGCTTCTCGAGGCCGACATAGACCATATCGGTGGTTGAGTCGACGGCTAACGTTCCGCCTCCAGCACCGGTTCCGGCGACACCCAGAGGCTTCAGGCTGATGCTGTCCACGATCGAGACGAACGAGCTTCCGCCATCCGCTGTGTAGACGTGGTGTGTGTGACTGTTGAAACCGAGCTGATCGGTTCCCTTGCCGAGGTCGACGGATCCCAGGCACCTATCCAGCAATACGTCCACGATGCTGAGCGTGCCCGGGACGGGGGATGGCGGACTATCGGCCACAAACAATCGCTTGCTTTCGGGGTCGAAGGCGACTCCCTTCGGCAATTTGATGTTGCAGCTCCGGTAGAACTTCGTCACCTGCTGTGTTCCGACGTCGATTACTGCGACTTCGTCCTTGTCGTTGATCGCCACAAAGATCGTGCCGTCCTGTGAATCGACAGCCATCTGTTCCGGTGTGCCAGGAAGTTCGATGCTCGCCGTGATCTTGCGCGTCCGCACGTCGACCAGCTTGAGTTTCTTCTCGGCGGTGACCCCAACGGCCACCACATCGTGCGAGGGGTCGTAAGAGATGGCGTCAGGGTTGCCGCCGATCTTGATTTTCTCCAGGACCTTACGGGCTGGGACATCGATAACGCTCAGGGTTCCATCGTTGCCGTTGGAGCTGAAGATGATATTCGGGTCCGATGTTGGAGTGGTGGCCTTGACGTTGAGCAGCCCAGCCACGGAACCCACCACCTTCATCGTTCGGGTGTCGATCATGTCCAGCGAGTTGCTGCTGCTGTGCGCTACGTATAAGAGGTGGTTTCTGGGGTCTAGGCTCAGCAGGTCAATCGCCGTCGGCGGCTTAGGGTCCCGCGGAAGTCGGACAACGCCCTTCGAGGTCAGCGGCGGTGAAGGCGGCGAACATGCCGCGAAGAGGGCGAGCGCAATAAGGCCCAGGGCGCTGATCAGCTTACGGATAGCCGGATGATAGCCTAGCCAAGGCCCGCCCAACCAACTGCAACCGATCCTTACCATCAGAGCCGATATCAACTTTTGTAAGTGGCTATTGACAGCCAAAGCTGGTGTCGCTATCGTAGGGTTCAACCGGAGTATATTCTCAGTGTGTACTTGTAGTCACGAATAGTTAAACGCCCGGGCGGGGTCGGGTAGGGAGCCGGAGGGAGAAAAGTGGATGCGACGGGTAGAGCCTTTAGTAGTCGAACTGCGCTCTTTGAACAGGATGATCATTCCGACGAACTGATATCCAAATCGACCTGGTCGCTCAAAATATCCGGTCTCGTGTGTGGGGTTCTGCTGGTTCTGGGCCGCTCGGCCTCCTACGGGAACGTCACCTGGACCCCCGTCTACCATGCTCCAAGCTCTCCCCTGGTCGTCCTCATTGTGGAAAAGCCCAGCAAGGCTCCTGCGCCGGCCATCCCGAAGCTGCCATCGATTGACGCGACCTCGCCGAAAATGCGCGCCGCCTCCGAGGAGGTGGTCACCTTCTCGGCCGGAACCGGCTCGAGTGGCACCGAAGGTGAAAACGCCGTCGACCAGGCTAACTCAACCGTTGGGCAGGCAGCTTCGTCTGGCCAGGCGACAAACGTTGGGGTTGAGAACAGCACCGCTAACCAGACTCAGACCTCAGGGGCGGCGACCTCGGGGCAGGCGAACAGCACCGTCGGCCAGACCCAGACCTCGGGCGCAGCCGGGACCAACTCGACGGCGGGCAACACCTCGGGCGCGGCGTCGCACGAGAACAGCACCGCGGGTCAGACCGCGACCTCCGGCGCAGCCGGGACCAACTCGACGGCGGGCAATACCTCGGGCGCGGCGTCGAACGAGAACAGCACCGCGGGTCAAACCGCAACCTCCGGCGCAGCCGGGACCAACTCGACGGCGGGCAACACCTCGGGCGCGGCGTCGAACGAAAACAGCACCGCGGGTCAAACCGCGACCTCCGGCGCAGCTGGGACCAACTCGACGGCGGGCAACACCTCGGGCGCGGCGTCGAACGAGAACAGCACCGCGGGTCAAACCGCGACCTCCGGCGCAGCCGGCACCAACTCCACCGCGGGCAATACTTCCGGGGCCGCGACCTCCGGCCAGGCGAACAGCACAGTCGGCCAGACGCAGACTTCCGGCGCAGCCGGGACCAACTCCACCGCCGGCAACACCTCGGGGGCGGCGACCTCCGGCCAGGCGAACAGTACGGTCGGCCAGACCCAGACCTCGGGGGCAGCTGGGACCAACTCCACCGCCGGCAACACTTCCGGGGCCGCGACCTCCGGGCAGGCCAACAGCACGGTTGGTCAGACGCAGACTTCCGGCGCAGCAGGGACCAACTCGACCGCCGGCAACACTTCGGGCGCCGCAACCTCCGGGCAGGCCAACAGCACGGTCGGCCAGACTCAGACCTCGGGGGCGGCCGGGACCAATTCGACGGCGGGCAACACTTCGGGCGTGGCGTCGAACGAGAACAGTACCGCGGGTCAAACCGCGACCTCCGGCGCAGCTGGGACCAATTCGACGGCGGGCAACACCTCGGGTGTGGCGTCGAACGAGAACAGCACCGCCGGTCAAACCGCGACCTCCGGCGCGGCC
>VBHQ01000092.1 GCA_005880395.1 Chloroflexota bacterium
GGCGTCGTTCGCGGCGATGAAAGTGCTCTCGACCTACCACGAAGATCCGATCAAGGCCAGCCGCCCATTCGACGCCCAACGCGATGGTTTCGTTCCCGGCGAAGGCGCTGGCATGCTCGTCCTGGAAACGCTCGAGCATGCCCAGGATCGTGCCGCCGAGGTCTACGCGGAAATCATCGGGTTCGCCGTCACCGACGACGCGTTTCACATCGTGATGCCGGAAGAAGACGGTGACGGTCCGGCCCGCGCCATGGCCAAAGCGCTCCAGGATGCGCACCTGAATCCGCAAGACATCGATTACATCAATGCCCACGGCACCTCGACGCAGCTCAACGACAAATCGGAGACCGCCGCTATCAAGCGGGTGATGGGGGAACGGGCGCGACAGATCCCGATCTCGAGCACCAAGTCGATGATCGGCCATCTGCTCGGGGCTGCGGGCGCGGTCGAGGCGATTGCCACCGTGCTCTGCATGAATCATGGCATCGTTCATCCCACCATCAACCTCGAGCATCCGGATCCGGAATGCGACCTCGACTATGTACCTAATGAATCGCGCCGGCACGAGGTGCGGCATGCGATGTCCAATTCGTTCGGCTTCGGTGGTCAGAACGCCTGCATCGTCTTGAAGCGGTTTGACGACAACTAGCCCCAACTCTTCTCCCTAGAGGTCTGCATGGAACCACTGAACATCGGAACCATCCTGCCGCTCCAACTCGAGAGCGAGATGCGTTCGAGCTACATGGATTACGCGATGAGCGTCATCGTCAGCCGGGCGCTACCGGACGTGCGCGACGGCCTCAAGCCCGTCCACCGCCGCATCCTCTACGCCATGCAGGACCAGGGCATGACGCCCGGAGCCCGTTACCAGAAGTGCGCGGCGATCATCGGCGAGGTCCTCAAGCACTACCACCCCCATGGCGACATGTCGGTGTACGACAGCCTGGTGCGACTGGCGCAGGACTTCTCCTTGCGCTACCCGATGGTCGACGGCCAGGGCAACTTCGGGTCGATCGACGGCGACTCGGCGGCCGCCTACCGGTACACCGAGGCGAGGCTCGCCGCGATCGCGGCCGAGATGCTCGTCGACCTGGAAAAGAACACGGTCGACTTCGGCGACAACTATGCCGCGACCAAGCAGGAGCCGCTCGTCCTTCCCTCGCGGCTTCCCAACCTCATGGTCAACGGCTCATCAGGGATTGCCGTCGGCATGACGACCAATATTCCGCCGCACAACCTGAATGAGGTGTGCGATGGCGAGATCTACCTGATCGACCATCCGGACGCGACTACCGAAGACCTGATGAGGTTCGTCAAGGGCCCCGACTTCCCAACCGGCGGGATCATCATCGGCAACGAGGGGATCGCCGCCGCCTACGGCACCGGCCACGGTCGCTTGATCGTGCGCGCGCGGCACACCTTTGAGGAAGCCAAGAATGGCCGCGAGCGGATCATCATCACCGAGATTCCCTACATGGTCAACAAGGCGACGCTCGTCTCCCGAATCGCCGAGCTGTCGAACGAGCGCAAGCTGGAAGGGATCGCCGACCTCAACGACGAGTCGGACCGGCACGGCATGCGGATCGTCATCGAGTTGAAGAAGGATGCCAGGGCCCTTACCGTCCTCAACAACCTTTATAAGCACACCGCCCTACAGACCACCTTTGGGGTGATCTCGTTGGCCCTGGTCGAGGGGCGGCCGGTCGTCCTCAACCTCAAGGCCTTGCTCCAGCATCACATCGACCATCGCCGTGAGGTCCTGACCCGTCGCACGCGGTATGAGCTGGAACGGGCGCGCGACCGCGCCCATCTGCTGGAAGGTCTGAAGATCGCGCTGGACAACCTCGACGCCGTCATCAAGACCATCCGGGAGTCGCAGGACGAGAAGACCGCGCAGGAACGGCTTCAAGAACGGTTCAAGCTCTCAGAGCGCCAGTCCAAAGCGATCGTCGATATGCGACTGGGCCGGCTCACCCGCCTCGAGCGCAACAAGGTCATGGAGGAGTACGAAGAGGTCATCAAGCGGATCGGGTATCTCGAAGACCTCCTGGCACACGAAGCCAAGATCATGCTGTTGATCAAGGACGATCTCACCGAGCTCAAGAAAAAGTACGGCGATGCGCGACGGACCACGCTCGATTTCCAGGGATCGATCGAGCTCAACGAAGAAGACCTGGTGCCGAAAGAGGATGTGGTCGTGACGCTGACGCATCGTGGCTATGTCAAGCGGGTCCCGGCAACGACCTACCGGCCGCAGCGGCGTGGCGGAAAGGGCGTGCTGGGCGCGGCCCGCGTCGAGTCCGATTTTGTCGAGCATCTGGCGATTGCCTCGACCCATTCGGACATGCTCTTTTTCACCAACCACGGTTCGGTCTTCCGTCTTCGGGTGCATGAGATTCCCGACGTGAACCGCTCGGCGAAGGGCCTCCCGGTGGCGAACCTGATCGACATCGATCCCAAGGACAAGATCACAGCGGTCATCGGCATCACCGATTGGGCCGAGGACCGCTACCTGGTGATGGTGACCAAGCAGGGAACGATCAAGAAGACGCCGGCGCGCCTCTACAGCCAGGTGCGTCGCAACGGCTTGATCGCCATCAACCTCGCCGAAGGCGACGAGCTCAACTGGGTCAAGCTCAGCGCCGGCTCCGACGAGCTGATCATTGCGACCACCGACGGCAAGGCGATCCGCTTCAGCGAGAAGCAGGCCCGGCCGATGGGTCGCGATACGACCGGCGTTCGCGGCATCAGCTTGCGCGAGAAAGCGCAGGTCGCCGGCTTCGACATCGTCCGCAAAAAGGCCTACCTGTTGGTGGTCTCGGCTCGCGGCTACGGCAAGCTGACCCCGATCGAGGAGTATCCGGCGCAGTCGCGCGGGGGCCAGGGCGTGTATACGATGGCGATCACCGAGCGGACTGGCCCGCTGGTCGGCATGCGGATCGTCGTCGATCCCGAGGAAGAGCAGTTGATCGTCATCTCCGAGGGGGGCCAGGTGATTCGCACCCCACTCCAGAACATTCGCATTGCCGGCCGCCAGACTCAGGGGGTGATCATCATGCGCCTCGATGAGGGCGACACGGTGGCGACGATAGCCGGCGTCGGCAGCGCCGAGGAGGCCGAGGAGTAGCGCTACCGGCCGTCGCCATCGGGTGCGTTGCCCTCGGCGTCATTCTTCTGTGCATCACGGCGCTTGGGACGTGGCGCGCTTATCGGCGCGCGTCCGGCCGCCGCCTTCAGCTATCGTCCTACGCCGGTCAGCAGGCGATGGAGATCGAGCGGCTCACGGCTCAGCTGAACCAACACGGGTTTGAGCTCGAACACACGGCCGCCGAGCTTGGCCCGAGAGTCGAGCGAATCATGGCTTTCCTCGAGCAACCGCTGATCGGGGCAACGCTCCCCTGGCTGCTCAGACGCCTGCTGAGCCGTCCCTACCGCCGCCGCTAATTATTCGGCGACGACGCGATCCTTGCCCGTGCGCTTCGCGGTCAGCAGGTTCTCGTCGGCCCGTTTGAAGAAGGAAAACGCATTGTCCTCCTCCGGCCGGTAGGCGGTGACGCCCGCGCTTACCGTCAACGACTGCGGCGGCACCCCGTGGCCGTCGTCCCCGTAGGGGCTGTTACGGATTTCGGTAAGCACCCGCTCGGCGACTGAACGCGCCGTGTCGAGATCGCCTTCAGGCACGACGATGCAGAATTCATCGCCCCCATAGCGAACCACGACATTGGCTTTCCGGCTGTGGCGCTGGATCAGGTCGGCGAGATGGCGCAGCACCCGGTCACCGACGCCGTGACCGTAGCTGTCGTTGATCACCTTGAAGTTATCCAGGTCCAGAACGATCAACGAGAGCGGCGAATGGCTGCGCGACGCCCGGCTCAGCTCGCGCTGCAGGCTCTCCTGGAAGAACCGATAGTTGTAAAGCCCCGTCAGGCTGTCGGTGAGGGCCTGCTCCTCGCTTGCGACCAACCGCTCCAGCATGACGAGGCTGTTGACCGCCTGGGCGGCGAGCATCGACAGGAGATGCAGGTCTGATTCCGGATCGCGGCTCGCATCAGGCGCGTAGACGCCAAGCGTTCCGCGCACACGCTCCTGCTGCAAAAGCGGCGTGATGGTCACCGAGCCGCGGACCTCATCCCGACCGAGCAGGTACTGCGTCCACGGGCTTTGCGAGGCGTCGGGTACGGAGAGCGGCCGCTTTGACTGCAGGACGAAATCGCTCATCTCGACGAGGAGCCGGCGAAGGTCGCCGCTTCCGTTGGGGTCCGGTCCGCCGTAGGCCTCTTCACGCGTTCCCTGGTCGCTGGACAGGAGGAGCAGTGACCCGTTACCACGGAGCAGCTGCCGGCTCAGGTTGAGGATCATGTCGCTCAGCACCTCGTAGCTGAGGTTGGTCATGATGCTGTCGAACGCACGGAGCACCGTCAGTTCGTCGAGGTGCTTGTAGTTTTGCGCCACGACGTGCTGAACAAGCGTGTGCACCAGGTTCGCCGCTTCCATTGCGCTCGTCGGCGACACCACGGGCACCGACTGCACGGCGCGCATCAGGTTGTCAGGATGCACCGGGAGCGTGCGAGCCAGCTCATAAACGGTCGCGAAGTCCGGACGGGCGGCAGCAAATGGTTCGCTGATGAGCCGTCCCAGCAAATGGCGGCCATCGCAGATGGGAATCACGAGATGGCCGATCTGGGCGCCGTCGTAGCGAATCTGCGGATGCTCCGCGTTGGGCGGCGTCGTGGCGTTGGGCACCATCTCACAGCGGCCGAAGTTCTGCATGATCAGGCAGAAGTCGTTCTGCGGCAGCCCGGGCGGGATTTGATACCCATCCGCCGAGTCGGCCGCGAGCGAAATGCCCGTCCGAGCTTGGAAATTTTGCATCGCCGCCTTCGTTACGTCGTGGTTGACGATGTAAGAGAGGCGGACCGTAGCGGTTTCAGCAGTCAATAAGAATCACAGGTCCTGGGGAAGCCGCGAGACTGGGTCATTATAAAGGGGGCTCCCGTAACATCTTTGTACACGTAGCGCTCGCGACTAGCATCCGCCGAACTGCCCTTGACAAGTTTCGTTTAGGCGACTTCGATATTTCCAGGTCGGCTCCGTAAGCCATGCACGACGTCCTTGTGAACTACCTCGAGGTGAATTTTCCGGAGATCGCGGATCAGCTGGCGCATGCCCGTGACCGCGAACCGGGTCCGTCGCAGCGCGCCGCCGCCGCCGAGCGGCTGCGCGAGCTGATTCGACGGCTGCGACGCGAAGCGAGCCAGTCCCCCCCCGCCGGCCAGCACACGCCGCGCGCCATCGCCGGCGACCTGATTGCTGGCGTCAACGGCGAGCTCAGCCCCGATGAGCGCCGGGTGCTCGATCACTTCTTCGATCTCTTTGCCAGCTCGATGGAACGGACCGAGGCCGCCGCGATCCTCGAGACGACGCCTGAGTTGCTATCCCAGGGCCCGTCCGAGCCGGCTCCGCCCGGGGAAGCGCCCCCCGCGGAATTTCATCCGGTGACCGAAGCCGAGCCTGAACCATCGCTCGAAGCCGAGCCTGAGCCGTCGCTCGAAGCCGAGCCTGAACCATCGGCCGAAGCAGCACCTGCCCCCGCTCCCCTGGAAGCCCCCCTGGCAAGCGAACCCCCCGAGGCAGTCGGGCCACCGGTTGAGACCGACCTGGTTGGCACCGAGGTTGGCGGCGGAGAGGTTGGGGCTGGAGAGGTCGCCGGCAGTGAGGTTCCGGCAGGACGCCTGGTGGCTGAGCAGGTCGCCGGTCCCTTGCAAACCATCTTGCTCGCCGCCGCCCAGCAGGCGCTCGACCTGCTGCAGGTTGACGCGGCTCAGGTCTACACACTTGATGAGCAGCGGCGGTTCATGCTTCGCGCCGGCGTGCCAACGGAATCGCTTGCCATGCCGGAAGCCTCCGCGCCGATCACCAGTCGGCTCCTGGCCCGTGCCATGGAACTCAACGAGGTCTACAACGTCGAGGATCTGACCGCCGAGGAGCTGACGCCTGATGAGGCCGCCTGGTTGGTCGGCGGCCATCATGGATTTGCGGCGATGCCGCTCGCCCCGCCTCTGGAGAAGGCGGTTGGCGTGCTGGTCTTGCTTCGACACACCCCCTGGCGGCTGGATCGCCGCGACGCGCTTCGACTCGAGGATCTTGCCGGCGAGGTTGTTAATGCGCTCCGCGCGAACAGTCTGGCCGTGAAGGTCTCCGAAGTCGCGGTCCTGCAGGAACGCCTCAATCTGGCCCGTGAGATTCACGACGGGCTCGCGTCAGACCTGGCAGCGGTCGTGGCCCTCTTCAAGTACTACGAGCAACGCCGCCAGCGCGATCCTGAGGACGCCAGCCAGCTGCTAACGCAGCTCCAGTCGATGACCGAGGAGGTCCTGACCGGCGCCCGCAACATCCTGCAATCGCTGCGGCCCAGGACCATTCGCTCGGAGGGCCTGCTCGCCTCGGTGCTCAAACTGGTGGACCAATTCGGCCGGGTCAACCTGATCGAGACCAATGTCAGCATCCGCGGCGAGGAAACCGGAGTTGCGGCCGAGCAGAAGGAAGTCATCTTCCAGGTGTTGCGCGAGAGCCTCGCCAATGTCCGAAAGCACTCGCAGGCCCGCAACCTTTGGGTCGTCCTCGACCTGTCCTCGTCTCCGTGGGTGCTGACCGTCCGCGATGACGGACGCGGCTTCGACATCCGGCGTGTCGCCGAAGATCCGAAGAAGGCGGGCTCGTACGGGTTGGTCGGGATGCGGGAACGCGCCGAGCTCATGGGCGGGGTGCTCGAGATCGTCAGCCAGGACGGCACCGTGATCACGTTGATTGGGCCGCCGGACCACGACGGGTGAATCGCGTCCGGGTCCTCATTGCCGATGACCGGCCGATCTTTCGCGCCGGCGTCCAGGGCATGCTGCGCGACTTCCCTGAGATCGACGTGGTCGGTGAGGCGATAACCGGTCGCGAGGCGCTCGAGCGCTCTCGCCGGCTTAGGCCAGACGTGATCCTGATGGATCTCAATATGCCCGAGATGGGTGGAATTGCCGCCACCAGGGCCATCAAGGAGGAGGATCCGGAGCGCGTCATTCTGGCGCTAACGGTGTCCGAAGCGGAGGAGGACATCGTGGAAATGGTGGCCGCCGGCGCCTCGGGCTACGTCCTGAAGGACGTCGATCCGGTCAGTCTGGCGCGCTGCATCCAGGAGGCCCATGCCGGGCGGTTCCAGCTCGACGACGCGCTCACCCGGAAGGTCATCCTGCGCCTGGGCGCGAGCCTACGCCGGCCATTGCACCGGCCTTCGGTCCCACTGACCGATCGGGAAGGCGAGATTTTAAGGATGGTCGTCGAAGGCAAAGCCAACAAGGTGATCGCCAGCCGGCTCGGCCTGAGTGAGGGCACCATCAAGTCCCATTTGCGGAATATCTACCGCAAGCTCAAGGTGCAAACGCGGGCTGAAGCCGCTGCACACGCGGTCCAACTCGACACTTAGCGAACGTCCGTTCGCTATCGAAAGGGCAGCTCGAGTGCCCCGCCGACCGATTTACCAGCGCAAGTCACCCGAGTAGCGTGGTGCCACCAGGTCCTCTCTGCGCGGGTCCCGGGAATACAACTGTGGGGGTGGTCGACGTGAAGAAGGTCCTTATTGTCGTCGTCGGC
>VBHQ01000216.1 GCA_005880395.1 Chloroflexota bacterium
CTGGCGCAACGCAATCCACGGCGGCTGATCCGAGCGCTCGAGATCCATCAGCGGACGGGCCGGGCGCCGAGTGAGGCGCGCACGGGGAAGCCTCCGCCGTGGTCGGCCCAGATCCTCGGCCTCGACGTTCCGCTTGCCGAGCTCGACCGGCGGATCGAGGCACGCGTGACCCGGATGCTGGCGGCCGGCTGGATCGACGAGGTGCAGCGGCTGCGCCGCGACTATCCGAGGGCGGACTGGAAGCGGCTTGGGCATGGCTACCCGCAGATCGCCGCATACCTCGACGGCCGCGTGAGCCTGGAAGAGGCACGCACATCGACCATCCGCCAGGTGCGGCAGTACGCCCGTCGACAGTACACCTGGTTCCGGGCCGACCACAGGGTGACGTGGATTGCAGCCGACCTCAAGGAGGCACTGGGCCGCTTGAGCGTGGGTATGATGGGAGCAGAAGCGAGTTGATCGAGAATTCCAGTGGCAGGCGCGAACGCGCCTACCTTATGTCCCTGGATTACGAGGACCAGGGATTGGCTGCCGTCGAAGAGCAGATGCTCGAGTTGAGTGAGCTGGCGCGCACTGCGGGTGTCGTCGTCGTGGGCACCGACCGGCAGCGACGCCACAAACCGGATCCCGCGCTCTTCATCGGCAAGGGGAAGGCTGAGGCGCTGCACGCGCTCAAGCATGAGGCGAACTTCGACCTTTTGATTTTCAACGAGGAGTTGTCGCCCCGCCAGCAGCGGAACCTGGAGCGCAAGCTCGACCTCAAAGTGATCGATCGCAGTGAGCTGATCCTCGATATCTTTGCCCAGCGGGCGCGCACCAAAGAAGGCCGCTTACAGGTCGAGGCGGCGCAACTCCATCACTTGCTGCCGCGGCTGCAGGGTGGTCGCGATCTATCCCGCCTCGGCGGTGGCATCGGCACCCGCGGGCCGGGCGAGCAGAAACTCGAGACCGATCGGCAGCGAATCCGGCATCGCATCCGCGACCTGGATCAGGACATCAAGGAGATTCGCAAGCAGCGCGCGCTGCGCCGTGAGGGCCGCCGCCGCGTGGACCTTCCAGTGGTGGCCATCGTCGGCTACACGAACAGCGGGAAATCCACCTTGCTGCACGCGCTCACCCAAGCGCGGGTGCAGATGGAAGATGCCCTCTTTGTGACGCTCGACCCGACCACCCGCCTGGTGCGCCTGCCCAATCGTCGCGAGGTGCTCTTCACCGATACCGTCGGATTCATCCAGAAGCTGCCCACTGACCTGGTCGCCGCCTTCAAGGCCACGCTCGAGGAGGTCCAGGAAGCCGATCTCTTGCTTCATGTGCTGGATGCCACCCGCTACAACGGCCGCGACCAGATGGAGGCCGTCCATGAGACGCTGCAAGATCTGGGTGCCATGGAGAAGCCGAAGGTGCTCGCCCTCAACAAGGTGGACGAGCTGAGCCCGCAGGCGGTCGAGCTTCTGCTGGCAGAGGACTGGTCGCCCTATCGAACCGTGGTGCCGATCTCCGCGCTGAAAAAGTCCGGACTCGAAGCGCTGGGCAACGCGATTGCGCAGACGCTACCTGGTGAGCTGGTGTCGATCGAGGTGCTGCTTCCGTACACCGAAAATGCCCGGCAGGCAGAGTTCCACGCCCAGGGCAATGTCGAAGCCGTCGACTACCGCGCGGACGGCGTCGCGATGCGCGGAACGCTGCCCAGGCGCTTGCTCCCCAAATTCGACCGCTTCAAGTTATCGTCGTAAGCCCCCTGTTCGACGTTAGCGCGGTGGCCTACCGAAGAAGGCGTACGAGGGCGACCACCTGGCCTTCCAGTTGCGCGCTCGTGCTATAGATCGGCTCGTAGGCCTCGTTTTCCGGCTGCAACCGAACACGGTTCGGCTCCCGGAACAGCCGCTTGACGGTTGCCGTGGACTCGTTGGTCTGCTCGTCTTCGAGGCGGGCGACGACGATGCTCCCGTTGGGCGCGTCCTTGCCCGGCCGCACCACCACGTAATCGCCCTGGAGAATGCCAACGTCTTTCATGCTGTCACCGTGCACCTCGAGCGCGAAGGCCTCGTCGCTGCCGACCAGCTCCTGGCTGAGGACGAGGTGGTCTTCGATGTTCTCTTCGGCCAGAATCGGCTGTCCAGCCGCGACCCGACCAATGAGGGGGACGGCCACCACTCGACTCAGCTTGGCCTGGACCTCGTCAATATCGACCACCTCGATCGTGCGCGACTTGGTCGGATCACGACGGATGTACCCCTTGCGTTCCAGGGTGTTGAGATGGTTCTGCACGGTTGGTCCCCTCCCTTGTGCGCCGATATCGATGGCCAGGATCCGATCATCTCGCACCCGGCGCCACGTTTAGAGGCGCGAATGGGGAGGGGAGAGGAGGGGTTCTCAGGCCGCGATCACAGCATGGTAGCACAGAGGTTTGCGGATGGACACCGGCGAAAAAGACCTCGCCAGCACCTCGGTGCGCTTCCAAAAACCGGTCCAAAACGGTGGCATCCTAGCACATCTGTTCGTGCCGTGCAAACACTTGTTCGCACAAGCATTGACGCGAACACCTGTTCGTGCTAGGCTCGTTAACGAACGAATGTTCGTGCAGGGCGGCGTTCAGCATGTCTATCCCCGACCCCGTCGGCGGCGCGGATGGGGCCGTGTCGTGTTGCTGGCCGCGGCGCTCCTCGTCGCGACCGGCCGGCTCGCCTACGGTAGCGGTCCGGGGGCGTCGGACACGGTGGTGGTCAGGCCCGGCGACACCGTCTGGAGCATCGCCGCCGGCCGATTCGCTGGCGATCCACGACCCCATGTTGAGGCGATCCTGGTGGCGAACCACCTCGGCTCGCCGGCGCTCAGACCAGGCCAGACCCTGCGCATTCCCCACGAGTAAGCGCACGAAGCCGCCGCCTAGCATGAGCACATCGCTGGTCAGTCTCGCTTCGCTGGTGAGCGCCTTTAATCCGGTCGTCCCGCAGATTCGGGTCGCGGCCATCATTGCGCGCGATGACCAGGTCCTCCTGGTCGAGCATCGCAAGCGTGGTCAACGGTACTGGGTGCTGCCGGGAGGACGGGTGCAGGGGAGCGAAACGCTCGAGGCCGGGCTTCGTCGCGAGCTCCGGGAGGAGCTCAGCCTCAAGGCGCGCGTCGGCCCGCTCGTCATCGTCTGCGAGACGCTGGCGCCGGACCGCCACGTCGTCAACCTGATCTTCCAGGCCGAGATAGGGGAGGGATCCGAGCCACGCCTGGATGAACACGATCCGGTGCTCGCTGGCTGGCAATGGGTGGCGGTCAACCGTCTCCCCCGGATGGATTTCCGTCCACCCATTGCCGATCCGCTACGTTCGGTGATCCGTGAAGGGTTTGCCGGGCCGGTCCGCACGCTGGGGGATACCTGGCGGCCGGAAAAAACCTAAGCGCCCACCGCACGCCGCCCTCGAGCCCGCCTTCCCCTTCTGGTACGTAAATCGACCATTCTGCGACGTAGCGAATAGGGGCGGAGGGAGGCAGCGGGCGCCGCCCTAGAGATGCGCCTGGATCACCTTGGCCAGGCTCGGGCCGACGTCCGGGAGCGCGGAGGTCACGAAGATGATCATGAGGAGCAGCATCATCAGGACGGTCGCGATGCGGGCGCTGATCATGCGTTCGAGCTGCTCGCGATCCTCGGCGGCGGGCGCGACGGGCGCCGTCTGGATCAGCTGGCGCATGTCGCTGACCAGGCCCGAGGCATCGCGCGGCGACCGGATCGGCTGGGTCATGAACGCCGCGCCTCGCTAGAGATCTCCGGGAGGCTGGTCGCCAGGCCGGCCGCAAACAGCAGCCCGAGCCGGTCGGCCAGCAACTGCAGGATGAGCAGCTCGCCGGCCGCGTACGGGCGCGGCAGACGGCGGGCCAGCTGGAGCGTGCCGGTGACGCCGGCGCAGCGCAGGGGCGCGATCGCGACCTGGCGCAGCCCGGCCGGCACCATATACAGGTCTTCAGGCCGCCGGCCCGTCATCGGCTCGCGCAGCGCGCGCGCCTGGAGCAAGGCCTCGGCGGTTCGCGTTCCCGCCAGCGGCAGCTGCTCGGGCGCATGCCCGTCGAGCGCATCGCCGTCGCCGACGACGAGCTCGAGGGTGTCGCCCCGCAGCCATTCCAGGTGCAAGCTCTCCGAGCGGAGCGTGTCCACGATCGCCGGACGGATCGCCGCCAGCGCCGCCCGCTGGTCGGCGGCGTAGCGCGCCGCCAAGCCGGCAAGCCGGTTCGCCTGCTCCATCGCCTCGGTGCGCTGCCGCTGCTCATCGAGCGCCTGGAGCCGGAGCAGGGTGCCCCCCATTTCGTCGGCAACCTGCCGCAGCAGGCGGCGGCTGGCGGGATCGAGGTCGCGCCGCCGACCGCCGACCGTGATCAACCCGTTCAGGTCGCCGTCGCCCCAGGTCGGCTGGATCA
>VBHQ01000217.1 GCA_005880395.1 Chloroflexota bacterium
CGAGCGCACGTCGAAACGTATGGGCTGCGCGGTGGCGCTGACTGGCATGGGCGAGACGTCCAGCTCGAGGGGGATGGCATGCGCTTCACGGCGTGGCACGAAGGCAAGGTCCTGGCCGTGGTCACGACGCGGCTCCCCGGCGAACACAATGCCAGCAATGCCCTCGCCGCGCTCGCGGCGAGCGTTCGAATCGGCGTGCCCATCTCGAACGCCGTCGAGGCGATCGGGCGATTTCAGGGCGTCTCCCGGCGCTTCGAAATTCGGGGACAGGTCCGGGGCGTCACCCTGGTGGACGATTACGCGCACCATCCCGCCAAGGTCCGAGCCACGCTGCAAGCGGCCCAGGAGCGGTTTCATCCTGGACGCGTGCTGGCCTGTTACGTGCCCCATACGTTCAGCCGGACGCTCAGCCTCATGGACGCCTATGCCGATGCGTTCCAGGGCTGCCGCCTCGTCGTGCTGGGTCCCATCGAGCCGGCCCGCGAGCGGCACCTGGCGCACACCGTCAGTTCGCAGGATCTCGCGAAACGGATCCGCGGCGTCGACGAGGTTGTCGTCGTCGATTCCGCTCGCTCGGCGGCCTACAAGCTCGCCTCGGTGGCACGTCCGGGGGACGTGATCGTCTGCATGTCGGTTCGCGGCTTCGACGACGTCGTCGGTAAGACGCTCGAGGTGCTGGAGCGCTCGCCGGTTGCCTGACGCCTGGCTGGCCTCGGTTCCCGGCGTCCGGGAGCACGAGCCGCTCGCGCCCCATAGCTGGTACGGCATCGGCGGCCGGGCGCGTTACTTTCTCGAGAGCGGCGATGCCGACGTGCTCTCGGACCTGATCCCGCGCCTGAAGCGCGACGCAATCCCGTACCGAGCCATCGGCGCCGCCACCAACACGTTGTTCGTGGGCGATGAGCTCGACGGACTGACGATCAAGCTGGGCAACGCCAGACTGACCGTCGCCGAGTCGGTCATCGCCGGAGCGGGAGCCCTGATGCCGCGGCTCGCCGCGGAAACGGCCAGAGCCGGCCGGGCCGGCCTCGAGTTTGGTGCCGGGGTGCCCGGAACCGTCGGCGGCTCCGTGTTCGGGAATGCCGGCGCGTTCGGCGGCGAGGTGAAAGATGCCGTGCTTAGCGTTGAGGTGATCGATGATGCGGGGCGGCGGCGAGTGCTCGGTGCCGGCGCCCGCCTGCTCGAGGTCCAGAAGCACCGGCGGGACACCCAGCCGATCGAGCAGCGCAGCCTCGGCAGCACCTTTAAAAATCCACCCGGTGATTCCGCGGGGCGCCTGATCGATGCATCAGGGCTCAAAGGTCTGCGAATTGGCGGTGCGCAGATCTCTCCGAAGCACGCGAATTTCATCGTCAACGTTGATGGAGCGACGGCCGATGACGTGCTAGCCTTAATGGCCGAAATGCGGGGTCGCGTCCTCCAGCGGTTCGGCATCGAGCTCGAGCCGGAGGTCCGGATCATTGGGAGGACGCCGCCGGCGTGAAGCGGCTCCGGATCGGCGTGCTGTTCGGAGGACGATCGACCGAACACGAGGTCTCGATCCTGTCGGCACAGTCGATCATCTCGGCAATGGATCCGCAGCGCTTCGAGCCGGTGCCACTGTACATCGACAGGGAAGGCCGGTGGCTGGTCGGCGAGTCCCTGAAGCAATTGGTTGGTGACGCGGCGACGCGCCACTATGTCTACCTTCCGCCTGACCCGACCCAACGATCGCTGGTCTCGGCGCAAAACGGAGTCGCAGCATCCGGGTCTCCCTCCCCCGTGGCGGGGGAGGGTCGGGGTGGGGGCCTGCCACCACTCGACGTCGTCTTCCCCGTGTTTCACGGATTGAACGGCGAGGACGGGACGATTCAGGGCGTCCTCGAACTCGCGAACATTCCCTATGTCGGAGCAGGGATCCTGGGATCTGCGCTCGGCCTCGACAAGATCTACATGAAGCGAGCCTTTGCGGCGGTCGGGTTGCCAATCGTGGATTACCTGCCGATCACGCGGCGGCAGTACGAGCGCGCGCCGGAGGCCTTCATCAAGCTCGTCGAGCAGCGCATTGGTTACCCGTGCTTCACCAAGTTCGCCAATTCGGGCTCCAGCGTCGGCACCAATAAGGCGCACAATCGCGCCGAGCTGCAGGATGGACTGCGCCTTGCAGCGGGCTTCGATCGAAAACTGCTCGTCGAGAAGGCCGTCGACGCCAGGGAGCTCGAGGTCAGCGTGCTCGGCAACGACGAGCCGGAGGCATCAGTCGTGGGCGAGGTGGTCCCGGCACGTGAGTTCTACGACTACGACGCGAAGTACCTCGATGAGGGGTCGAAACTGCTGATCCCGGCGCCGATCGATCCTCCGGTTGCGGAGA
The DNA here is from genome assembly GCA_005880395.1 of Chloroflexota bacterium. GTDB lineage: Bacteria > Chloroflexota > Dormibacteria > CF-121 > CF-121 > CF-13. The sequence goes on from VBHQ01000217.1 coordinate 2,351, forward strand.
AGGTGCGTTCGATAGCGCTCGCGGCATTCGAGGCGGTCGATGCCGCCGGGATGGCCCGAGTTGATTTCTTTCTCGATCGCAAAACGAGCCGGATCTTCCTCAACGAGCTCAACACCTTGCCCGGCTTCACCCGGATCAGCATGTACCCCAAGCTTTGGGAAGCATCCGGCTTGCCCTATCCCAAGCTCATCGACCGGTTGGTTGAGCTGGCGATCGAGCGCTTCAATGACAAGCAGCGTTCGCAGACGGCGATCGATAGCCGCCTGCTGAAGGATCCCACCGGCGAATGACGGTCGGCACCATCGAAAAACGCCGTCGAGGCGTCGCCGCACCCCCGGCAACCCCGGTCGCCAGGTCGCGAGGGTGGATCTGGGCCGTCATGCAGCTGGCAGTGCTGTCAGCCGAGATCTTCGCCACGCTTTTCCTGCTGGCCCAACCGGCTTTTTGGCCACAGCAGGTGCAGGTCTCCGGGATTCGCCATGTGAGCGCAGGCGAGATCAAGAGCGCACTGGCGCTTCCGCCCGATCGCAGCATCTTCTTCTTGAGCCACGCCCAGCTCGAGCGTCGAGTCGAGCAGCTTCCATGGGTCCACGCCGCGTCGGTGACCCTGGCCCTGCCCAACCGTATTTCGGTGACGGTCGCGGAATGGACGCCGTCGGCGGTGCTTCAGGTCGGTGAGGCGACCTACGATCTGAATGACGTCGGCCAGGTCCTCGATCCGGTGACGGAAGCCGGCAATCTGGTGGTGATCAATCGACCAGATATGCAAGAGGTCAAGAGCGGACAGCGCGCCGTCGCAGCGGAGCTGCTGCCGATGTTGCTCCAGATGCGGGCGGGTTTTGCGCCGGCGTTCCGAGTTTCGATTACCTCGTTCACGATCGATGATCGCGAGGTGCTCAGCGCGCGGACTGATCGAGGGTGGACGATTGTCTTCGGACAGATGCTGACCGCCAATGATCGGGCGACGATCGAGCGGAAGCTAGCGGCGCTCCGTGCGCTCAGCGGACGGCTTGACCTGACGTCAACCTCGATCTCCTACGTCAATCTCGAAAACCCTGGCGCGCCCGCGGTACAAATGCGAGGCAGGAAG
>VBHQ01000093.1 GCA_005880395.1 Chloroflexota bacterium
AAGACCTCGTCGATCGGGGCGGGCAGCAGCCGTCGAATCTCAAGCGATGACGTATCTGGACGGTCATCTCGCCCGGTCCGGCTCATCGCCGCGCCCGCGTTCGGATCCGGTCCTCGAGCAGGTCGAGGCGCGCCTCCCAGAAGCTTCGATAACGTTCGAGCCAGGCCGTTGCCGGTAGCAGCGGTCGGGCCTCGAGAGCTAGCCGGTGTTCGCGGCCGTCAATCGTCCGATTCACGAGTCCCGCCGCCTCCAGGATCCTGATGTGTTTCGACACCGCAGGCAGCGACATGGCAAAGGGATCGGCCAACGCCGTTACGGTCGCGGCACTGGCGCCGAGCTGCTCCAGGATTTTTCGCCGAACTGGATGCGAGATCGCGCCGTAGATGCGGTCGAGTTGCTCGTCCGAATGCTTAACCACTTGGTTTACAATAGTCTCGTTCGGCGAAGCTGTCAACGACAAAAGGCCCCGTGATCGATGGCCTCGGCCTCAGCTCGATCGAGATCGCCGCTCGGGCGGCCTGGCGATGAATCGCCCGTCTTTGCGTTGCAGCGACCAGCCGCCTTCGTGCACTTTGCGGTGATGCGGCCGGCATAACAACGCCAGGTTCTCCAGCGTCGTCGGTCCGCCATCCGTCCAGAATTTCAGGTGGTGTGCATCGCACCAGATCATCGGCCGATCGCAGCCCGGAAAGACGCAATGCCGATCGCGAGCCGCCACCCCGCGGTGCGTCGCGGGTGGCACCGTCCGACTGGCACGGCTGATTTCACTCTGAAGCTCACCGGTTCCCAGGATGCGGCTGATCATTGCGTCGCAAGCGACGCGTCGCACGGTCTCGGCCGGCAGTGTTCCGCCATCTTCGATTTCGCCGGCCGGTGCTCCAGCCGTCTTTGTCAGTGTCTCGACGCTCGCCCTGATCACAAGGTGTGGCCGGGAGCTCCTGCCCTCGCCGGTCTTCGCGCTGCCCCGGCAGATCTCGACGAGCCGGTCGGCGCGGCGCTGACCAGCGCTGCGCTCGTCCTTGGCGCCGGGCAGCATCCCAATGTTGAGAGCACGTCGAACGATCGCGCCGCCCTCGACATCGAGCAGGCCATCCAGGCGGACCAGCCCATCGACTGGATCGCCGATATGAAGGTAGCGCCGCTCGTAGGCACAATTGGCTTCGGCGAGCGCGGCCTGGGCATCGATGCGGTGCTCAAAGTCTTTAGCGACGCCGACCAGTTGCCCGGGATCGTGGGTTGCCGCCGCCCGGAGAAGCGAGACTTCCTCTTTCCGCACGGCCTCGACACCGATATGCTCGGCCGTTCTCGCCAGGACCGCAACGTGTTGATAGCTCAGCTCGCCGCGGGAAAAGGCCTGTTCCGTCTTTGGCAGCTGATCCACCTGCCGGGCAACGGTCAGCCGTTCGGCGGCCGCGCCGCCAGAAAGCTTGCATTTCCAGCGGAGCCAGGCAACCGGGCCGAGCGCTCCGTCGGCGGCATAGTCACCGGACTGATCGAAGCGCCGCAGGCCCGCAGCAAAGACAGCCTCGAGCGGATCGATGCCGGCTTCGCGGATCTGAATCAGCGCCTCGCCGAGCACCGGTCCATCGGCCTCGCTGACGAGCGCGTGCATCGCGTCCTTTGCCGCCCGCAGCTGGCCGGCTGCCGCCATGACATCGGCCGGGGTTGGTTCTGGTGGAGGACGACGGCAGCCATGCCGCCATCCTGACGCATGGCTTCGACAGCTGTGTGTCGTTGCGCATGCAAATAATCAAAGAAGATCACCGTCCGGCTTCTCGGCCTGGAGGCCGGCTACAAGCTCGAATTCCGAGGCTGCAGGTCGGCTAGACGCTCGAGTTAGCCGGTCAGGCGCCGGCGCCGGCGGCTGGAAAGGTTCAGCCGTCCGAGGATGAACGCGTCCAGCACCCGATGCGACGCGATCACGCCGTCGCCCACCCGCCGTGAGCCTTTGCGCCGGTCCGCCTTGAGATCGATCAGGTACTTCTCCTGCTGCGTCCAGACGAGCTCGATCAGCCGGCTGAAGCCGGTGTCCGCCTCGACCACAATCCCCTCTTTCTCGATGCGTTCTTTGACTGGCTGGGGCAGCTCTTTCGCTTCGGCCAGGTTGAGGCGCTCGAGCGCCTCGAGCAGGTCATCCAGGCGGCGGAGATGGTAGCGGCGTTCCGCTTCGTTGTTGTATGCCCGAGGTGATGCGTCCAAGCGGTCCTCCTGCATGTGCTCTAAACCCGTATAACTCCGGAGCCGGCGATTACTTCAACCCCACGCTTTTCGATCGCGCCGAGAACTCGATTCATGCCGATGGAATCACTTGGCATATGCCCGGTGATGACCAGGTTGGCGTTCGGTCGCTGATCGTGCTCGAGCTCGCGCAGGTCGCGGTCGTCGATGTGCATCGCCAGGATGGTGTCAATGCCGTGCTCATAATACGTCCGATAGATCGGCGCGCCACCATTGGTTCCAGCCGCCATCTGCACGATCCACTTGCCGACTGGGTTTGAGGACCGGCCCAGCCAGAGTTCTGGCTGGACCAGCGAGGCCTCCACAGGTGGATGTTCATCAGTGGCAGCCGCAGCTTGCGCGCCGCATCGATGACCCGGTCATAGTTGATGGTATGCAGCGCATGCGCGACCGGGCCGCGCCGGCGCAGCATCGTTTCGCGGGCCAAGCCGGCCGGGATGCCGGTCTCGGTCATCTGCTCGACATGGCGTTCGATCATTTCGGGGAAGCGCATCCGGGCTCGCGAACCAATGGGATGGTGCGCGATAATGCCGTCGGCCCCGAGTTCTCGCGCCAGGAACAACTCGCCGAGATCCACGTCGATCCCGGCGAAGACGCGGCGCACGTCGCCGTCGATGTAGACCTCGGAATCAGCGGGCGTCTGCGCGCAACCGGCGAGCTGGTTGGCCAGCCCCATGATCTCGCTCAGGCGCACTCCGGCATTATCGCCATTCGTGCCAGCCACAGGCCTGTTTCACGGAAACGGCTTTACAATCCCCTCAGTTGAGCCAGGATCATCCCAGCGTCACGAAGCGAGAGCTGGGCACCAGCGGACCCGAGCACCGCGGCGAAGGCGGCTTTGCGCCGAGTTTCAAGGAAGCCGTGGGACGTTGGCGCCGCAGGCACCGCCATCCGCCCGCGGACGAAACCTGGTTCGCCGTCCATTATCGCGTCGGATGGCTGGTCGAGCGGCTGTCGTTGCTGGAGAGCATTCACTTGCTGCGCCAGGGACTCGACGTACGATCGCTGGCCGCGGAGCGGCCTGCACGCCGCAAGAAAGGTGACGATCCAACCGGGCGTGATGACGCGAGGGATGAAGGGATCGACGTCGAGAATGAGCCGGCGGACGCGATTTCTCACGGCGAGCCGCGCACCGGCCGGCCGAATGGCGGATAATCCGCGCATGCGGCGATTCAAGCCACGCTGGCTTGGCGCTCTGCTCGGGGGGATCGTGCTGCCCTTTGACCCGGTGCTGGGCATCCTCCTGCTCGCGGTCGGCTTGGCGCGGCCCCGCTCAAAGTCGATCGGCAAAGCGCTGCGACCGTGAAGGTCTATCTCGGCCGCGCGGTCAGTGGTGAGCTCGGCCCCCGAAGCCTCGAGGCGATTCAACTTGCGCACCGCGCGCTCATCGACGCCGGCGTCGGCGTTCTTGCCGAACGGGTCGCCGACCCTGACTACCGCCCCGGTCTTGACCGCCCCGAACTGATCGCGGAGATGATGCGTCGCGAGCTTCATGAGGCTGATGCCGGCTGCATGGAGATGAGTGGCCGAAGCCTGGGCGTCGGCTTTGAGGCCGGCTGGCTCCTTGGACGAGGGCGTCCGGTGCTCGTGCTCTATGACGCCGACCACCCTCCGGCTTCTTCGATTGTCCGGCATCCCCCGTTCGAACATTGCGTCGCTTTTGGATATCGGGATCTGCTCGACATCCAGGGGGCCGTCACCGACTTCTGCCGCACGATCGCCGCGCACGCTGCCTACCGCGAAGCCTGAGCATGCACCCTCCCGCTCTGGGGGAAGGAAGGGTTGGGGCGTTGACTTTCTAGACTGGGCCCATGCCCTTTCGCGCCTGCATCCTGACGGTCAGCACCAAGGGGGCCCGCGGAGAGCGAGTCGATGAGAGTGGCGAGCGCATCGGTGAGGCGCTCGCTCGGCTTCCTGCCGAGGTGGTCGGCCGCGCCGTGGTCAGCGACGAGGTGGATGACATCCAGCGCCAGCTTCGCGACTGGATTCGTGCTGTCGATCCGGAGTTGATCGTCCTGACCGGCGGCACCGGGCTCGGTCCCCGTGACGTAACCCCGCAGGCGCTGGCGCCGATGTTCGACTATCCGGTTCCCGGGATTGCGGAGGCGATGCGCGCCGCCGGGTTGAAGAAAACGCCCCACGCCATGCTTTCCCGGTCGTTAGCCGGCGTCATCGGACGGACGCTCGTGCTGGCATTACCGGGAAGCCCTCGCGGGGTCGTCGACAGCCTCGATGCGGTCCTCGAGGCGATCCCGCACGGGCTTCGGACCCTCCGCAACCAGGTCAGCGACGCCCCGGCCGCGCATCGCCCGAGCTGATGGGGCGGATTAGGGTCGGCATTTCGTCCTGGACCGAGCCCACGTTGATCAAGAGCGGGTGGTATCCGCCGGAGGCCACGACCGCCGAGGAGCGGCTTCGCTTCTACGCAACCAGGTTTTCGATTGCCGAGGTCGACAGCACCTTCTATGCGATTCCCAACGAGAAGACAGCGCAACTTTGGGTTGAGCGAACGCCGAAGGACTTCGTGTTCGACGCCAAGGCCTACGCGCTCCTGACGCAGCATCCGACGCCGGCGGCGCGATTGCCGAAGGACCTACGGGAAAAAGTCGCCGGAAGCAAGACCAACCTGTATTTCAAGGACCTCGGCGCCAAGGACAAAGAAAGCGTCTGGGACCGTTTTCGGGAGGGCCTCCAGCCGCTGCACGACGCGGGCAAGCTCGGTGCGATCGTGTTCCAGTTTCCCAAGTGGTTCCTGCCCTCGCCCTCGTCGTACCGCTTCATGGAAGACCTGCGTGAATGGTTGCCAGATTTCGGCATTGCGATCGAATTCCGGCAGGCCTCCTGGTTGAAACCCGAGCGCCGCCAGCGGGTCCTCGATTTCCTCAAGGGCCGTGGCTTCACTTATGTCGTCGTCGACGAGCCACAGGGATTTCCATCGAGCGTTCCGCCGGTCGCGGCGACCACCGGGCCGCTCGGAATGGTGCGCTTCCACGGTCACAACAACGAGAACTGGGAAAAGCGATCGATCACCGCCGCCGAGCGCTTTCGCTATCTCTATCAATCGACGGAGTTGAAACCCTGGGTGCCGACCATTCGAGACATGGCGAAGGGCACGCGGGAAGTCCATGCGGTGATGAACAACTGCTACTCGGACTATGCGGTCCGCAACGCGCAGGACCTGGCCGATCTCCTGAACTGAGCCGAAGGGATTGCCGGGCCGGGCAGTTGAACCGGTAGCGAAGCCCAGCCATGCAGGCTTACCAATCGCCCCCCTGTCCGTACTGCGGCGCCACCTGGAATCCGCCGGGTGCGCAGACCTGCACCAATTGCCGGAACCAGCTCCCACCGCCTCAGCCAACCTACGCGCCACCTGGTTATGCGCCGCAACAGGGCGGCCTGCCCCAGCAGGGTCAGCCGCAGGATCCTGGCCAGGGCCAGGCCGGATATCCGTATGGACAGCCGTCCTATCCGCAGCAGGGCTATCCTCAGGCCGCGGGGTCGTACCCGGGCGCGCCTCCGGCCTATCCAGGGCAGCCTGGTCAGCAGCCGTACGTCGTTCCGGGCCAGGGTGCCTACCAGGGTCAGCCGGGACAGCCGCCCCAGTACCCGGGATACCCGCCGACCGGCTACGGCCAGGGCTATCCGGGTTATGGAGCCGACCCGAACTATGCGAATTACGGAGCCGCTGGGGTACCGGTTGCGGCGGGAACCACCCTGCGTCTCTTCGGCCAGAGCTTTACCGTTCCGGTCGCGCTGCCGCCGATCATCGTCCAGTACCAGCAAAGGATCGCCTCCGCGGTCGTCGGCTTCCTGGCATTGCTGATCGTGCTATTTGCTGTCCTGCCGGCGGTTGCCGCGGGTCAGGTCTCCGCCGCCAATCTTGCGATCTCAACAGCGGTCCTGCATCAGTCGAAGGTCGACGCCGGCTTTACCAGTTTGTTCACGCCTGATTCCAACGCGACTGACCTGAATGTGATCAAGGCGCAGGGAAGCAAGGTCATCCAATCGATCAACGCCTCCCTCGCCATCGTGCAAGCCGACGAATCAGCGCTCAACGCCGTCGACGGTCGTCTGGCCATCCTGCAATGGGTTGCCCTGCCTTCGGGTGGCACGATTGCCGGTGAGCGCCAGCGGCTGAAGACCGCGCTTGACGGTCTCAAGCATGCCGATGCCGCCCTGACCGCCGGTTCGAACCTTGGCAAAGTGGCGCTGCCGACCTACGACACAATGATCGACTTCACGAAGATGTACACGGCGCTCGGGAAGCACGACCTGGTCGGCGCGGCCGCGCCTTACGCCGATGCCCAGCAGAAGTTGCAAGAGGCGATCTCACAGGATCAGGCGGCCGGGGTCCCCGCCGTCGTCGCAAAGCAATTAACGGCGTTGAGTTCGCTGCTCGACAATACGGAGAGCCTGGTCCAGGCGCTGCAGAACAAGGACAACGCCGGCATCAAGAAGTATTCCGACGCGGTCCAGACCGGCCTCAAGACCCTATCGGCGAACAGCCTGCCCGCTGGCTACGAAGAAAAGACGTACGCGCCCGATCAGAAGGCTTACGACGCGGCGATCAAGTCGCTCAAGGGCTAACGCTCCTTCGGTCGCCGCTGCGTCCCGCTCTTCCCCCCGCGCTTCTCGATCAGTGTGATGCCCTCGATCGTCATCCATCGGTCGGCGCTCTTGGCCATGTCGATGATTGTGAGTGCGGCGGCCGCGACCGCGGTAAGCGCCTCCATCTCGGCGCCGGTTTGCCCCTGGCAGCGAACCAGGGACGTGACATCGACGCCCGGCGTTCGCTCGTTCGGCGTGCAGTCGACGTCAACCAGGCTCAGCGCCAGTGGATGACACATCGGGATCAACTCGCTCGTTCGCTTGGCGGCCTGGATACCGGCGATTCGGGCGGTGGTCATGACATCGCCTTTGGGCAGGTTGCCTTCGACGATCGCCCGGAGCGCCTGCGCGGTCATTCGAACCGTGCCACGAGCGCGGGCCTCTCGAGTCGTGATCGGCTTCGCCGAGACGTCGACCATGTGGACATCGCCCCCAGGTCCCAGGTGGGTCAGGCGGGCCGCCTTCAACGCCCAGCTCCCCGAAGGCGATCGAGGTCGTCTCGCCGGACATCTTTCTGGTGCGGCGTGGGCGCCATGCCGCGGACGATGACCTGATCCCCATAGCGTTCACGCAGCTCGTCCAGCTGCTGATCGAGTTGCACCCGGCGCGCGGACCGCTCCTCGAGCAGGTTGAGCTGGGCCGAGCTCGGCTCCAGGTTGCTCACACCGGCGCCGATCAGGCGGACCGGTCGGGTGCGGTCGATCTGGGTCTCGAACAGCTGCCGCAAGGCGCTGGCCAGCTCGTCATCGCGGTCGGTCGCGAGGGCCAGCGTCGCCTGCCGCGATTGCGTGTCGAACGGGTGGTATCGAATCTTCAGGCATACCGTGCGGGCAGACAGTCCATGTCCGCGGAGACTCTGGCTGACATCCTGCAGGAGCCCGAGCGCGGTCTCACGCACCTTGGTGATGTTGACCTGGTCTTTATCGAAGGTGACCTCCCGGGAGATGCTTTTTGGATCGCCAGGCGGCATCACCGGGCTCGTATCCATGCCGCGCGCGTGCGCGCCAAGCGCCCTGCCGTACTGGCCGAAGAGCTCTCCCAGCAATGGATCAGGGAGCGCCCCCAGGTCGCCGATGGTGCGGACGCCGACACGCTGCAGGCGCGCGGCTGTCGCCGGGCCGCAGCCGGGAAGCCTCGAGAGCGGCAGCGGGGCGAGGAAGGTGGCCTCGTCTCCCGGCGCGACGACGACCAGGCCGCGCGGTTTGCGCAGCTCGGAACCGACTTTCGCCACAAGCTTCGAGCTCGCCACGCCGATGCTGATATCCAGTCCGCATTGGCGCTTGACCTCGTCGCGCAGCCGAACGGCGACGGCCTGGGGCGGTCCCATCAACGCTTCCTGGCCCGTGCAATCCAGGTACGCCTCATCCAGCGCGATGGGCTCGATGATCGGCGAGTAGTGGTCGAGGATGTCGAAGACCGAGCGCGACGCTTCCCGATAGGCCTTGAAGTCACAGGGCACGAAGATCGCCTGCGGACAGAGGCGCCGGGCGCGGCTGAGCGGCATGGCGGAGCGCACGCCGAAGGGCCGCGCCTCATACGACGCGGCCGCGACGACCCCCCGCTCACCGGGTACGCCCGCCCCACCGACGATCACCGGCTTTCCGCGTAGCTCGGGACGCCGCAACTGCTCGACCGAGGCATAAAACGCGTCGAGGTCGACGTGCATCACGACGCGCTGCATGGTCGCAGTCTAGCCGCGTAACAGCCACGTAACAAACGGGTATATGGCGTGTCACGCGTGCCGTTACCGACTTATGATCCCGTGGCTGGCTAGGCCCGCCGGCGTCCCTGACTCCCGTCCCCCCTCTTCGGATCCAACGACAACCCCTCCTTCCGGCGGGCCGCGCTTTCTCTTAGCAAGGAAGGTTTGGGGGTCACGTTGCGTGGTCGATGGGGCGCGTGATCACTGTGGTCGTGGCGATCGCGTCGTGCCTGCTGATCTGGAAGAGCGGCGCGGTCAACTCGATGCTTCCGGGGTCGCTTGGCCCAACCGCCCCGACGGCTGATCCGGGCTCCAATATCGCGCTGGCGGGCGACGCCATGGGAAAGTTGACGAGCGTGCACCTCTCGTTGAACGGCACCATGGTGTTCAACGGCCTGCCGGGCGTCAAGGTGACCGGCTCAGGTGACCTGGTTTACCCGCACAAAGAGAATCTCAGTCTCCAGCTCAGTGTTCCCGGAGCCAACGGTCAGTACATCAGCCTGGTCGAGAACATGCGGATCGAAAACGGCCATGAGTACGTCCAGATCCCGTCGCAGTCACCAAAGTGGAACGACGTGACCGGGAACAGCAAGGCGCAGGTCGCGCCCGGCATGGACCCCATCTCCAACCTTGAGTTCGTGCGCGCCATCCGCGCCTCCGACGACCTGGGCGACATCACGATGGACAACATCGACGTCCACCACTTCTCCTTGAGCGTCGATACCGGCAAATACGTCGGGCAGCTGCAGGCTGATAAGTCGAATCCCCTCGATCCGGGGGTTGAAGCCGAGCTGACCGGCTCGGCGATCCAGGTCGAGGTGTGGATCTCATCCAGCGATCACCTGGTGCACCAGATGAAGACGCGCGTGGACGCACCAGACTTCAACTGGGACATCACCTATCACTACACCGACTTCCAATCCGGCAGCGCGACGAACTCCGCCTGATCCGGCGGCTTAGACCGAGACCTTTTCCCGCTCGCGCTCCCGCTCTTTGGACGGCGGCCCGGCCTGAGCGTTGTATTCCCGAAGGTCGTCCTCACTCAGGTGCCCGGCGGCGATCAGCAACTCCACATAGGTCACGCCCAGATGCGGGGCAGCCCGGCGAAGGACCCAGGGTGGTGGATTTTCCTTGTTCTTATTGACCGCCTGGTAGAAGTAGATCTGGTTCAGGTCGCAGCGGACCGCCAACCGGTGCAGCGATATGTTCTGCTCGCGACACTTGCGCTTCAGATACTCGCGGAAGTCCACCGCCCCTACCTCCAGAACCCATCCGCGATCCTACTCGCGCGACGTCGAATTAATTATAGGTATCGGGGGTAGGACGTCCGGAACGCAGCCGGGCGACGATCGGGGATAGCTCGCCCAGCCGCTCAATCACGAAATCGGCGACGCCGGGGTCATCCTCCTGGCGCCATTCGCGTGTGAGGACGGCACGCATGCCGAGTCGCTTGGGACCTTCGACATCTTCGCGTACCCGGTCGCCGACGAAAAGCGCTGCGGACGGGCCGA
>VBHQ01000094.1 GCA_005880395.1 Chloroflexota bacterium
AGGCAGACGTCCAGCGTTGCGTCAGGACCGCGGTCGACCGCTTCGGCAAGCTCGACGTGCTCTATAACAACGCGGGCATCTTCGATGAGGCGGATGAGTCGGTGTTGACGACGACCGATGCGATCTGGGACAAGACGATGGCGATCAACGTCAAAGGCCTGGCCTTCTGTTGCAAACACGGGATTCCCGAGCTGATCAAGGCGGGTGGGGGGTCGGTGATCAACATCGCCTCCTTTGTCGCGCTCGTCGGCTGTACCGTGCCGCAGGACGCCTATACCGCCAGCAAAGGCGCGGTGATCGCGCTCACAAAGTCGCTTGCAGTGCAGTTTGGGCCGAAGCGTGTGCGGTCGAACGCGATTTGTCCGGGCCCGATCGAGACGCCCTTGATGCGTGATCTGCTCAAGGACGAGAACAAGAAACGCATCCGGCTTAACCGCATTCCGATGGGTCGCTTCGGCCATGCCGATGACGTCGTCGCGCTCGCTGTCTACCTTGCGTCAGATGAGTCGACCTGGACCAACGGTGCCGCGCTGGTGGTTGATGGCGGCATCACGTCAAACTACTTCTGATGGTCACGGTGGAGTCGCCGTCCCGGCTGCTGATCGGCGGACGATGGCATTCGGCTGAAAAAGACGCGACCTTCGACATCCTCGAGCCGGCGACCGGCGAGGTGATGGCGCGGGCGGCGAGCGCCTCTCCAGCCGATGTCGATACTGCGGTAGAGGCCGCCCGTGCCGCGTACGAATCGGGGAGCTGGAGCAATATGCCGGCAAGCGGACGAGCCAGGGTTCTCTATCGGATTGCCGAGCTGATCCGCAAGGAGGTCGATCGGCTGGCCACGCTCGAGGCGCGGAACGCCGGCAAACCGATCCGCGATGCGCGCGATGAGGTCCTTGGTGCCGCCCAGTGTTTCGAATACTATGCCGGCGCGGCGACCCGTATCTTCGGCGAGACGATTCCGGTCACCTCGCCCGGACTCGACTTCACGCTGCGCGAGCCGGTCGGGGTGGTGGCCCTGATCGTGCCCTGGAACTTTCCGCTGTCGATCGCGTCCTGGAAGGTCGCTCCGGCGCTGGCAGCGGGAAACACTGCCATCCTCAAGCCGGCGAGCTACACCCCGCTCACCGCCATCGAGCTAGGGCGAATTGCGCTCGAAGCCGGGCTGCCCGAGGGCGTGCTCAACGTGATCACAGGCCCAGGTTCGATCACCGGAAACGCGCTCGCCGGGCACCCGGACGTTGACAAGATCGCGTTCACCGGCGAGACGCTAACCGGCGTCAGCATCCTGCAACAGGCCGCGCCGAACATTACCCGCGTCTCGTTGGAGCTGGGTGGCAAGTCGCCGAACATCATCTTTGAGGACGCTGATCTGGCAAAGGCGGCGCCGGCGGCGGTGGCGAGCGTGTTCGGCAATGCCGGCCAGGACTGCTGCGCCCGCAGCCGTGCCTTCGTGCAGCGGTCGATCGCTCAGGAATTCGACGAGCGCGTGGCGGCGGGGACAAAGGCCCTACGCGTCGGCGATCCGCTCGATGAGCAAACCGAGATGGGCCCGTTGATTTCGGTCAAGCAGCGCGAGCGCGTTCAGGGCTACATCGATGTGGGGAACAAGGAAGGCGCGCGGTTGATCGCCGGCGGCTCGACCCCCGCCGGCCGACCAGCGAACGGAAGCTTCCTCGAACCCACCGTCTTCGACAACGCCGACAATCGGATGCGGATCGCCCAGGAGGAAATCTTCGGCCCGGTATTGACCATCATCGCGTTCAAGGACGAAGAGGAGGTCGTTCGCCTCGTGAACGCGAACCAGTACGGGCTCTCCGGCTCCATCTGGACCCGCGACATCGGTCGCGCGCTGCGTGTCGCAAAGGGCGTCCGCACCGGCGTGCTCAGCATCAACAGCAGCCGCAGCGTCCACCAGGAAGCGCCCTTCGGCGGCTACAAACGAAGCGGCATCGGTCGTGAGCTCGGCATGCACGCGCTACAGCTCTACACGGAAGTCAAGAACGTGTTCATCAGCCTGGAGTAGGGAGGAGGGATCGAGATGGCTCGGAACGTCAGTACGGCGCGGCAGCGATCGGCGGTCACACGTACGGAGCGGCCGAACGGCGCGGCACGACGAGCCGAGGAGAAGACCGCGAAGCTCACGCTGGAGCAGTTGATTCGGCAGGTCAAGGGCGGTGAGGTCGACACGGTGATCATCGCGATCGCCGATCTGCAGGGACGCTTGATGGGCAAGCGGCTGACCGGACCGTACTTCCTCGACCATGTCGATGAGGGTCTGCACGCCTGCGACTACCTGCTGGCGATGGACATCGACAATGAGCCGCTGCCGGGCTTCAAGTTCACCAACTGGGGGACCGGCTACGGCGACATGCACGGTCGCCCCGACCTCTCGACGATTCGGCGCCTCCCCTGGCTGGAAAAGACCGCAGTCATTCTCTGCGACGTCGAGACGATGGATGGCCGCCCGGTTGACATCGCGCCCCGGCAGGTGTTGCGCCGGCAGGTCGATCGGGCACGCAAGCTGGGCTTTAATCCGAAAACCGCCTCGGAGCTGGAGTTCTACCTGTTTCGCGACACGTACGAGCAAGCGGCCGCCAAGGACTACAGCGGTCTCGAGCCGTACGGCCGGTACATCGAGGACTACCACATCCTGCAAGGCACCAAGGCGGAGTGGTTCAACCGGTTGGTTCGCAACGGCATGGAGGCCGCCGGCGTCCCGGTCGAGAACAGTAAAGGCGAGTGGGGCTTTGGCCAGCAGGAAATCAATCTGCGCTATGCGGAAGCGCTGGAGATGGCCGATCGCCACGTGCTCTACAAGAACGGCGTAAAGGAGATCGCCGCGCTCAACCAGGTGGCGGTGACCTTCATGGCCAAGTGGTCGATGGCCCAGGCGGGCAGCTCGTTTCACCTGCACTCGTCGCTCTGGGATGTAAAGAGTGATCGCGCGCTGTTCCATTCGGCAAACGCTGGCCCCCACGGCATGTCGCCGCTGTTTCAGCATTATTTGGCGGGTCTGATTGCACTCGCTCGCGAGTTTTCGTTGTTCTACGCGCCATACGTCAACTCCTACAAGCGCTACCAGGCCACCTCGTTCGCGCCAACGTCGGTGGTCTGGGCCTGGGACAACCGCACCTGCGGCTTCCGGATCGTCGGCCACGGCCCGAGCTTGCGGGTCGAGTGCCGCATCCCTGGCGCGGACGGCAATCCCTATATGGCGTTTGCGGCGACCATTGCCGCGGGTCTGCATGGAATCGAAAACAAGCTCGAGCTTCCCCCCGAGTTCAGGGGCGACGCCTACACCTCCCGCGATCTTCCACGCGTGCCGAGCAATCTCACCGAAGCGATCAATGCGCTCGAGCAGAGCGAGGTAGCTCGCAGCGCCTTCGGCGACCAGGTCGTCGAGCACTACCTTCACGCGGCGCGGCTCGAGCGCAAGAGCTTCGACAGCGCGGTCACGGACTGGGAGCTGCGGAGAAACTTCGAGCGGATTTGAGTTGAAGCGCTGGCGGTGGCGCTGGGCGCGACCGCGGCAGCAATCGAGCCAGGCCTGGCTGACCGACGCATCTTCGACGACGCCGCCGCCCGTCGAGTGGCGGATACCCGATGGAATGGAGCTGGCGAGCAGCACCGCCGCGGCCAGCTGGATCGAGCGATCGCTCTGGCCGTGGGAGCGCCCCTGNNNNATTCACCTTCGCAGCTGACCGTTGTTGGTTTGGCATCTGGGACGGCTTTGGATTCCTCGATCAGGATCGCTATGAACCTGTTCCCAAAGTCAGGGTTCCCAACCGAGCCTACCTGCTGTTCCAGGGACCGATCGACGTAATCAAATCCATGGAGTGGAATCTTTCGTGGCAAACGCCAAACTTGTGGTGGCCCGAGGATCGATCCTGGTGCGTCGCGACCGAGATTGATCTGGCCGAGACTTACGTCGGCGGCAGCGACGCCTGTATCGCCCGAATCCTCGAGGACCGGGGACTCGATGCCTTTCCGATGCGTCTCGACGCCCGCATCATCGACGGCCATGCGGTGGATCCCGAAGAAAGCCCCATGAGCTGAGCTCGCTCGGGTAGGCTATTTTCAAGATGGCAAAGCAGACCGCGATCGAGGCACCGCCGATCAACATCTACGAGTCAAACGACCAGCTCACGGTCGCAATGCCGATCCCAGGCGCACATCATGACACCGTGTCGGTCGAGCTCAGGGGGCGCCGTTTGATCGTCAACGCTGAGGCGCGATATGCGCAGGAGCAGCAGCGTTACCTTCAGCATGAGTGGACCGTCGGTACGTCACATCGCGAGGTGGAGCTGCCAAAACCGGTGCGTCCGGCCGGCGCGAAGGCGATGCTGACGCACGGCATCCTCACGATCTCGCTGCCGATTGGCGGCTCGGACAACTCGGAACGGCTTCGGATCCCGGTCGCCGAACCCCAGGTCCATCAAGGCCAGCCGCACTAACCGCTCGAGCCGTCTGGTTCGAGTTGCGGCTCGTCTGGGAGATGGTCCATCCCTGGCCTTCACTCGCCACCACCGCTGCCGCGGGCGGCTTCGGCCTGCTCCTCGGCCTCGGCTGGAGCGACCCACGCCTGGGTGCGATCATGGCGACCGTCCTGATGACGCAGCTCTCGATCAGCACGTTGAACGATTGGGCCGATCGAGCGCGGGACGCGGCCGCGGGACGCAAGAAGCCACTGGTGCTCGGGCATCTTCCGTCCGGTGTCGCGCTCGGGCTGGCGATTCTCTTCGCGCTCTTCACGTTGCCGGGCATGCTCGCGTTCGGTGCAGTGCCCGGGATCGTCGTTCTCATCGGGCTTGCCTCCGGATGGTTTTACGATCTCTGGGCGAAACCTACGCCCTTCAGCTTTCTGCCTTTTGCAATCGCGTTCCCGTTGCTCCCCACGTGGGTCGGGCTGATTGCCGGCCGCCCTCCCGGCAGCTTTGCGTGGCTGGTGATTGCCGGCGCATTTCTCGCCGTGGCGATTCACCTGGCCGACGGCCTGCCCGATATTGAAACGGACGCTGCCGCCGAAATCCGGCCGCTCGCCGTTGCGCTCGGTCGTGACCAATCCATTCGGGTGATGCTGGGATGCGCGCTGGCCGGCAGCCTGGTGGTGGTTGCAGCCCTTGCCTCGCGCCCGCTCATCGCGATTGCAGTCGGTGTCACGGCGCTGGTCGCGGTTTCGTTGCTGGCGCGGGTGGCAAGAACCCGACCGGCCCACGCCCGCTGGATCGCGGCGATGCCCGCGGTTGTCGCCGCGGTGGCCCTGCTTCCTCGCATCGACCATGCCTGACCGAATCGACCAGGACAGCATCGGGCGCCATTACGCGGACTGGTTCACGACCGGGCTGCGCGGCATTGGCATGCGATACGTCTTTTCACGCCGTGGTCTCTGGGTGATCAACACGCCATACCGGCGCATCCTGGCGGCGGCTCGCATCGACGCCCGCGATCGCGTGCTCGATCTTGGATGCGGTATCGGCAATCTCTTGATCGCGCTGTCCGAGCGGATTGCCTTCACCCAGCCGGCGATCGGCGTTGACGTCTCGCCGGCCTTGATCGAGCTCGGCCGTCGGGAGTTGCACCGAGCCGGGTTCGATGGTCGGGTCGAGCTCCGGGTCGCGTTTGCGACCGAGCTGCCGTTCGAGGACCAATCCTTTGACGTCGTGATCAGCTCGCATGTGATCAAGCACCTGGACGACGATGCCCTGTTGCGCGCCTTTGCGGAAGTCCACCGCGTGCTCCGACCGAACGGACGATTCCTGATCTGGGAATTCAAGAAGAGCCCCTTCTCGGCGCCGCTCTTCATCAGCGCGCGGGCCAGCGGTCTCCCGCCCGCCTTCATCTTGCGGGATCCGAACACGCTTGCCCGTCAGCTGCAGACTGTCGGATTTCAAGCGGTGGATCGGGTGGCGACTGGAATCTTCCTGCTGCCGCCCGTGCCGCGGCTGGCGCTGCTGGCGCGGCGCTGAGCGCCACCTACTATTAGGGGCTCGTGGCGATTCGGATTGATCTTCAGCCCGCTCTCGACCTCGACCTGGCGCTGACCCGTGAATGGCTGGTCACGAATGGCCTCGGTGGCTTCGCCTCCGGGACGATCGCCGGCGTCAACACGCGTCGCTACCACGGACTGTTGGTGGCCGCGATCGATCCACCGGTCAGGCGCATGCTGTTGCTCGCCGAAATCGAAGAGTGGCTGGTGCTGCCCGGTGCGGAACCGCAGCCCATTTCGGCACAGGAATACTGGGACGGCACGCTCTATCCAGATGGTTTCAAGCAACTCCAGCTTGCGGAGATCGACGGCATGCTGCCGTGCTTTCGCTGGAGCCTGGCTGGACGGACGATCGAGAAGCGGCTCTGGATGGAGCACAACGTCAACCGGACGGTCATCAGCTACCGGTTGGTCGACGGTGATGGAGTCCGGCTGCGGATTCGACCGCTGTTTGCGCATCGGGACTACCACGAGCAGCGTCACGGGCCCGGCGGTTTCGACATCGCCGAGACCAGCGATGGATGGATCGTCGACGCCGCCGGGGTCCGCAGCTCCTTCGAGGTGCGGCCAGCGCCGACCCTGCGCAGCGGACCGGACTGGTACTGGCGCGTCTTGCACCGCGCGGAACGCGAGCGTGGACTCGATGCCGAAGAAGACCTGTTCACGCCCGGGATTTGCGAGGTTGACCTCGAGCCGGGCATCGAGGCCGTGGTGATCGCCGGCACCGAGTCGGCGCCGCCCGGGTGGAACGTCATGACATCCTTCGAAGCTGCCCGTCGCCGGCAGTCGAGTGCGCTTGGGCCGGCGACAAATCCGCTGGCCACCCAGCTGACGATCGCCGCCGAGCAGTTCCGCGTTACGCGGTCGCCGGCTCTCAGCCCCCACGCGGCCCCCCAAGGCGGGAGGGATAGCTCGCGGACCGTGATCGCGGGTTATCACTGGTTCACCGATTGGGGGCGCGACAGCATGATCAGCCTCCCCGGCCTGGCGTTACGGCCTGGAAGCTTATGGGAGGCGCGCGCGGTCCTGGAAACCAATCTGCGGTTCCTAAACCAGGGACTGATTCCAAACCGGTTCCCCGATGGCGGCCAGGCGCCCGAGTACGACGCGATGGATGCGACGCTCTGGCTGTTCCAGGCAATCGCCGCCTACCTGCGCGCCAGCGGCGACTGGCGCTTCATCGTCGAGCGCCTCCAGCTTGTTGAAGACATCATCGACTGGCATCGGCGCGGCACGCACCACGGAATCGCGGTGGACCAGCGCGACGGCTTGCTTGCCGGAGGGGAAGAGGGGTATGCGCTCACCTGGATGGATGCCCGCGTTCAGGACTGGGTGGTAACGCCGCGGCGTGGCAAACCGATCGAGATCAATGCGCTCTGGTACAACGCCCTGCGGTTGACCGCCGACTGGTGCGAGCGAGCCGGGAGGCCGGCCGGAGAATATCGGGCGATGGCGACCCAGGCGTTCGAATCGGCGCAGCGGCGCTACTGGTTTGCGGACGGCGGCTATTTCTATGACTGCATCGACGGGCCTGAGGGCGACGATACGAGCCTTCGCCCAAACCAGGTGATTGCGCTCGGGCTGGGATATCCGCTTCTGGACGGAGACCGCGCACGGGCCGCCTTCGACTGTGTTACCGCGAAGTTGCACACGCCCTATGGATTGCGAACGCTGACGCCGGAGGACCCGCGCTACCGACCTATCTACCGCGGCGACCAGCAGGCACGCGACGCGGCCTACCACATGGGAATGGTCTGGCCCTGGCTACTCGGCCCCTACCTGGACGCCCGCCAGAGGATTACTGGTGATCGGGCTGGAGCGAAGCAACTGCTCGAACCATTCCTCGCGCACCTTCATGAGGCCGGGCTCGGCAGCGTCAGCGAGATCTTCGAGCCCGAGCCGCCCTTTCGGCCGGTCGGCTGCATCGCGCAGGCTTGGAGTGTGGCCGAGATCCTCCGTCACGCACTGGGAAGCGATTAACGCCGGGCTCCGTGGATTGCTAAAGGATGGTTTCGTCTACGGTGAGCTGGTCGAGGATCTCCTGTCGGATCGCCGCTTGGTCGCGCTCATGCACGCTCTTCAGGTTCCGAAACGGCCGGTTCAGGCCCATCCGTCCATGGATTACCCAGGCGCCACCCTGGGCGAACGCCATCAGGTTGACTTCGAAATTGCGGCGTTGGCCTTTCTCTCGCCAGGCCAGGGTCCAGCGCGGCGGCTGGCGCTCGTAGCTGATGACGCCGCTCCCGCCAAGCTTTTGGGCGTTGACTTCATTCATCTGCTCGCGGACCAGCCCATCGAGATCGACCAGGAGCTCGTAGAGGCGTTCTCGATAGTTGTCAACCCGCCCCTGGAGATTGAAATCGGCAGCGGTGACCGGCATTTTGGCTCATGATACGTTGTCCCCAGGATTTCCACAGATGGTGGATAAAGGTCGGTCTTGACACCAGATGTTGTGGAGTCGGACAATAAACCGGCCCCGGATGGAAACCGCGCTCGACGTTCAGCTGCTGACCCATACGCCGGATCCCGTCCGTGTGATGTACGTCGCCTTTCGCACCTGCTATTCGAAGTTCACGCCCCAGCAGATCTGGGCCGATATCGAGTCGGGCAAGATCTCCGAAGAGAAGATGAAGAGCTTCATCTTCGACAAGCTGAAGAGTGGCCACTCCTCGCCGCGCACGCAGGTCTACTTCACCTTCGGGGTCAGCGGCCTCTCTCGCTCGGCCAGCCATCAGCTGGTGCGGCACAACAACGGCATCACCTTCGACCAGCAGTCGCAGCGGTACTACGCCTTCAAGGAAGCGGACTTTCCGTTCGTCGTTCCGGAGACCTGGGAGCAAGCCGGATTGCGGGACGAGTACCTGGCGTTCATGCGGCGGGTGGGCGAGCTGTACGATCTGGCGCTCAAGGCGGGCATCCCCGCGGAGGATGCCCGCTTTCTACTTCCTAACGCCGCCACCACCAACCTGACCTTTACCGTCAACTTCGAGGAATTTCTCCATATCGCCGACCTGCGCCTTTGCTGGCGCGCGCAGTGGGAGATCCGGCACATGTGGGCCCGGGCCCGAAATGCGCTGAAGGCCCGCTTTCCCGAGCTGGCCAAACCGGTGCAGCCCAAGTGCGGCGAGCAGCGGATGGGCTATTGCGACGAGCCGATGGCCGAGTACCTCAAGTGCCCGCTGGGGATGCGCCGGATCCGACTCCACAAGGATGAGATTGTGGCGGCGGCCAAGGCCGGCCGCACGGTGGAGTCGGCGCCATTGCAGGAGGAGGATCTGGCGCTGTTGGCCCCTCGTCCCGAGTTCGAGCATGCCGCCAGTCCTGAACTCGCGCAGACTCAGGCCGGCTCTAATTAGCAAGTCGCCTTGACAATTTAATAAGCTGCGCTTTATATTCTGGCCATGGAAAAGCCAGATCGACGCGAAATCCTTAGCCGGGTGGCCGCCGGGACCATCACGCCCGAAGAGGCGGCCGCACAGCTAGATTCGATCAAGGCCGTCCACCAATCCGCGGACACGGCAATCCGCAAAGTCCAGGTGGTGCGGCGGCTCGGGAGCCTGGAAATCATTGGCGACGCCAGCGTGAGGGACGCGGTGGCTGAAGGCCCGCATCAGGCCCGGATCGATGGCGACATCATGGTCTTCGAGGCGGAGACCGCCGACGATTGGGGAGGCTTCTTCTTCGGGTTCGGACGCAACGCCGGGAAGGAAAAGCTGCTGATCCGGCTGAATCCCTCGTTGGCGCTGGACCTCCAGCTGCAAGCTGGCAGCTGCCGGGTCCGCGGCATGGAGGGACCGATTCGGGCCGATGTCCAGGCCGGCTCAGCCGTGATCGAGGGCATCCGAGGCGAACTCAACCTGTCGGTTCAAGCGGGGTCGGTGCGGGCCTCGGGCCGGCTCGACGATGGCGACTCAAGGATTGGCTGCGACGCTGGCAGCGTGAGCCTGCAGCTCGAGCCGGGGAGCAGCGTTCGGATCAAGGCGCGCGCCTCGATGGGCAAGGTGGACCTGCCGGGGACGGCGGCGATCAATGGCATCCAGGAGGTCACCATCGGCGATGGCGCGGGATCGCTGCTGATCGACAGCAACATGGGCTCGGTCAGGGTGACGGCGGATCGGTGACGGATGGGGTTCGGGCCGCGCCGAGCGATTGCCCGGTCTGCGGCAGCAAGCTGACGCTGACGCGAATGAGCTGCCGCGACTGCGGGACCGAGCTCTCGGGCGCCTTCGAAACGTGCGAGTTCTGCTCGCTTGGCAAAGAAGACCGAGAGGTGCTTCGCGTCTTCCTCGCCTCACGCGGAAACATGAAAGACCTCGAGCGCCATCTCGGAGTCAGTTATCCCACGGCACGTGGCCGGTTTGATGCGTTGCTGGCCAAGCTAGGCCTGGTGGATAAAGCTGCGCCGGACCCACCGCTGAGCACGCTGGAGCAGCTGGCTCGAGGCGAGATCGACATCGACGAAGCCGATCGGCGCCTTTCGTAGCTCCCGTACCGCCACCGCGCTCGCCGCTAGGCGTTACGATTTCTCAATGCGTCCCGCACCATCAGGCGCGCTGATCCGGCAATGGGTTCCCGAGCGGTCGCTGCTCAGCGACGGCGGGTTGGTGATCGGCTTCAGTCTCTTTACGGCGCTGATGGCGCACGTCGCGATCCCGTTGCCCTTTACGCCGGTGCCCATCACCGGGCAGACCTTTGCCGTGCTCGTCACCGGCGCCGTGCTGGGCGCGCGCCTGGGGACAGCCGCCATGGTCCTCTACCTGGCAGAAGGCTTTGCCGGCCTGCCCGTCTTTGCCGCCGCGGCCGGCACCTTTACCTACGGCTACCTGATTGGCTTCGTGGTCGCCACCTTCCTGGTGGGATGGTTCGCGGATCGCGGCTGGACCCGCGATTGGACGCTGACCGTCATCGCGATGCTCAGCGGCGAAGTCGCGATCTATTTCTTCGGCTTGCTCTGGCTGGCGCACCTGGTGCCGCCGGAGAAAGTCATGGCGTTAGGACTGTTCCCATTCTTGATCGGCGATGCGATCAAGCTGGTAGCGGCGGTTCTGGTCGTGCCCGCCGGCTGGCGGCTCAGCCGCCGCGGATGATCGCCTACTGCTCGAGCTGCGGGTCCAAAACCGAAACCCGGCCGATTGGAAGGCAGCAGCTCAGCGTCTGCTCCTCGTGTGACCAGGTCTTCTTTCGCAATCCGAAAGTCGTCGCGGCTGCTGTCATCGAAGACGAAGGCCGGGTGCTGCTGGTGCGACGTGACATCGAGCCGGGTCGTGGGCTCTGGGGATTGCCGGGGGGCTTTGTCGATTGGGACGAGCAGGCATCGTCGGGCTTTTTTACCGGGCACGGCTCGTCGACGGGCAGCCGGCGGCGGGCGACGAGGTGCAGCAAGTCGAGTGGTTCACACCCGACCGGCTGCCGCCCCTGGCATTCACCACGCACCAGAAAATCCTGAAGCAATGGTCGCAGGAAGTGCTGGCGCGGGGCGCCGCCTAGCCGGTCCATCAGGGTGGCGCGCAAGAGCATCGTTACGAAAACCGGAGACGCGGGCCAGACCGGCCTGCTCTACGGCGGCAGGGTCTCGAAGACCGACTTGCGCACCGAGGCCTACGGCGCGGTCGATGAGGCAATTTCGTCGCTGGGATCGGCCCGCGCCCAGGTCAAGGACCGCGGCCGGCACGCCATCATCCTCAGGATCCAGAGCGAGCTTTTCACGGTAGGCGCCGAGCTGGCGACTGATGCCGCCGAGTACGGCAAGCTCGAAGCGCACTTCATGGTGGTCACGCCAGAGTTCACGCAGCGGCTCGAGGCGGAGATCGCCGGCCTGGAGCGAAGATTTCCTTTGCCCGATGCCTTCGTCATCCCCGGTGGCACGCCGGCCGCCGCCGAGCTCGACGTGGCGCGTACGGTGGTGCGACGGGCGGAGCGTCGCATCGTGGCGCTTCAGCAGGCGGGACAACTGCATAACGCCGAGGTGCTGCGTTACGTGAACCGGCTGTCCGACCTCGTCTTCATGCTGGCTCGGGCTGAAGAGGGGTCGGCGGTGAAGCCGCTGAGCGGACGGCGAGCGGCCCGCACTCCTCGAGTGCCAGCCCGCACTCCTCCCGCACCCAAGCGTCGGCTTCGCGCCTAAGCGCGCCCTCGAGGGCGCGCTTTGCCGCTGGGCCGCCGAGCCGCCCTAGCGCCCAGGCGGCGTGGCCCCGCACCAGCGGATCGCGGTCCTGGATCGCGCGGCGCAAGGCCGGGACGGAGGAACGGTCGGCGACATTACCCAGGGCAATGCAGGCATTGCGCAGGAGGCCGGAACGTCGAGTCCGCCAGAGGGCGCTCTCGCGAAAGCGTGCCCGAAACGCCTCTTCGTCCAGGCTCAGGAGCTCCTCCAGTGCCGGGCGTCCATCGAGCAAGGGACCGAAGGCATCGGCGCTCGGCCTCGGCGTCTGGGCGTCGCCGGCGGCGTTTATGGGGCAGACCTCCTGGCAGAGATCGCAGCCGAACACCCAGTCGCCGATTGGCGGTCGCATCTCCCGCGGGATGACACCGCGATGCTCGATCGTCCAGTACGAGATGCATTTGCGGTTATCGAGCACGCCCGGCGCGAGGAGGGCGCCGGTCGGGCACACGCGCATGCAGGCGTTGCAGCTGCCGCAGTTCTTGGCGAGCGGCTGGTCGAGGTCGAGCTCGGCGGAGGTGACGATCTCGCAGAGAAGGACATTGGAGCCAGTGCCGGGAACGAGCAGGTTCGTGTTCTTTCCCAACCAGCCGATACCGGCCCGCGCGGCGGCGGCGCGATCGAGCATCCATCCATGGTCGACGTAAGTCTTGGCGCGATACCCGCGCTGGCGCAGCATCTCGACCAGCGGCTGCATGCGCTCGAGCAGCACTTCGTGGTAATCGCGACCAAGGGCATAAGAGGCGATTCTTCCTCGAGGACCAGCGCCCCCACCCTGCCCTCCCCGAGTGGGGGAGGGAGCGTTTGAGTGATTTTTGGCAGGGTACGGGAAGGCGAGGGCGATGATGCTCCGCGCATCGGGGGTTGCGCGGCGCGGGTCGGCGCTGGCCTGAACCCGGGCCTCCGACCACCAGCTGAGGCCATCCATCAAGCCATCGTGGGTTCGCCGCGCCGCCACCTCGGCTGCTGGCGTGAACGGATCCGCGCCGGTGATCCCGACGGCGCAAAAACCGAGCGAGCTGGCCAGATGTTTGACCTCCTGGGTCAGGGCCATTTTGGACGTAGCTTAGGCGTGCCGGGGGTAGTACGATAAGTCGCAATGCAGGGGACGGCAGGAGTCTGGAAGGAGCTCCAGCTCCTCTTGAGTCTGAACCTGCCCGACACGGCCTACTACCTGTGGGAAGGGACCGCCATCTGCTGTCACTGTGACGACCAGAACCTGGTCATCGGTGCGCCCACGGAACAATCCGCGCGCCAACTGGTCCAGGCGTACCTGCCGGTCGTCCGCCGCACGCTCGAGGCGATCCCGGACGCGCCGAAGCGCGTCTCCGTCGTGGTCACCACGGCCCCGCTCGCGCACACCTGATCGACCAATTGTGCGTGACAAAGCGAGCCCAGATCGCCGCCGATTGAAGGCGGAGATCACAGGCGACGTGCAGGGGGTTGGTTTCCGCTTCTTCGCCGAACGGCACGCTCGCCGGCTGGCCCTTGAAGGCTATGTCCGCAATCGAGACGATGGCGCCGTGGAGGTGGAGGCGGAGGGCGATGGGGCGGCGTTAGCGACCTTTCTCAATGAGCTGCGCCACGGGCCGCGCCAGGCCCGTGTGCAGGACATCCGCGTCACCTGGGAGTCGTATCGGGGCGATCTTGGCCCGTTCGGCGTGAGAGGATAGCGGCATGAAGTTGGCGCGGCGGATGGACGACATCGGCACTGAGACCGCCTTTGAGGTGCTGGCGAAAGCCCGCAAGCTGGAAGCCCAGGGACGCAACATTGTGCACCTGGAGATCGGCGAACCCGATTTTCCGACCCCGCCCAACATCGTCGACGCGGCCGAACGCGCACTCCACGACGGCTATACCCATTACACGCCGGCCGGGGGCTTGATGCCGGTCCGCCAGGCGGTGGCCGACTGGATCCGGCGCTGGTACGAGGTCGAGGTCAAGCCGGAGCAGGTGGTGATGGTCCCGGGTTCGAAGAATGTCCTCCTCTTCACCATGCTGGCCCTGGTCGACCCGGGTGATGAGGTCATCGTCCCCGACCCCGGCTACGCCATCTATGCGTCGGCCGCGACGCTTGCGGGAGGGACGCCGGTCGGCATCCCGCTGCGTGAGCGCAATGACTTCCGGCTCGACATCGAGGAACTGAAATCGAAGATCACGCCCAGAACGAAGCTGATGGTCATCAACTCGCCGCAGAACCCGACCGGCGGCGTGCTCTCGACTCGCGATCTCGAGCAGATCGCGGAGCTCGCGATGCGGCATGACTTCCATGTGCTGAGCGACGAGGTGTACGGCCAGATCACCTACGACGGCCATCACGCGTCGATCATGACTGTCCCAGGGATGCTCGAGCGCACCATCTATTCGGATGGCTTGAGTAAGGCCTACGCGATGTGCGGCTGGCGGCTCGGGTTCGCGGTGGCGCCACTGCCCCTGGCCCAAAAGTTCGAAACGCTGATGATCAACAGCAGCTCGTGTGCCGCGGCCTTTACGCAGATGGCGGCGATCGAGGCGCTGTCGTCGCGCTCGGACGCCTCGGTCCAGGCGATGGTGGCCGAGTTCAAGCGCCGCCGCGATATCGTCGTCGATCGCCTGAATGAGCTTCCGGGCGTGCATTGCCATAAGCCGCTCGGAGCCTTCTATGTGTTTCCGAACATCACCGAAACGGGTCAGGATGAGCGCGAGCTGGCCGATCGCATGCTGAACGATGGGGGCGTCGCCGTCCTCGCGGGCTCAACCTTCGGCGGGGCCGGGAAGGGGTACCTGCGGCTGTCGTACGCGAACTCGGTCGACCAGATCGAGGAGGGCGTCAAGCGGATGCAAGGAGTCCTGGAGAAGACCGCCGCCCGGGCCTAGCCGGTAGATTTCGGCTGAGATGGCCACCAACACGGCGCCGATCCTCGAGCAGATCCTCGAGTTGCGACGCGCCGCGATCGACGAGCTGAAGCAGGGGGAGGCGCCGGCCGCGATCACGGCGGCACTCGCAACGGCGCCGCCGATTCGAGACTTTCGGGCTGCCCTCAGCGGTCCGGGGGTTGCGTTGATTGCCGAGTGCAAGGAGCGGTCACCATCGGGCTGACGGAGCCGGAGTTCTTCGGCGGCAGCTTGCTGCATCTGAAAGAGGTCAGGGCCGCGGTTGACCGTCCGGTCCTCTGCAAGGACTTCGTCATCGATCCGATCCAGGTGATGGCGGCGCGCGCCGCTGGCGCCGATGCTGTGCTGTTGATCGTCGCGATCCTCGAGGATGAGCAGTTGAAGGGTCTGCGGGAAGCGATTGCCGGGGTTGGCATGGCGGCCGTCGTCGAGGTGCACGACGAGCCGGAGCTGGAACGGGCGCTGAGCGCCGGCGCCCAGGTTATCGGCATCAACAACCGGGATTTGACCAGGATGACCACCGATAAAGCCACCACGGCACTGCTGAGACCGCTGATTCCCAAAGGTCGCACCGTCATCAGCGAGAGCGGGATCCACAGCCGGGAGGACATCGAGGAGCTGGCCCGCTTGGACATCGACGCGGCGCTGGTGGGAGAGGCGCTGCTGCGGGCCACCGACCTCGATGCCAAAGTGCGGGAGCTCAGCGGACGATGACGAGGATCAAGATTTGCGGCAACACGCGGGCGCAGGACGTCGCGCTTGCCGTCGAGCTTGGCGCCGATCTGCTCGGCTTCATCTTCACTCGCAGCAGGCGGCAGATCAGCATTGAAGACGGCACGGCGCTGACGTCGAATGTCCCGGAATCTGTCGACCGGGTTGGCGTCTTCATCGATGAACCCTCGCCCCTGATCGCGGCGGCGATCGAGGCGTGCCGGTTGACCGCGGTGCAGATTTACCGTCCAATCACCGCGGAGGACCGCCGGCTGGGCGTTCGCCTGTTGCCGGCCGTACGCATGCGGCCAGGGGAAGCGGTGAAAGCGGATGGATTCGAGGCGTCCGACCATCCGCTGCTCGACACCTGGAATCCGCTGAGCGATGGGGGCGGGACGGGCGAGACCTGGACCTGGGATCGCGCCGCGGAGCTGGCCAGCCGTTATCCCGTGATCGTCTCGGGCGGCCTCAACTCGACCAACGTCGCTGAGGCGATCAGCCGGCTCCGACCCTGGGGCGTTGACGTCTCCAGCGGCGTCGAGGCGGAACCTGGAAAAAAGGACCCGGCCAAGCTCCGTGCCTTTGTCGAGGCCGTGCGCGAAGCGGACGGGCGATGAGCGGGACAAGCCCCCGCCCGGCCCTGCCCCAGGGAGGAAGAGAGTCTCTCGAAGGGCCGGACGCTCGAGGTCGCTTCGGAGCCTATGGTGGACGGTTTATCCCCGAAACCCTGACCGCAGCGGTCGAGGAATTAACTGCCGCGTTCGAAACCGCCCAGGGCGACGCTGCCTTCCGCCAGGAATTCGATCAGCTCTCCAAAAGCTTTAGTGGCCGGCCGACACCGGTGTACCGTGCCGATCGCTTGACCCAAGCTGCGGGCGGAGCGCAGGTCTGGCTGAAGCGGGAGGATCTCTGTCACACCGGCGCCCACAAGATCAACAATGCCCTGGGCCAGGTGCTCCTGGCCCGGCGGATGGGCAAGCAGCGGGTCATCGCCGAAACCGGCGCCGGTCAGCACGGGGTGGCCGTCGCCACCGTGTGTGCGAAGTTTGGTCTTCAATGCGAGGTCTACATGGGCGTCGAGGACATGGCCCGTCAGGCGATGAACGTCTACAAGATGCGCTTGCTGGGGGCAACCGTTCGCCCGGTCCAGAGCGGCAGCCAGACATTGAAAGATGCGACGAACGAGGCGATCCGGGACTGGGTCACCAACGTCCGGGCGACGCATTACGTGATCGGCTCGGCGGTCGGCCCCCATCCGTATCCTCTGATGGTTCGCGAGTTTCAATCCGTGATCGGCCGCGAGGCAAGGGCGCAGATGCTCGAGGAAACCGGACACCTGCCGAACGTCGTAGTTGCTTGCGTCGGCGGCGGCAGCAATGCGATCGGCATCTTCGCGCCCTTCTACGACGACAATGTCCGGCTGGTCGGCGTCGAGGCCGCCGGCCGGGGATTGGAGAGCGGGGCGCACGCGGCGTCGATCACCGGCGGACGTCCGGGTGTGCTGCACGGCTCCTTCAGCTACCTCTTACAGGACGCCGATGGCCAGGTCGTCGCAACGCACTCGGTCTCGGCCGGCCTCGACTATCCCGGCGTCGGTCCGGAGCATGCCTATCTCCATGACACGCATCGCGCCGATTACGTGAGCGTCACCGACCAGGAGGCGCTCGACGCGTTCCATCAGACTTCGCGCCTCGAGGGGATCATCCCGGCGCTGGAAAGCTCGCATGCGCTCGCCTACACGATGCAACTCGCCGGCAAACTGCCGGCGGAGGAGCTTGTTCTGGTCAACCTTTCCGGCCGTGGCGACAAGGATCTTGATATCGTCCGCGCGTCAAGCGAATGAAGGGCAGACTGTCCCCCGCTTGGTAACCCGGCTTTCGGCGACCTTCGCCCGGCTTCGCCGAAATCATCGACTGGCGTTGATCCCCTATCTCACTGTTGGCTATCCCAGCCGAGACGCGACGCCGACCCTGGTGCAGGCCGCCGCGGAATCCGGCGCCGACGCGATCGAGCTCGGGATTCCATTCTCCGATCCGCTGGCCGACGGTCCAACCATCCAGGCGGCCTCGCAGGTGGCCTTGAAGAGTGGCGTCACCGTTGCCGGCGCGCTGGAGGCCGCCGCCGCGGCGCGAACCAGGGTTGACCTTCCGCTGCTCTTCATGACGTATCTCAATCCGATCCTGAGCTATGGCCTCGATCGTTTTTGCCGGGATGCCCATGACGCGGGCGTCGACGGGCTGATCGTTCCCGACCTTCCCGCCACCGAATCCGCCGCGTTGCGCGGGGCGGCGGACACGGTCGGAATGGATGTGGTCTTTTTCGTCGCGCCGACGAGTAATGAGGCGGGCATCGACGCCGCCTGCCGGGCGGCCACCGGGTTTATCTACTGCATCGCGGTCACCGGGGTCACGGGAGCGCGTGCGGAGCTCGAGGCATCGGTCATCCCCCTCATTCACAAAGTGCGTCGGCACACGAAGCTGCCGGCGGTCGTCGGGTTCGGCATATCCCGACCCCAGCATCTCGCCGCGCTGCAGGGTGAAGCCGACGGCGTGATCGTCGCGAGCGCGTTGTTGGACGCCATCGCCAGGGCACCGCAGGACGCCGAGGACGCCGTTCGGCGCTTTCTTACGCGGCTAAGGCCGTCGTCCTGAGGCTCCCCCAGAGGGGAGGGAACGGGTCTTGCTGCCGTCACATTCCCTGGGAACATGGGCCAGCCGGACGAGGGGGCCTCCGGCGTCGAGGAGGCTGAAGAGCGGCGGTTGATCGATCGGAGCGCCGCCGGCGATCAAGAGGCGTTCCGGCAATTGGTTCTTCGCTATCACCGCCTGGTGATGAACGTGGCGTTCCGGGCGCTGGGCGAGCTCAGCCAGGCCGAAGACGTCGCCCAGGAAGTCTTCATCAAGGTCTACAAGGCGCTGCCCGGCTACCGGCACGACAAGCCGTTCAAGCACTGGCTGCATCGGGTCGCCGCCAATGCTGTGACCGACGCCTTGCGCCGCCGGCGGCCGGTCGTCTCGCTCGACGGGCTCGAGCAGGAACCGGCTGCCAAGGGGCTGGACCCGCAGGACATCGCCGCGCGCCACGACCTTCAGCGTGCCGTCCGTCACGCGATCGCGAATCTGCCGCCACACTACCGCGACACGATCGCCCTCCAGGCTTTTGGCGAGCTGAGCTACGACGAGATCGCCAGGGTGCTCGACATTCCGCTTGGCACGGTGATGTCTCGGCTCAACGGCGCGAAGCGGTTGCTGCGCGAGGGCCTTGGTAGCCTCGTCCGTTCCGATGAGGAGGCGAATACGGCATGAATTCGAGCCGTTTGTTCGAACGGAGGCTATCCCGGTCATGTTGAGTCATGCGACGACGCGCGACTGGCTGATTCCATATGCCGATGGCATGCTGGCCGCTGACGAACGCCGCCGCGTCGACGGGCACCTGACCGGCTGCGCGTCGGTCCTGCCGCGGCGGCGGGCGCTGCGCATCCCAAACCTCACCCGTTATCGCCGGGTTGGCGTCGCCTTCGCGCTGGCGGTCATTGTCGGGCTCGCTGCGACAGGTACGGCCCTGGCGGCGCCAAGCGCGATGCCTGACAGTGCGCTCTATCCGGTCAAGCAACTCGAGGAGAGCATTCAGCTATCGACCACGCCCGCCGCGGGCCGCCTCGTGGCGCAGCTGGAGCACGCCACCGAGCGACTGCACGAGGCGCAGGTAATGGCGGCCGATCACAAGCTCCTCCTCGCCGCCGACCGCCTCCGCGCCTTCCGCCTGACGCTCAATGACGCGGCCGCCTCGCTCGCCAATCCCGTCGATCCCCAGCGAGCTCATCAGGCGCTGGCGCGGCTGCGTGCGGACCTGGATGCGGTCGAACGTCAGAATGCGGCAAAAGACGACGATGACTCGGTCGTGCGGCAACTGGTCGCGGACTCCGCCAGCGACCTCGATCGCATCGAGCATCGCGATACGGCCACCTCGCCATCCAACCTGATCATCGGCAGTGAGGCGACACCCGCACCGACGCCGGCCCCCCGGCCGACCCCAATCATCAAGCCGACGCCGACCGGTGAAACCTCGGACGACGAGCACCACTGATCACACGGCTTAGACGCTGAGGCGCCGGTAAACTCAAGCCTGTGGGTGCACGGGAGAACGTGCTGGTGGTGCCCCGTGAGCGTTTGTTCGCGGGTGAGGAGTGGACCGGCTTTCGTGATACGGGGCTCGAGCAGCTTTTAAGCCGCGTTCGTGGGCACTACCGCTTCCGGCCGCGCCGCGAGGTCGAAGAGGATCCCACTGAGCCGCAGATCATTCCGTACGTCGTCTTTCGCCATGAAGATCGCTATTTCCTGACGCACCGGCTTCGCCGCTCGAGCGAGCGCCGGCTTCGCCATCTCTATTCCCTTGGGGTGGGCGGGCATATCAACCCGGAAGATGTCGCCGGTGCAGCCGACCCGGTCGAAGCCGGGCTTCGGCGTGAGTGGGAAGAGGAGGTGGTCTACAGCGGCCGGTTCTCCACCCGGTTGATCGGCGCCATCAATGACCAGAGCACGCCAGTCGGCCGCGTGCACGTTGGCTTGATCTTCCTGGTCGAGGGCGATCGGCCGGAGATCTCCATCCGGGAGGTCGACAAGCTCGCCGGTGCCCTGTTCGAGCTGGAAGCGATGCGCAGTTACTACCTGGATATGGAGTCATGGTCGCAGCTGATCTTCGACTATCTGACGAAAGTTCCAGTCGCCTGAGTTCGTCGCGTGGGCCCCTGACCGGCTGATCAGCTCACGAATTCCCGTGCGTTGGAGCGCTATAGACACGGGGAACAGTGGGTGCTATGGTCGCGAAGGAGGTGGAGCAATGCACAAACCCCATGCGATGGCGACCATTCCGGCTCTGGACCTAGAGCGAGCGAAGGCGTGGTACAAGGACAAGTTGGGCCTCACTCCGGCCGGCCAGGATCCGCTAGGAGGCGCGGTCTACGAACTTGCCGACGGCACCAGGTTCCTGCTGTTTCAGAGCAGCGGTGCGCCGTCGGGAACCCACACCCAGCTGGCCCTGGAGGTAGAGGATGCCGACTCGACCTTCCGCGATCTGAGAGGCCGCGGGGTGAAGTTCGAAGAGTATGACGTCCCGGGGCTCAAGACAGAAGACGGTGTAGCGACGTTCGGTGAGCTCAAAAGCGCATGGTTCCACGACTCCGAAGGGAATTTGATCGCGATTGGCACACCGGTTCCCGTTACGGCGGTAGCTCGCACCTAGGCCAAGACGGCCAGATTTCCATCCGGGGGCGCGCCCGGCAAACCGTCGCCTGAATCACGGGTCGGCTAAGCTAGCCGATCCGTTCAGGCGGAAAGGGCTTTCGCCATCTCGCCGAAGTTGCGGACGTAGCGCAGCACGTCGTCCTCCGAGTGCTGGACGGATAGCGTCCAGTTCTCTTCCGCGCCCGGCGCCATCAGCACGCCGCGGTTGCACTGATAAAGCCAGGAAAGGTACGCGTACTTCTTGTCGATCGTCAGGTAATCGCGGTAATTACGGACTCGCTCTTTGCGGTACGTGACGCAGCCGCGCGCGGCAAGCGCGATCGGATGAAACGGCAACTCGTAATCGTCGATCACCTTCCGGAGTCCGCCTTCGAGTGCCTCGGCGAGCGCATCGAAATGCGCATAGGCCTGCGGCGTGAGGACTTTGGTCAACGTCGTCTTCGAGGCCGCGATCGTCAGCGGGTTGCCGTTGAACGTGCCGATCTGGACGACCTTGTGCTCATCGATCGTCGACATGATGTCGGCGCGGCCGCCCACGGCACCGCAGGGCAGGCCGCCACCGATCGCTTTGGCGAGCGCCACGAGATCGGGAGTGACGCCGAAGCGCTCGGTCGCCCCACCGGCGGCAATCGTGCAGCCGGTCTTCACCTCATCGAAGATGAGCAGCGCGCCATGACGGTGCGCAAGGTCTTTGACCGAAGCCAGGTAGCCCTCATCGGGGAGGACGATGCCGATGTTCATCATGACCGGCTCGACGATGATGGCGGCGACTTCGCCCAAGTGCTTCTGCAGGGTTCGCTCGAGGATCTCGAGGTTGGTAAAGGGAACGACGGTGACCAGCTCGACGACCGTCAGCGGTGTGCCGCCGCTATAGGGGACCGAGACCGGGGCATCGGCCGGGCCCATCTTGTCGGCCGGCGGTTCGACCGAAACCAGGAGCGCGTCGTGGTGACCGTGGTACGAGGCCTCGATCTTGATCAGGCGATCGCGGCCGGTGAAGCCGCGCGCCAGCCGGACGGCGTCCAGCGTGGATTCGGTGCCACTGTTGGTAAAGCGCCATTGGGGCTGATGGAAGCGGCGGCTCAGTTCCTGGGCGACGACCGCGTCATCGGCGACCGGCTGCGCGAAATGCGTGCCGCGAGCCGCCTGCGACGTCCCAGACGCGGCTGCCCTTGCCGTGGTCGATGAAGACCGGCTGGGGGGCGGCATCCTGAAAGGAGGACGGGACGCCGCGCGGGATGAACTCCCTCGCCTGCTTCCAGAGCTGGTCGGAGCGCTGGCGCTTTGCCCGGAACTGCTCTTCCTCCCTGGTGATGAGCTCCGCAATGCGACCGGGCGCGACAGGTTCCGCTACAGTGCTCACGCTTTCCCTCCTCGAGATTTCTTGACGGCGAGCGCCGAAATCGCCTCTAGTATGCACCGGTTGGCATTCTGGGCCGTGATCTCGGCGTGATCGTAAGGCGGCGAGACTTCCACGACGTCCATCCCGACCAGGTTGGTGCGAAGCGCAATGTTGCGGACCGCGCGCAGCAAATCGCTCGGCTGCATTCCTCCTGGCTCAGGGGTCCCGGTGCCGGGGGCGAATCCAGGATCGAGCACGTCGATGTCGACTGACAGATAGATTAACTCGGGGCCCTCGAGCGCCTCGTTGATGGCCTGCTCGATTACAGTCTCGATGCCGCGATCCAACATTTCGCCCATCAGATGCCAGCGCATTCCTTGCGCCGCCATCCAATCGAAAATCTTCTTCGACGGCCAGTAGCCGCGTAGTCCGAGCTGGACGAAATTGTTACCGGGAATCGCGCCAGACTCGATCAGACGCCGCATCGGGGTGCCGTGCGAGGCGAGGTTGCCCCAGTTCTCGGGGGCGGTGTCCGCATGCGCATCGAAGTGCACCATGCCGACCTTGCCCCGACCGTACCCGTCGGCAACGGCCGTGGCGGAGGGATACGTGATGGAGTGATCGCCGCCGATCACCATCGGAACGATGCGGCGCGAGGCGATCTCCGATACCCGGGCCCGAATCGCTTCATGCGCCTGATCCGTCAGTCCCGGATAGCAGACCGCATCGCCGTAGTCGACGACCTTGAGAACCTCGAAGGGCGCGATCTTCAGGTCGAGATGCCATTCGCCCGGTTGGTAGCTTGCCACCCGGACCGCTCGGGGTCCGAAGCGCGCTCCCGGACGATACGTCGTCGAATCGTCCCAGGGCGCGCCCAGAATGGCGACGTCGGGCCGCTCGGCATCGAGCTCCTCGGGCTCGGTGAGGGTGCGCAGTTTGAGGAAAGAGGCCGGGCCGAGGTACTGCGGGCCGTCGACCTGGGCGTCGAGGTTGGGTGTCTTTGGCATTCGCCTAGAATTCTCGCAGCGTTC
>VBHQ01000214.1 GCA_005880395.1 Chloroflexota bacterium
TCAGGAAAGGGCGCCCATACGGCCTTAACCAGGCTTTTGCCAGGCCGATACTCGGCTGAGGCGATCACCGCTGCGGGAGTGCGACCGGCCCTAAAAGAGTTGTTAAGCCAGATTCGGCGTTAGGTTCGCCGTAGTCTTGCGGCCTTATCGTCGGCCGCGTGGCATCAACCCTCGCCCTTCATCTCGCCGGCATCGAAACCGCTCCCGACGGCGAGCCGGAGAGCCTGATGAGCCAGGACTACGGACCGATCACCCCGCTGCTGGAGGATGACACTGTCAGCGAGGTGATGGTCAACGGCCCCAACCAGGTGTACGTCGAACACAAAGGACAGCTGACGCTTACCAATGTGACCTTTCCCAGCGAAGAGGCCCTGATCCGGCTTATCCGGCAGATTGCCGCCTTCGTCGGCCGGCGGATTGACGACGATTCGCCGATGGTCGACTGTCGTCTGCCCGACGGCTCGCGCGTCAATGCCGTGATTCCGCCGCTTGCCGTCGATGGCTCCTCGCTGACCATCCGAAAGTTTGCCAAGGATCCGTTTACCGTCCAGGACCTGATCAATGCGGGCACGCTCACCGCCGAGGCGGCTGCATTCCTGGAGGCCTGCGTCAAAGCGCACTTCAACGTGCTGGTCTCGGGAGGCACCGGCTCCGGCAAGACCACCACACTCAACGTGCTGTCTTCATTCATCCCCGACAACGAACGCGTTGTCACCATCGAGGATGCCGCCGAGCTACAGCTCCGGCAGCCGCACAAGGTTCGGCTCGAGGCCCGGCCCGCCCGAATTGACGGGAGCGGTCGGATCAGCATCCGCGACCTGGTCGTCAACGCGCTGCGGATGCGTCCCGATCGCATCGTGATTGGCGAATGTCGTAGTGGCGAAGCCCTCGACATGTTGCAAGCGATGAACACGGGTCACGACGGCTCGCTCACCACCATCCATGCCAACACCCCGCGCGACACGCTCTCCCGGCTCGAGACGCTGGTGCTGATGTCGGGGGTGGACCTGCCGCAGCGCGCCATCCGGGAACAGATCGCCTCCGCCATCCATTTGATCGTCCAGCAGGCGCGGCTGCGTGACGGTTCCCGCCGGATCATCAACATCACCGAAATCCTTGGCCGTGAGGGCGACACCATCACGCTGCAGGACGTCTTCCATTTCGAGGAAACCGGCGTCGACGCAAACGGAAAGATCCAGGGCCGGGTCACCCCAACTGGGATCCGGCCGAACGCGATCACGAAGATCTATTCGAAGAAGGTGCCGATCTCGCCGGCGCTGGCTGCCCTCTACCCGGACCGCAGGACGCCGGACTTTCCGGTGGGGGTGCGCCGGTGACCGCTGAACCCTTGGACGCTTTCGACCCGGAGCTGTTGCGTGATATCGCCGCTGACCTCCGAGGCGAGCTCGACCGGGTGCAGGACCAGATGGCGGATTTGACCGCCAGGCACGAGCGGGCACGGGCCCTCAAGCACATCTTCGGAGGCGACCCGGTGCAGCCGGCTGCTGCTG
Organism: Chloroflexota bacterium; assembly: GCA_005880395.1. Taxonomy (GTDB): domain Bacteria; phylum Chloroflexota; class Dormibacteria; order CF-121; family CF-121; genus CF-13. Next base: position 1,512 of record VBHQ01000214.1, read on the forward strand.
CCGAAAGCGGCCTGAGCCGCAAGGAGCGGCGCTAGATCTCGACGGCCCGCACGATAAAGTCGCGGCTGCCGTCCCAGGTCCAGCACGTTTGCAGCGTCAATGACGAGCCGGACGTTGCGCCGAGCGGCCACATCTGCGTATTGCTGACGATCGTCGTATAGCTGACGCGGTAGGTGTGTACCCGGCCGGACGGGTCGCCATATTTAATGATGTCGCCGGCGTGCAAGCCCAGGATCGGAGTGAAGACGCCCGGGTTGTGCGCCATCACATAGATGTTGTTGGCGCCGGCGCAGCTCCAGCGCCAGGCGCCCCACCGCGCTACCGCGGCACGTCCCAGGCAGTCGCTGTACCAGCCGACCGGCTGATTGAGGCCCAGTCGAGGAATCACGAGGTTGTTCGCCCGGACGGCGGCAACCGGCGCCGCGGCGGGGCGAGGCGGCGTGACCGGCTGACCGGCCGTCGCCAGAGATGCCGAGGTGACCGCGGCTGGGGTCGAGGCCGCCGCTGCCACCCGGGAGGCGCCAACAGCCACCTGCCGGGTCCGGGCGATCTCCTGGACCAAGCCATGGAGATCGGCCTCCACGCCAACCGTGACGGCGCTGTGGGCGCTGAGGGGCTTGAGGACCGGCGCTGGACGGGAGGTGAGCAGGGGGAAGCTCAGCAACCAAACGGCGATGCCACCGAGCAGCGGAGCGCGCCAGCGGCGCAGGAGCATTGCCATGGGTGAGGCAACGCCGCTGCCGCGGCAACGTTTGCGCCGTTTTACACGATCGTCACCGGCCGGTGACTTGTTCTAGGCGACTTTGGGCTGGGTTTCGGCAGGGCCGACGTACCGCTCTACGAGCGCGATCAGTTGCTCGAGCTCATAGGGCTTGGTCAGGCAGTCGGCGCATCCAGCGGCGATCGCGTTCTCTCGGTCACCGACCATGGCATGGGCGGTGACGGCCACGACTGGAATCTGGGCCAGCGCCGGATCGGCCTTGAGGGCCCGGGTCGCCTCCCAGCCATTCATCTCGGGCAGCGAGAGGTCCATCAAGATCAGGCCGGGTCGAAGTGAGGCGGCCATGGCCAGCGCCTGCCGACCGTTCACGGCCAGCTCAGCTCTAAAACCGCGCATGCGCAGCATCTTCAGCGCCATCTTCTGCATCGTCGCGTCGTCTTCAACCAGGAGGATCGGTTGACTCATGCTGCTGCTCCTTGCGATTTATTGTGACCCAACAGCTGGCGGACGGCATTCGTCAGCCCCTCAGGTTCGATCGATCCTTTCGCCACGAATCGCTGGACGTGTCCATTCAACGTCAAGATGTCGTCCGCAGTCAGCTCTTTGGCGCTGACGATCATGATCGGGATGTGCGCCAGCTCCGGCTGGGCGCGCAGACGCGCCACCATCTCGAAGCCGCTCATACCGGGCATCATCAGGTCGAGGAGCACCAGGTCCATGGGTGAGCGAGCGATCATGG
>VBHQ01000095.1 GCA_005880395.1 Chloroflexota bacterium
CGGGCTGACGCTGGCGACCGGGCACTTTCGAAACGGCATCCTGATGGCCCCGATCACGGGCGAGCTGGTGAGCGACTTGCTGCATCGGGACCAGCCGCGTCTGCCGATCTCTCGCTTCGATCCATGCCGGTTCGTCGTGGATGCCGCCTGACCTCCCACGCTATTTCGAGCGGAGGGCGGATGGATTCCGTCATGCGGCGGCAGGCGGCTTGTGGCTAGCCCCGCTCGTCTATCTGGAGACCGCGCGCTTTGGCCCGGGATGGTATGGCAAGGTCGTCAGTGCCGATCCTGCGCGGTTGCTTGCCTGGGCGACGAGCAAAGGGATTCCCCCACGGGCGTTGCAAGTCAAGTCGCTGCCCGATGTCGACATGCCGCGCAGCCGGCGCCGCCGCTTGCCCGGCTACCACATCGACCTCTGGGGAGCACGCCTGGCGCTGGCCTATGACCCGATGAGGCTGGCGCGAGTCCGCGGCCTCAGTAGCGGTCGATCGCCTTCAGGCCAGAGCCGGTGACGATCAACACGGCTCCTGTTGGCAGGTTCAGGCTGCGACACCCGGCAATCGCCGCCGCGGAGGTCGGTTCCATCAGCAAACCGACGGTCGCCGCGTCGCGCCAGGCGCGCTCGATGGCGTCCTCTGACACGGCAATCCAGCGTCCGCCGCTGTAGCGGACGGCGTTGTAGCTGCGCTCGGCTCGGGTTGGTTCGGGAATGCGAATCCCGTCCGCGATCGATGACTGCCGAACCACCGGGGCCGGGCGGCCGATCGACGCGCCTCGGACAAGCGGCGCGCAGGCCTCCGACTGCACCCCGTGCAGTCGCGGCGCACGCTCCATCCGGCCAGAGGCGACCAGGTCCGCGAACCCCATCGCAAGCCCGATCAAGACGGTGCCCTGTCCGACCGGCGTGACGACATCGCGGAGCTCGTCCCCGACCTCTTCGAATAACTCATAGGCGATGGTCTTTGTGCCTTCCAGAAACGCGTCATCCCGGGCGTGACCGACGTCATACCCATCCCTGGCCGCCATGATTGCGGCCTGGGTGACTGCGGAACGGGGGCCGGAGATCCGGATCAGCTCGGCGCCGAGCACTTCGATGGCGCGGGCCTTCGCGGCGACGATGTCGTCGGGGGCGAAGACCCGCGCTCTCAATCCGGCCGCACTCGCATAGGCCGCGACCGCCGTGCCCGCGTTCCCGGAGGAGTCTTCGACGACGAGCCGCGCGCCGGCTGCCTTTGCGGCGGTGATTGCGGTGGCGGCACCGCGGTCCTTGAATGAGCCGGTTGGCGAGATACCCTCGAGCTTGAGGAGGAGCCCGTGATATCGGAGCAGCGGCGTCCCGCCCTCACCAAGGGTGACTGGTTCGCCCGCGATGGCAAGGTCGGCGCGGTAACGCCAGAGCCCGCGCCCGGACCATCTCCCGGTCTCGGCGGCGTTTTTCACGACAGGACTTTCGCCAGCGCTGGATCGAGAAACTCTCGAGTCAGCGGGTACGGTTCATAGCTGCTGACGGTGCCATCTTTGGCGACCAGGACGCTGACCGGCAACCCGGTGCTGAGCGTCACGCTCACCCCGTAGGCGCGCGCGGCTTGGCCATCGGGGTCGAGCACGGGATCGGGTTGGAGCTTCATCGCTGTCCAGTAGGCGCGAATCGTGTCCGACGATTCGTCACCGTAGTCGATGGCTACGACCGACAACCCCTGCTGGCGATGGGCGAGGTACTCGTCCCGGATCAAGGGCAGCTCATCGCGGCAGGGCACACACCAGGTTGCCCAGAAACTGATCAGCACCGGATGGCCTTTGAGCGCTGCCAGCGAGATCGTGTGGCCGCTGAGGTCGGTGAGCGTGAAGCCGGGCGCGGGTTTGCCAACCTGTACCGTCCCGTGTGGTGCCGGCGTGGGATTGGCGCGGTCGAAATGCGAGTCCCAGGGCGTCGTCACCGAGACCACCGGAAAGTAATCATTGAAGAAGGTCAGGCGGTTGGAGAAGATCAGTACGCCCATCGCGATCAGGAACACGGCAGCCACCGCGTTCAGCGCGGCATAGGCACCGCGGACCCGCGCCAGCAGCCGGGTCAGCACGCCCGACAGGCCGGCCGCCACCAGGAACGGCAAGCCGAGCCCGACCGAATAAAACCCCAGCAGCAAGGCTCCCTGCGCTGCCGTCCCGTTGCTGCCCGCTCGAAGCAGGATCGCAGCCAGGATCGGGCCCATGCACGGGGTCCATCCGATCGCGAAAGCCAAGCCGACCACATACGAAGCCCACGGCGCGCGTGGGAGCCGGTGGGCGATGTCTAGTCGTTTTTCGCCCATCAGCCCGGGGATCCGGCCCAGAACGAGCAGCGCAATACCGATCAAAACGAGGGCGATCCCGGCAATCTGCAGCAGCAGCGGCTTGTAAGCCTGGAGATCGGCGCCGAGCAGCCCAAATGACGCACCCAGGGCAACGAACGCCGTGCCGAAGCCGGCGACAAACAAGCTCGCATTTCCCAGCACCCTGAGCTGCTGGCCGACGGATGTCGCCGTACCGGCCGCGGAGGCGCCCATATACGCGACATACGCCGGCACCAGCGGAAGGGTGCAGGTCGAGGCGAACGACAGCAGGCCGGCGACAAACGCCAGGGCCAGGTCGAAGATCATTCCGCCGGCTTAGGATGTCCCGTTGCGAGCTTGCGGACCCAATCGCGGAGCCGCGGCGGCGCCTCATCGGTGCAGCACTCGCGCCGCACCAGGCGTTTCATGCCGGCCTGGAATTCGAACACCTGCTCACAGGGCGGACAGTCGTCGAGATGCGCCTTCACCTTGCGCACCTCCGCATCGTTCAGCTCCCGGTCCATGTAACCGGAAAGCTTTTGCATCGTCTGCTGGCAGTGGTCACCCATCAGTGAGCCCCCACGGCGATCGCGCTCGGTTTGGGCCGGCCCGAGTACTCCCACAGCTTCTTCTGCAGCGCCTGGCGGCCGCGATGCAGCCTGGACATGACGGTCCCGATCTTGATCCCCAGGATCGACGCAACCTCTTTATAGGAGAAGTCTTCCACGTCCACCAGGACCACGACCATCCGCATATTGACGGGAAGCTCTTCCAGCGCGTGCTTGACCTCATCGCCAAAACCGCGGTCGACGATGATCTCCTCAGGCGACATCAGGTGGACCGGCATTCCCTCGCGCCGCAGCTGGTCATAGATCGAAAAGTCGGCGCCGGGCTGATCGATCGGAGACTCCGGCAAGGGGTGCTGCCGCAGGCGATTGCGAAAGACGTTCGTCATGATCGTGAAGAGCCAGGCCTTCTCATTGGTTCCCGGCTGAAAGCGGTTCCGGTAGCGATAGGCTCGGAGATAGGTTTCTTGCACCAGGTCCTCGGCGTCCTCAGGCTTTCGAGTTAGGCGCAACGCGCTGCGATAAAGCGCGTCGACGTGCCTCTCAAAAAGCGAAAAGTCGCTACTCATGCCAATGCCCTGCTGGCCCATTCTATTCCGGCAAATTCTGACCGCCGGCCGCCTCAGGTTGCCGGTGGGGCGCCGTTCGGTCCGCCTGAAGGCCCGGATCCCCCGCCGGGCTGCGGCCCACGACCGCGGCCCCGCCCCCGCCGGCGACGTCGCCGGTTGAACGGTGGTTCGCCTTCCCGAGGCGGTTGGCCGGGCCGGGCCTGCGGCGGGGGAGCCGATCGGCCGTCGCGCGTTCGGTTTGGATCCGCGGCACCTTGAGTGCCGGAGCGCTGCGAGTCCCTCCTTGCCGGCCGCTGCGCTCGGCCCTGACTCGGCCGAGGGGGCCGGGCTTGGGGCGGTGCGCCGCTTGCGGGCGGCCCCTGTTCTTGTCCGCGGCCACCGCCTCGACGGCGCCGGCGCCCCCGACGGGGCTCGGTCGGTTGCGGCTGGGTGTCGGCGGGCCGGGCGCGATCCTGTCGTTGCGGTTGAGCGGCCGGGATGATGCGTGCCAGTCCCCGAGGGCGGCGGCGGCGTGCAGCCTGGTCGCGCGGCGGCGCGGGCTGCTCTTTCACCCTCGCCTCAAACTCACCGAGCCACTCCTCCATCGGCCGCTTGATTTGCGGCCGCGGCGCCCGAGGCTCCTCGGGCCAAATGCGCGGACGGTCGGGACGAATAGCTTCCGGCGGCGGATCGGCGTCGGTCGGTTCCGGTTCGACCGCGAAGCAAGCCGACCAGCAGGAGATTGCCGGCGGCGCGGAAGGCGTCGTAGAGGAAGGAGGTCGTGAGGTAGAAGGCCGCGAAGCGCCGTGCCAGGGCGGCCGCGCTCAAATCCGGTGCCCAGCCGATCGGGGAGGAGCCGGCCCCCAGCAGAAACGGCCACTCCCAGAAGTCGAGGAGCACCCCGTAGAGAAAGCCCGCGATCGCGCCATAAAGAGCGACGAGCCACACATGCTGGCGAGCGAATGGCCACCGGCCGAAGTAGCCCGCGCCCATGCCAACCCAGCCGCAGGCCAGCATCTGATAGGGAAGCCAGGGGCCGAAACCGGCCGTCAGCACCGCCGAGAGAACCAGCGTGAGCGCTCCGAGCGCGAAGCCGAACCCCGGTCCCATGACCAGGCCGCCGACGATGATCAGGAAAAAGATCGGCGAGAAGCCCAGCACGCCGATGACCACGACGAGGCGCAGCGTCGCGTCGAGCGCGACCAGCGCGGCGAGCACGGCGAGTAAGCGCGTGGAGAGGTGGCGGGTCTGCAGCGCAACGGCGACCACCGCCAGCGCCGAGCAGGCGATGAGCGCGGAGAAGAGCGCCGTGCTCTGTGGAAAGCCCCGACCCACAAAGAGCGGCCCGATGAAGATCAGCAGGCCCGCGATGGTGATGGCCAGCAACACGATCGATTCCCCGCGTGACCGGATCGCCGTCATCGGATAGGAACCTCTTCCGCCAGCAGCCAGCCACGGCCGAGCAGCTTGTTGACCTGCGTGGAGAAGACCAGTGAGTCGCTGAGCACGGTGCGCGGCGGCCCGTCGGCGTAGAGTTCGCCGTCCGCCATCATCACGACCCGATCGACGGTCCGGGCTGCCCATTCCACATCGTGGGTGGCGACCAGCACCGAGCCACCGTTGGCGGCTCGCAGGCGGAGGAAGCTGCTGAGTGCAGCTTTGATCGCCGGATCGAGCCCACGAGTCGGCTCGTCGAGCAGCAACAGGTCCGCATTGGCGGCGACCAGCGCAATCGCCAGTTGCTGCCGCTGGCCTGAGCTCAAGTCGCGCGGATAGCGGTCTCGCCAGGACGCAAACGGCGCGGCGACCTCGGCCGGAATATCGCGCAATTCCTCCTCCACCGAGGCGGCGAAGAGCAGTGCATCGGCGTCTTGCGGCACATAAGCGGGTCTGCCCCTGATCTGGAGCCGGCCCCGTTCTGGTCTGAGCAGTCCGGCGATCAACTTGAGCAGGGTGGTCTTTCCGCAGCCATTGCGCCCCATCAGCGCGACCACCTCGCCGCGGCGAAGGTTCAAGGAGACGCGCCTCACGGCTTGGGTCGCCGTGTAGCTGAAGCGCACATCCGCGAGGCTCGCGATCGCCGGTCCGCGGCCATTGCCAGGTGCCGGCGGCGCCGCCGCAAGGCCAAGAGCAGCCGCGCGCGTTCGGGCGTCACGCAATCCCAGTGGCACCGGCGTCCAGCCCGCGCGCAAGCCCAGCTCGACGACCGGCGGCCTGGGACCGGCTGCGATCAGGGCCTCGCGGGGGGCCCGGTCCTGCAGCGATCCAGCCTCGAGCGTCCAGATGCGATCGACGAAGGGCGCGATGCGTTCCACTCGGTGCTCGGCGATGATGGTTGTCATCCCGAGCTCGGCGACCAGCCGCAGGACGACCTGGAGGACATCCTCCGCGGCCTGAGGATCGAGCTGCGAAGTCGGCTCGTCAAGGATGAGCCCGCTTGGATGCATCACCAGGGCAGCGGCGATCGCGACGCGCTGCCGCTCGCCGCCAGAGAGGGAAGCGATGCGGCGCCCTCGCAGCTGGTGAATGCCAACCTGGTCGAGCACCTCTTCGATCCGCTTACGCATCAAGGGCGGCGGCAGTCCCAGGTTCTCGAGGCCGAAGGCAAGCTCCGATTCGACGTCTTCCAGCACGAACTGGGCATCGGGATGTTGAAAGACAAAACCGACGTGGCTTCCCAGCTCGCGGGGCGGATGGTGGCGGGTGTCGAGACCACAGACGACGACGCGGCCGCTGAACCGGCCGCCCGTGCTGTGGGGCACCAGCCCGTTGAGGCAGCGCAGCAGCGTCGATTTTCCGCTCCCTGACGGGCCGCGGAGCAGGATGACGGCACCCGCCTCCACCGTGGCGCTCAGGTTGGCAAAGACGTCGGCGCTGGCCGTCGGATAGCGGTAACCGAGGTCCTCAATCGCGATCAGCGGCATGGTCCTCCCGAGCGATGACGGCCACGGCTGCCGGGGCGGCGAGCAGCAGCAGCGCGATAACCGAAAGGATGGATGGGGCCGAGGGCACGATGTTGGTGTACGGGTTGTAGCTCGCGGGATGCGCCGCGAGCGTCAGGAGCAGCGCAATGCCGGCGGACAGAAGCGCGATGCCGTCGGACGCTGCCCAGGAAATCGGCCGGTAGCGGGAGCGACGACGGTTTCCGTAGCCGCGCGCATCGAGTGACTCACCGTACTGCAGCGCCTGCTCGAGGGCGGTGAGTAGCAATGGAAGCAAGATGGCCGGCGACGAGCGCCAGCCAGAACGCTGCCCGCGCAGCTGGCGGGCTTCGACAATGGCGTGGAACGACGACACCGTCTTTGGGGCAAAGGCGACCGAGAGCGCGAAGGCTGTGCCGGCGCGGTACAGGAGTGGCGGAAGCAGGCTGATCAGGTCGGCACTGCGAACCGTGGACTGCAGGACGCCGAACGCGATGACGGTGAGCAGCAGCGCCGCGCCCGACGATGCGCCGAAAAGGGCGGCCTCCCAGGTCCAGCGGCCGCCGACGATCGGAATGGCCGGCAGGGTGACGATGAGGTGTTCGCCGAAGCGGCTTAGCGCGACGCTGAAGAGGACCGGGATGACGCCGAGCATCAGCCCGAGGCGCAGGTGCAGCGCTCGGCCACGCCGGTAGGGGAGCCAGACGTTGACCAGGATCAGGAGCAGCAGTCCCTGCAGCCATGGATTTCGATCCATGAACGTAGCGCCGAGAGCGGCAAGCGTCCATGCACACCACGCGAGGGGGTTACGAATCACGGGCCGCGGCGCCTCAAGTTGAGCGCGCCAATCGCCAGCAATAGCGCCGTCGCGCCGGCAACGAGCCACCATACGACCGCCACCCTCCCGCCTTGGGGGAGGGCAGGGTGGGGGCCGGTGTCCGCGAGCGCCACCTCTGCGGTCGACGACTGGCTCGGGGCAAGCGCTTCAACGCTGGGAGCTGAGCTAGCGGCTGGAGCAACCGGCGGTGCCCGCGGCGCTGCATGGCTGGCCGTTCCCGCCGGTCTGGATACGGTCGCTGGGGCGGCGGTGACCGTCGCTGCCGGGTCAGCCGGCGGCCCACAAACCTGGCTGAACCGAATCGACGCCGGCGGTGTTCCATAACCCGAGGTGTAGCTCCAGCCCTCGACATCGCCATCATGGACGGAGTATCCGCCGGCGCCGCTGCGGCGGGCGACCCAACCGGAAGGCGTCAGCGACCAGTCGGACCAGTTGGGTCCGGACGTCGGTCCAAAGCATCGGTCCGGAATGCTGCTGGGCTCGCGATCGACCTGGCAAACGGTGCTCGCGCCACCGCCCCAGTCGTAGACCTGGGGCGGCTGTCCGGAGTTGACGCCGGCGAACTGAAGCAGGACTAGGCCGCTGATCGCATCCTGTGCAAACTCAACGCAGCGATAGACCACCCGGGCAGAGGGCCACTGGGCGCTGTGCTGGACCACCAGCGCCGCCCGATGGATGGCCGCATGCGCCGAGCCGTGCCAGGTAAGCAGCGCCGCACTGGCGAGAACGATCGCGGTCGCGAGTCGAACTACGAGGTGCTGCGTCGCAACCTCCTCAATGAAAGCCCGGCGGCGATGCAAAGGCCGCCGATGAGAATCGGCCATGGTTGGCGGTCGGGATAGGGACGACCGGTCTGCGCGAGCCGTGCCGTGGTCGTCGGTGGCGCGGCCGTGGCGGTCGCGCCTGGGCTGGCCGAGGCCGGCGCAGTGGTCGGGCACGGAAGCAAGGCGACCACGGTTTGAGCGCGGCCCACGACGGTGAGGGGCCGCAGCAGGAAGACCGCCGGAGCCAGGGTGGTCGCGAAAAGCTTGCTGAATGAGCTGGCGATCGCTCCCCGGTCAGTGCCACTGGCGAGCTGCTGGCCAGACAGATACGTCAATGCCTGGCTCAGCCGGGACTGCCAGGGATCGGTACCTTGCTGGCCGGCGGCGATGATGGCCTGAATGCCGAGCTCGTCGGAATTTGGATCGGGAGCCAGCCCTGGCGCATCACCGAATCCTCCGCTGCTGAAGACGCTCTGGAGGTAGGTGAAGCCATTGGTGATTGCGGCGTCAGTCGAGGGCACCGTCGCCGCCACCAACGCCTGAATCACCAGCGCGGTAGTGTTCGAGTCCGTCCCAAACTGGTCGGCGTTGTCCGCGCTCCATCCGCCGTCGGACTTCTGTTGGGCTTTCAAGAAATCGATCGAATCCTGGTCGACGGGTTGGCCCGCCGCGCGTAGGCCGAGGACGGCAAGCGCATCGCTGTAGATGTCGGTCCCGTATTCGCCCTTGGTGGCGCCGGATGTCGACTTAGCCGCCTGCAACTGCGCTGCGACCGTGGCCGTCGGGCCGGCATCGCTTTGCGAGGCTCTCGCCAGGAGCAACTCGCCATTGGTGCCAACGTCTGTGCTGACCGCCGTCGTCAGATATTCGCCGAGGGTCGGGCCGCCGCGCTGTATAGCAGAGGCCGGTTGACCTGCCGCGGCGAGCCCGAGCGCGACCTCGGAGGATCGTGCGATGGGGTTTCCGCCGTTTCCAATCTGACCGTTCGGCTGCTGCTGCGTGCACTGCAACCACTGCAGAGCTCGCTGGGCGTTGCTCGGGAGGGCGTTTTGGGCGCCAACACTCAGCGGGATCAGCAGGACTAAGGGAATCACAATCGAGGTCGCCGATAGCAGTCGTTTCATGGTGTCCTCCAGAAGCGTTGATCAGCAGCTGGAGGCCGATCGGAGTCGCCAGAAAAAACAAAATGCTCCCAAGCCTCGATGGCGGGAGCAACAGTGATGCCTGGCGCATCTCCCTCTCAGCCTCGAAGAGGGTCGCGGCTCCCCAACAGGCAGGTCTCCTGGCTCCGGATCGTCGCCCGATGGACTCCTTCCCAAGGCCACGGCCTCAGTGGATCTCGTCCACGGCTCCTCGGTTACAGTGACGGGTTCGCGCCGGACTTGCACCGGCTTCCCTTTTCAGCTCTTTTACGAGCCACCTGTCGGCGTTCTTTACTTATGCGGGCGGGCTGCCGGCATCACCTCCTACGAAAGGTGACCGCATTATAGGTCGCCTTAGGCGACGCGCGACTGCTCGAAGTAGGCTTCGAGCTCTTCGATGGTCGGAACCCGGTTGATCTCTTCGGGCTCAACATTCATGAACTGCTCCTGCGCGGTGAAGACCAGCTCGATGAGGTCGGGAATCTTGATGTCGGGCGAGTAGGGAACACCAAAAGCGAACAGCTGCCGAACGGTGTCCGGCGGGACGATGGTCTTCTCGGCGAGGTTCATCTCTTCCAGCTTCCATAGAATGCGGTCGAGCGCGTAAAGGCTGAGCTTGCGCTTGGCATCTTCCGCACGATTGGCGAGCACGCGCAGCGTCGTCCGTTGCGTCTCGATCTGGATCGTCTCGTACATTCTTTGGGCAGTCCTCCGACGCTTACTGTTGTTCGGTCAGCGACAAGGTACGTGGCGCTCGGCGCAAGCAGCAAATAACTTTCGTTAAAAGATGTAAATAGATGACCGTGCGTCACGGGCAGGCTTTGGAAATGGGACGGGATAATAGCCTTGATGGCGTATAGCGATCCGATCGACGAACGCGGCCCTGGACGCGACGCCGTTGATCTCTATACGCGGACCTACGACACGCTGCTGCGCAGCTCCGGCGAAACCAAGCTGAAGGTCCTCGAGCAGTCCCATATCGGAATGTGCTCGGTTCTTCACCCGAAAGCCGGTTCGCCGGAGCCCGACACGGGCGCGCTCATCTATGCGCTCCGCCGGCTCCCGACCTCGATCATCAACACCCGGCGCATCGTGCTCGGCCAGTCCGCCGAGGTCTTCGAGCGATGGCTTGGAGTGGATGTCGAGCGCTGGCAGATGCAGAGCTCGCCGGGCCGGCGCCGCCGTTACTACTACGACGGCAAGGACAGGCTGGCGGTCTACATCGCCAGTCCGTCCGATATCGACGACGTGATCCCGCAGTTGGTCGCGCTGCAGATCGAGTGGAACAAGCTCCATGCCCTGCTTGGCGTCGAGGACCTCAACGGAAACGAGACCGTTGCCGATCAGTTCCAGGTCTTGCAACGTCTCGGCATCTCCGAGGACGACTCAATGCGGCTGGTCGAGATCTGGGGCGACTTGCTTACGCCGTTGCGACGGATCAAGGCCGAAGAAAAGGACTTCACCGTGCGGATGCTCGGTGGCACGGCGATCGGCTACATCAAAGCGACGCGACGCTGGTGGAGACCGATCGAGGCTCTCATCGAGCGCGAAGGCGCCGCCGACCGGCCGGTCTATTTCGTCTCGAGCAACACCCACAGCCTCGTCAACCTGTTGAGCGGCTCTGCCCGGCGTCACCAGGACGAAATCGTCAAGTTCATCGAGGGCAGCAATAACATCGAGTTGATCCCCGAGCTGCGAAAGTTGCGTCAGGGGCAGTCGAGAGGCAACTGGGACAACTTCCTCTATTACGCGGCGCGCTCATACTATGGCCAATCGCCCGATGCGGGCCGGCGGCGAGCCGATCGAACCGGCGAAGAGGAGAAGCGCGGCATCTTCTTTCTTCCGAGTCAGGCAGGCCTGGATGTCGCGGCCCAGGTCATCATCCTGAATCGATTGACGCCCGGCGACCTTGACCCTCGCCTCGGTAATCCGCCCGGGGATCGCTTGGCCCGGAGCTCGGCGATCGTCATCAACGTCAACTATCCACTCGGCCTTGGCGCCTACAACGTCCTCCGCGAGATCGCCGTCAGTGTCGGCAGCCTTCGCGGCGTCTACCTGCTCGGGAAGGCCGCCACGCTCAACGGCACGATTGGCGACATCATGATCTCGAATGTCGTCTACGAGGAGCACTCAGAAAACACCTACTG
>VBHQ01000055.1:0-22112 GCA_005880395.1 Chloroflexota bacterium
ACGGTACAGCCCGGCCGCCTTGATCTCGTCGACAACGATCCAATCGGCGGCGCGGAGGGTATCGAGCCGCTCGCGGGTCACCTCGCCGATGATGCGCACCGCAAGCCCCGGACCCGGAAATGGTTGCCGATGGACCATGTCATCAGGCAGGCCGAGCTCCGACCCGATCGCCCGTACCTCGTCCTTGAAGAGGTAGCGAAGCGGTTCGACCAGCTTGAAGCGCAGGTCGGGCGGCAAGCCGCCGACGTTGTGGTGGGTTTTGATCCGATGGGCATTGACGGTGTCATGACTGGTGCTCTCGATGACGTCGGGATAGAGCGTCCCCTGGGCCAGGAACTCGACATTCCGCACACGAGCCGCTTCCTTTTCGAAGACGCGAATAAAGGTGGCCCCGATCCGCCGGCGCTTTTCTTCCGGGTCGATCACGCCGCGCAGCGCGGCGAGAAACTCCTGGCTGGCGTCGACCGACCTCACGTCGATGCCGAGGTGACGCCGCATGACCTCTTCGACGCGGCGTCGCTCGTCTCGACGCAGCAAGCCGTTATCGACGATGAGACAGGTCAGCTGGCCCGGGATCGCGCGGTGGATAAGGGTGGCACAGACCGCAGAATCGACGCCACCGGAGAGGGCGCAGAGCACTCGTCCATCGCCGACCTGCCTCCGGATAGCCTCGGTGGCTTGCTCGATGAAGGCCGACGGCTTCCAGTTGCCCTGGCAGCCCGCCACCGCATAGAGAAAGTTTGCGAGTATGTCCCGGCCCTGTGGCGTATGGATGACCTCGGGATGAAAGGCAATGCCGTAGCGGCCGGCGCCGTCGCTCATGGCGGCGATCTCCGAGTTGTCGGACCGCGCCAGTGCCTGAAAGCCGGGTGGCGCCATCATGACCGTGTCACCGTGGCTCATCCAGACTGGTAGTTGCTCTGGCAGATCCTTGAAGAGCGGAGAGCGGCCGTCCACCCGAACCTGGGCCGGGCCGTACTCGCGTTTCCCGGCGCTCGCCACCTGGCCGCCAAGCTGATAGGCGAGCAGCTGCATGCCATAGCAAATGCCGAGCACCGGCACCCGGGCCTCGAGCAAGGCGCGATCGGGGAGCGGCGCGCCCCGCTCATAGACGCTCGACGGCCCGCCGGAGAGGATGATCGCCTTCGGCGAGCGGGCGCGGATCCGCTCCCAGGGCGTCGCCCCATCGATCAGCTCGCAGTAGACGCCCGCCTCACGCACCCGCCGAGCGATCAGCTGGCTGTATTGCGAGCCGAAGTCGAGGACGAGCACGAGTTCCTGGACCCCCTCCCTGCCCTCCCTTGAATCGCCGGCGCGATCACCATCTCCGTTTCTTGAAACTCACGGATGGTGCGGGCGCCGCAGACGCCCATGGCCGCCCGGATGGCGGCGACCAGGTTTTGGGTTCCGTCGTCGACCCGGGCCGGGCCCAGCAGGACCTCGCGCAGGGTACCGCGCTGGCCGACTTTGATCCGGGTGCCGCGCGGGAGATTTGGATCCGGCGTCGCCATGCCCCAGTGATATCCACCGCCCGCGGCGTCGGTCGTGCCGGCAAAGATCGAGCCGATCATGACGGCATCGGCTCCCGAGGCAAAGGCCTTGGCGATGTCGCCGCCGACGCGCATGCCGCCATCGGTGATGACCTGGACGCGGCGGCCGGTCTCTTGCAAATAGGTTTCCCGCGCCGCCGCGACATCGCTGGTGGCGGTGACCTGTGGCACGCCAACCCCAAGCACGCCGCGCGTCGTGCAGGCTGCGCCCGGGCCGACGCCCACCAGGATGGCGGCAATCCCCGTTGCCATCAACTCGAGCGCGGTCTCGTACTCGACGCAATTACCGGCGACCACCGGAATGCTGAGCTGGGCGCAGAGCTTCTCGAAGGAGAGTTGCTCGTAGGAGCGTGAGATATGTCGTGCCGTGAGCACGGTACCCTGGACCACCAGGCAATCGGCGCCGGCCTCCTGGACCAGCTGTGCTCGGCGGGCGGCCTGTGCCGGCACGGTCGAAACGCCAACCGGGACGCGCGCCCGCTTGATGGCGGTAATGCGCTCCGCGATCAGCGGTTCGCGAATCGGCGCCTGGTAGACCTTTTGCAGCAGCGCATTGATGCGCTCGCGCGGCGCCTCGGCAATCTCCTGCAAGATGCTGGCCGGATCGGCGTAGCGGGTCTGGAGGCCATCCAGGTTGAGGATGGCCATCCCGCCGAGCCGCCCCATCTCGATCCCGAAACCGACGTCAACCACCCCGTCCATGGCGGCCGCGAGGATGGGGACAGGCAAGCGTAGAGAACCGAGCGTGAAGGAGCTATCGACCTCTTCGGGATTGATGGTGACGCGGCCGGGAACCAGCGCAACCTCATCAAACCCATAGGCTCGGCGGGCTCGCTTGAAGCGCCCGAGCTCCGATGTTTCGGCCGGCGCAAAGGCCGATGTCCTGGCGGGCGCACGCACACTCATGGACGCCGCCTTCGAAGTCGTAACGAGGTCAACAGGTGTGCGTGTACCTCAGGAGCAGTTGGTTTTGGCGGATTATAACGGATGGTTTTTGCGAATGACACAATTGCCTCCTGCGTCGCGCCGCGTCAGCGCCGCCCTGCACCACGCGGGGTTGTCCGCTGAAATCCGTGAATTCGACGCCTCGACACGAACGGCGCAGGATGCCGCCAGCGCGATCGGCACCACCGTCGGCCAGATCGTGAAATCGCTCGTCTTTCTCGCCGGCGATCGGCCGGTGCTGGCGCTGGTCTCGGGCAGCAACCAGCTGGATACGCCGAAGCTACAGGCGATCACCGGGCGCGCGGTCAACAAAGCCGACGCGACGCTCGTCCGGGAAGCGACCGGATACGCCATCGGCGGCGTGCCGCCAGCCGGCTTTCCATCCCCGATCGACACCTACATCGACCAGGACTTACTGCAGCACGAGGAACTCTGGGCTGCCGCAGGAACGCCGCATCACGTCTTTCGCATCACGCCGCCTGACCTCGTTCGGCTGACCGCCGGCACGGTCGCAAACCTGCGACGCGACCCGCCGTAGCCGTCAGCGCAGAAAGGTGAAAAAGCGGAGGCCGGGCTTGAAGGGCAGCGGCGCGCCAGTGAGCGACACCACGCCGATCCCCATCTTGCGCTCGTTGTCGAGTGGATCGAAGCCAAGATCCAAAAAGCCGGACTCCTGAAACCAGTGGCGGATCGCCACGATCATCTCCGGCTGCTTCCAGTGCCGCGTCCAGATCACGGCGGCGCCCTGCCGGCAGAGCATCGACAGGCTGCGCACGGTACGCTCGAGGTCCGCGTCGCTGATGTTGCCGAAGATGCCGCAGGCCAGCACGATATCGGCCGGAACCCAGGCGGCATAGGCATCGCTGATCGACGCGTCCGTCTCGATGGCTGTCACGCCGGTCAATCCGGACGCCGCGATCGCGCGCCTCGCGAGAGCGACATTTCGCGGGTCGATTTCCAGCAGCGCCGCGCGCGTGTCTGGTGCGCGCAGATGCTGCTGCAAGACCGGGATGACATCCCGACCCTGGCCGGCGCACATGCTGATGATCTGGATTGGCCCGGGCGGCATGGCCGAGAGGCGCTCCCCAAGCCGCCGTTGGACGACGGCCAGGCGCTGCGACAGCGAGCTCTGCGGGTCGTCGTAGTCGTTATGCCAGGCGCGATAATCACGCACGCTGGCCGCCCGCGGGCACCCCGGCGACGGCCATCAGGCCGGTGATGAAGACACTGATGCCCTCGGCCAGCAGACCGGCGGACAAGCGATCCCTGTCGGCCAGGCGTTGCAGCACGAAGCCGTCAGTCAGCGCCATCGTTAGCGTCGCCACCAGGTCGCTGCGGATGGGCAAGCGTACGCCAAACTCCCCTTCCACCTGATCGACGCCGCGGGCGATGATCTGGCGGCACTCTTCATAGGCGGCGGCAAGGCGTTCGCGCAGCCGCGGGTCACGAACCGATTGGCTCCACATTTCGATCGCGAGCAGCATCCAGTCGACATCGTTCTCAACCATGCGGGTGAGCACCTCGCCTCCCTGGCGCAGCCGCTCCGGAAGCGGCGCGGCGCCTTCGTAGGCGCGGGCCACGGCCATCGTCCAGTTCCGGCTACGGTCGGCGACCAGCTCGACAAAGACGTCCTCCTTGCTGTCGAAGTTGGAGTAAAACGCGCCCTTGGTAAAGCCGGCCTCTTCGGCGACATCGTCGACGGTTGCCGCGTGATACCCCTTGCGGGCGAAGACTCTGGCCGCCGCTCCCACCAACTCCGCGCGCGTTTGGGCTTTTCGCTCATTCCGGGTCAGCCGTTTGACCATCGAGAACACGGTAGCAGCTGAGGCCGAGCTTTGATACCCATCAGTATGTCAACTTGACTGGTATCGATACCAAGTGGTATCGTGATACTAGTCAGTATCTAACGAGCTCTAGTTCGTCGGGAGGGCTGCCAATGCGAGACCGCACTGCCGATCTGTTGCACCGAATCGAGACGATTTCGCCCACCGAGTGGGAGGCCGTCGCCCACCGCGCTCGTGAGCTTCAAGTTGGCGGATCGCAATGGGAGGCCGCCTGGCTGGCGGCGCGCCGAGGCCACCCGTCGGCAATTGCCGCGCAGTCGCGCGCGCTGTCAGTCGGCGCGAGCCCACTTGCGGCATCCGCCTTTGCCGGCGCGGTCGCGGCGCAGCAGGCGCGCGCGGACCTCACCCGGGATCAGTACGCGACGCTCATCCAGCCGGTGGCCGCGGGAATTGCGCCAGGTCAAGCGGCGGTCCGATCCGGCGCGTGGCGATTCGCAGCCTGATCCGCGGCGACGTTAGGGGTAAATGCCGCGGATCGTGGTCGCCTGGGCGACCTTGTCGACCGCGAGCACGTAGGCGGCGGTCCGCATCATGATCTTTTTTTCCTGGCTGACCTTGAGCACGCTGTCGAACGCCCGGAGCATGATCCGCTCGAGCCGCTCGTTGATGTCGTGCTCGTCCCAGAAAAATTCCTGCAGGTCCTGGACCCATTCGAAATAGGAGACGGTCACGCCGCCGGCGTTGGCCAGGATGTCAGGGATGACGAAGACGCCCTTGTCGTGAAGGATCTGGTCGGCCTCCGGGGTGGTGGGGCCATTCGCCCCCTCGCAGATGATCCTGGCTTTGATCCGGTTCGCATTCCCGCGGTGGATCTGGTTCTCCAGCGCGGCCGGGACCAGCACCGTGACCGGCAACTCGAGAAGCTCCTCGTTGCTGATGAACTCGCAGACTTTCTGGCGAAGCCGGCCGTTGAGCTCCTTCTCACGTACCACCTCGTCCAGCTCGATGCCGCCGTCGTTGTAGCAGGCGCCGTTCGAATCGCTGACGGCGATCACCTTGCACCCCTTCTCGGCCAACAGCTTGGCGGTCGTGTAGCCGACGTTCCCGACTCCCTGGACGGCAACCGTCGCGTCCTCCGGCCGGATGCCGAGATGACGTAGCGCCGCCATGGTCGTCAGCATGCAGCCGCGGCCGGTCGCCTCGGGGCGGCCCTCCGAGCCGCCGATCCCCAGCGGCTTGCCGGTCACGACGGCCGGCACCGAATGGCCGGCGTGCATGCTGATCGTGTCCATCATCCAGGCCATGATCTGGGCGTTCGTGTTCACGTCCGGCGCCGGGATATCACGATCAGGCCCGATCAGAATGCTGATCTCGCTGGTGTAGCGCCGGGTGAGGTTCTCGAGCTCGTTCCGGCTCAGCTTTTTGGGGTCGACGATGACGCCCCCCTTGGCCCCGCCGTAGGGGATACCGACGACGGCACACTTCCAGGTCATCCACATTGCCAGCGCCTTTACCTCATCGATCGTCACGCCGGGGTGATAGCGGATGCCGCCCTTGGCCGGCCCCCGATCGACGTTGTGATGGACCCGGTAGCCGGTGAACATCTGGACGGTGCGATCGTCCATGAGGACCGGGAAGCAGACGATCAGCTCACGCTTGCATTCGCGAAGCACTCGCCGCATGTTCGGGTCGAGGCCGAGCGCCTCGGCGGCGATGTCGAACTGCTGCTGGGCGTTCTTCCATGGATTCGCCGCCTCCGGTTCCACCTCGGCAAAACCCCGGATCGGCGAAGCCTCAACCTTCTGAGCCATGCTTCCTCCCGCAAAATGTTGCCGCCTTGATTCGCCCTGAAGTGGCAAACAGCACCCATTACACTACATGGCACGTTGACGCCACGCATGACGGTCCTGGCGAGCGTTTCGCTCGCCACGTTCCTCGTCGCGAGCCTGGCGGCGACCCAGTTTCGCAGCCAGCCGCTGCCGCCATCCAATCGGGTTGCGAGGGACGAGGCGCTGCGGCGGAGCGTGACCCAGCTGGAGGACCAGAACCGGGCGCTCAAGGCCCGGGTGCAGAGCCTGCAGCGTGCCGTCAAAACCGGTGAGGACGAAAGCGCCCGTCGGTCGAGTGCGGCGCAAGAACTGAAGGCACAGGTCGACGACCAGCGGACCATCGCGGGCCTGACCGCGCTGCACGGCCCCGGCCTCACCCTATTGCTGCACGATGGCGTCGATCCCAACGACGCGGGTGACCGCTCGCTGGGCTGGACAGTCCACTACCAGGACCTGCAGGACATCGTCGACTTGCTCTGGGCGAACGGCGCGGAGGCGGTGGCGGTCAACGGCCAGCGGATCGTGCCGAGCAGCTCGTTTCACTACGCCGGCGTCAACATCCTGGTCAACAACGGCAGCCGGATCAGCGGGCCCTATACGGTGACCGCGCTCGGAGACCCGTCGGCGCTCGCCGGAGGTGTTGGTGACCCGGACCAGTTGGCGGAGCTGAAGAGCCGAAACCGCATTTACGGCCTCGGACTCAGCTGGGTGAAGGCGACCCGGACGAGCGTGCCTTCGTACGATTCGACGTTCCTGGTGAAGTATGCGCAGCCAGTCAGCTGAACAGACCGCCCGCGGCCAGCGATTGATCATCGTCAGCCTGATCGGCATCGCCCTGGGCTTCCTGCTCGTCCTGCAGCTCCGATCGCAGGCAACCGTCGCCGCCACGCTCGCCGCGCAGGACGACACCAGCATCGCCTTGCTGATCAATGACCTGAACAAGGCCAACAACCAGCTGCTGCAGCAAGGCGCCGATCTGAGCCAGCAGGAGACGCAGTTGCGCCAAGCCCTTAGCTCGGGTGGCTCCGACGCGCAAGCGATCCAGAAGGAATTGACCACCCTGCAGCTTGTCAATGGCGAGATCCCGGTTCATGGGCCGGGATTGACCATCCACATGCAGGGCGGCATCATGGACTTCGAGCTGCAGGATGTCTTGAACAGCCTTCGCCAGGCGAGCGGAGAGGCGTTCTCGGTGAACAGCTACCGGGTCACCAGCAGCACCCCCATCATCAGCAAAGGCAATAGCCTGCTGGTTGGCGGCCACTCGATTGGCGGCACCCTTGTCCTCGACGTCATCGGCGACCCCGAGCAGCTCGGACCTGCTGCCGACCTGGCCGTCACCAGCCTGCAAACCAGGGTGCAGATCGTCATCCAGCGTAGCGCGGACCTGGCCATCACCGAGGTCGTGACCCCGCATCCCCTGATTTACGGCCAGCTCGGCCGCTAGTCCCTAGACTTTCGCTGATGGCCCGAATCGTCGAGCTGCGCAGCGATACCTTTACCCAGCCCACGGAATCGATGCGGAAAGCGATGGCGGCCGCCGATGTGGGCGACGACGTCTGGGACGAAGACCCGACAGTCCATCGCCTCCAGCAACGCGCCGCCGAAATGGTCGGAAAGGAAGCTTCGCTGTTCGTCCCGAGCGGCACCATGGGGAACCTGTGTGCGCTGCTCAGTCACACGGAGTCCGGCGAGGAGGTCCTCCTCGAGATCGACAGCCACATTTTCCAGAACGAGGTCGCCGGCGCCTCCGTCGTCGGCGGGCTGCAACTGCGGCCGCTGGACACCGTCGATGGACGGATGCAGCCCGAGCAGGTCCGGCGGGCGATTCGAGAGCCTGACATCCACGAGCCACGCACCGGCCTGTTGTGCATCGAAAACACCCACAACCGCAAGGGCGGGATTTGTCTTAACCCGGCGCAGACCGCCGCGCTGGCCGAGGTTGCTCATGCGGCCGGATTCCCGGTCCACCTCGACGGCGCACGGGTCTTCAACGCTGCGGTCGCCCTGGAGGTGAACGTCCGGCAGCTGACCGGGCCCGTCGACTCGGTCATGTTCTGCCTCTCGAAAGGCCTGAGTGCGCCGGTCGGCTCGCTGTTGGCGGGGACGGCGCCGTTCATCGAGCGTGCCCGAAGGATGCGGAAAATGCTTGGCGGCGGGATGCGTCAGGCCGGTGTGCTCGCGGCGGCCGGCTTGATCTCGATCAACGAGATGGTCGACCGCCTCGCCGAAGACCACCGCAACGCCCACCGGCTGGCGGAGGGATTGCAGGGGTTAACCGGCGTCGACATCGACCTGGCCCTGGTGGAAACCAACATGGTGTTTGGTGACTGCCGGCCGCCCCTGACGGCACGCGAATTCAGCCAGCGCTGCCAGGAGGTCGGCGTGTTGCTCGACCTTGCATCGCCCTATCGCTGGCGCATGGTTACCCATCGTGGGGTCAGCGCGGACGACGTCGAGTTCGCGATCGCCGCGGTTCGGCGGGCATTGGACGCCAACACCCCGGCACCGCTGCGCGTCGCTCGCTAGCGCACCGGAAGGCCGGTCGTCGGGTCGAACACCGGCCCTCGGAAGATCGCGTCGGGGAGCAGGGCGAGACTGCCAAAGGTCTGCCAGTCCCCGGTCGCATCGGTCAGGATTCCAGCCGGCGCCTGCACCGTACCCGCCAGCTCGAGTGCGGCGGGTTGCGCCGGGAGGGTCCACGATGAGGGGGCGGCGGCCAACGCCGCGTCGGTGCCGCCAAACGCGTGCAGGCCGCCGAGGCTATCAAGCATGAGCCCGCTGTCCATCCCTGGGAAGAGTGCCGCATCCATGACGGATGCTCCCGCAGGAAGGGAAAGGGCCGCTCCGGGCTGCGCGGAGCCCGCCAGCACCGTTGCCCCGTTTGTCTGAACCGCGGTGAGGTGGCCGGTCGTCGAGGCGAGCAGGCGGACCGGAGCGCTGATCCCGAAGTGCGGCCCGGACGTACCGTCGATGTTCCAGGAAGACCCATCCGCCAGCAGCAGGATCGACCCGGTATTGGTCGTCGCCACGTCAACCGCCGGCGCCGGGGAGGTCGGCGGCGTGACCGCGACCGTGCGGTTCCCG
Source organism: Chloroflexota bacterium (assembly GCA_005880395.1). Taxonomy (GTDB): domain Bacteria; phylum Chloroflexota; class Dormibacteria; order CF-121; family CF-121; genus CF-13. The sequence continues at coordinate 9,196 of VBHQ01000055.1, forward strand.
CCCAATCCCTCGATCGACGCGTCGCCACCGAGAACCATCGCGCCACGCACCAGTGGGTGCTCCTGCCGGAGGCCGCCGGCCTGCGCGGTGCCCTGTGGCAGTTCCGGAAGCGGGCCCAGGATCGCCCGGTCATTGACGGTCGGGGGCGGCCCGGCCGATGCCGGTACCGATGCCGTGGTGACAATGGTCGGGGCGGGGTTCCGCGCCGCATCCCGAACGCTCAGCCGAAGCTGGTAGCTAGTCCCCGGCTGACCGAGAAATCGAACCGCGCCCTGCGTTCGCCCGGGCTGGTCCGCCGACGTCGTGAGCCAGGGCCGGAAGACCGATCCCCCGGCGCTCACGTCCACTGCCACATCCTTGACCCCAGACAGCGCATCGAACCCGGACCAATGAAGGGTGACGGCGGTCGACCGGACGGCGGCGATCGTCGCCGCCGCGGTTGGCGGATCGACGTCATATAGATATAGGTAGGTGATGTCGGCGCTCGCGCCGGCTCGATCCCAGACACGCAGGTGCAGGGTGTGCGATCCCGGGCCGGGGACGGCCGCCGAGCCGCTCAGCGCCTGGACTCGCGACGCCTCGGCTCCGGGATCGGCGTCCCATTGGGCTGCGTACCCCGCGAACCCATGACCGCCATCGCGAAGCTGCCAGCGAACCGGCGACGGTGGTCCATCGATGCCGTACCAGTAGTTCCAGCGGGCGCCGCCGAAGAAGGCGAGCGGCAGGAGGAACGGGACCGGCGGATTGCTTGTCCAGAGATAGCCTGCGTCGTAGCTCCAGGGATCCTGCCCTTTGCCGGTCCAGCCGTAGGGATCGATCGAGTGCCAGGATGGCTGCAGGTCGCGGACCTCGAAGTGCACATGCGGACCGGTCGAGTTGCCAGTGCTGCCGCTGAGCGCGATCAACTGGCCGCGCGACACATGCTGGCCGGGATAGACGAAGAGCTGATTGTTGTGGAAGTAGGCGGTGCGATCGGTCGCGTGATCGATGACGGCGCCCCAGCCTCCGTCGGTGCTCCACTCGCTGTAGATGACGGTGCCGTCGTCGGCGGCGACGACCGGAGTGTTTGAGGCTACGGCATAATCCGTACCTCGATGGCCGTCGTACGCGTAACCCGTGGCGCCATCGAACCGGACCATGATCCCATCGGCCTGGCGGTTGGGGTAATGGTGGTCCATCCATGAGGTGATGCGCGGGTTGGGGATGTTGAAGGGCAGCGTCAGGTTGCCCGCGGCCACGGCCGGCTGCGTGGTGACGATGCAGAGCAGACCGGCCAGCGTCACCGCTCTGTACGACCTTAAGGACCGCATAACAACGGACCTGTAACCAAACCTGAAAGAAAGCCGCAACAGGGCCGCGACGGGCCCGTCACGATGCGCGCCCCCTCTTGGGGTGCCGACAGGCTTTCGCATAGGCTGGCGTTGAACTGCGAAGGAGTCCGAGGATTTCATTTGTTTTGTCATGTGTCTCGTTGCACGCGCCGCGGCGATTTTAAGCGCTAGGAAAGACAAGGAATGAGGCAAACGCACTCAGGTTTACGCGGAAAGCGGGCGCAGGCCCTGGCCGAGATGGCCGTGATGGTGCCATTTCTGGTCATCGGGATGATGGGCATGCTCGACCTTGGGCGCGCCTTCTACTACCAGATCTCCATTACCAACGCGGTACGGGAAGGCGCGCGCTACGCCGCCACGCCCTTCTACCTCGGCCTGAACCCGGTCTGTGCCACCTCACCGCAGCCGCCGGGGGCCAACTGCCCCACGCCCGACAACACCCATATCCAGGACCATGTCATCAACGAGCTCAATGGCACGGGCATCAACCTGCAGCGCTCCGACATCCAGGTTCAGCCCGACGAATCAATGCGTGTCAGCGATATCATCGGCGCCTCGCCCGAGTCGGGCTATGCCATCAGCGTGTCGGCCACCTACAAGTTCAACTTCATCACGCCCATCATCGGCAGCCTGATCGGTGACCCGTTGACGATTAGGACCACGTCGTGGTTCAGGGCGGAGTACTGATGCGCAAGCGCCTCTTGCGACATCACAGCGGTCAATCGATGGTGGAGTTCGCCGTGCTGGCCCCCATCTTCTTCCTGCTGCTGCTGGGCACCATCGATATGGGCCGGGCCGTCTACATCTACAACACGATCTCCGATGCCGCCCGGGAAGGCACCCGGGCTGCGATTCCGTTTGATACGCCATTGCCAAATAATGCCGCGGTTCTCGCTGCTGTCCAGAGCAAGCTCGGCGGCGGCTTTTCGTTGGCCATGGATCCGTGTGCGGGCACCGCTCCCGTTGCCGGGAGCTGTCCCAAGGACCCAACCGTTCCAAACACCGGTTACATCTGGTACAGCCCGGGAATCGGCACGCCGGGGCGTGGTCAGGTCACGGTCAAGATTTCGTTCCGGTTCCAGCCCTGGGTCCCCGTGGTTCGCGACGCGGCCGGCGACGGCGTCGTGATGTCCGCCGAATCCACGATGGTCACGGAGTACTAAGCATGATGATCAAACTTCGCCGCGGTAAGCGTGCTCAGAGCCTCGTGATCGTGGCGCTTTCGGCAACCGCGCTCTTCGGCATCATCGCCTTGGGCCTCGACGCCGGTCGCCTTTACTTTCAGCGCCGCGACGTCCAGAATGCCGCGGATGCTGGCGCGCTTGCCGGCGCTCAAGCGTTGATCCCGAACGATGCCACGCCGACGCCGAGCATCCAGGACATCGCGAATGCCGGCTGCTTCGCCTCGGTCTTCGCGCTCAAGCCGTTGCAGGATGTGCCGAGCGACGGCACGTCGTGCGATCCGGCGCCTCCCGCCTACCGCCCGGCCAGTCCCGGAGGCGGCATCACCGAGCGGGCCCTGACGATCGCAGCGACCGTCCAGGTCTGGACGCCCAGCCGAAACAATCCGGACGAGATCCACGTCCGGGTCATCTACAACGTGCCCTTGACCTTTGCCTCGGTTCTCGGCTTCACGACATCGGCCGTCGTCGCTGACGCCTATGCACACGGCGGATTCTTCAACAAGACGTACACGGTCTTCGGCTTCGATGCCGGGGGTAACGGCAACAGCGTCAACTACGACCAGAATGGCAACGCCCAGATCGACGATGGCTTCAATGGGACAGGCGACATCTGCAAGCCCAGCTCGGTGCAGGGAAAGATGGTCTCCAACGCCAAATGGCACGCCCCCAACCCGAACGGGGGTTGGCTCGATCTGAACGGTCAGTTCTTCTACAACCAGGCGTCGGACACGCACGCCCTCACGCTTTACTGGTACGACAGCGTGACCGTCGCCCAGAACATCGAATCGGTGCCGAACTACGACGCGCCACAGAAGCCGGGGATCCAAAACCCGCCCTACACTAACGGCGGCATCGTCAACGGCAAGCAGGTCCATGACATTTGGCCTGGGACGTATACCCAGAACATCGCGATTCCGTTTGCCGGTGGCGCGAATGACATCTACCGCGTCAACAATGGCGTCTACTACTTCCAGAACGCGAACTTCACGATCACCGGTGGCGTCGTGGTCAGCAACACGTCAGACGGAAAAATTCACATGGGTCCCTACGGGGCCGTGACCGACCTGCCCGCGGCGCCGGACGGGACGAACGGTGTCGAGTTTGTTTTCGATGGCAATGCAAGCTTCAGCGCCACGAGCAGCGGCACTGCCTCGCCATCCATCAGCTTCATCGCACCGGCATTCGTCTCCAGCGGGACTGACAGCATCGTCTTCTTCGTCAAGACCAGCGACACGATCAGCGGTCCCAACGGGACGCCCTGGGTCGAGCAGATCGACGGGAACAAAGCGGTAGCTGCTGGGTACCCGCCATTCCAGATCTGGGGCACGCTCTATAACGCCGACGTGAACGGCTCGCACGGCACCGGTGTCGTGCTCCAGGCGGTGAGCACCTCGGTCTATGGAATCAATGGCGAGGTCGCTTCACCGCAGGTCGACCTCGATGGCGGCGGGCTCAACGGCACTACCGGGAACTACACGCCAAGCAACCCCGGAAGCAACCCGAACTGTAAGCCAAGCGGTTATGTCCAGAATACCGCGGGTTACCTGGTCCAGTTCAACGCCCACTATGTGCCGCATTTCCGAGGCCTCGCCTACCTCGTGAGGTAAGCGCCCACACCCCCGCCCTCCCCCGTGAGCGGGGGAGGGAGACTTGACCCTACAATGCATGGAGCGTGGCGCACGCCATCTACTGCTTCCTCGACGGCGAGACGTTACACGGTGATCCGCCGAGGCGGGAGCTCGAGACCCCCTTCATCTCCACCGAGGTGCACAACGTCGGCACCAACAATCGGGGCGCATTCGTCCCCCTCAGCAGCCTGAAGTACGTCCTCCTCGACTCACGGGCGCCCTCCAATCCGGTCGACATGAGCCAGTACCAGCGAGTCGCGATTCACTTCGTCGACCATGAGGTCCTGCGGGGATACAGCGATCGACTGATCCGCCCGTCCCGCTACGGCGTGACCCTGTCGCTCGTGTCCCCCGACCAGAGCGAGGTCAAAGACCTCGCCATCCCATTCACGGCGCTCAAGGGCATCTTCTACCTGAAGACCTGGGAAGGCGGGGAATCGCCCTTGCTGGAGTCGGATTGGGTCCCTCGAGTCCTCGTGGCCAGAGAGGAAGAGCAGGTCAAACGCCAGTATGGCGTCGCGGGCAAGCCGGCCCGCCGGATGCCGTTATTAGAAAGGATCATCCGCCGCCGCAAGATCGCCGACTAACCGGGACTTCGGCGGAGGTTGCCTGATATGTTGGATTTCAAGATGCAGCCTGCCGCCGTCCCGCCGCAGACGGCGGCGCCACGGTCTCCGCTTCGCGAACGGCTGCTCGATCCGCGCACCCTGATTTCCTTTGCGATCCTCGCCGTTGTTCTCTTCGTCGTCTTCACCCACGTCCAGCTGGATTACGGCGCCAGCCTGAAGGCCATCAGTCAGACCAACCTGGCGATCTACGCGCTCGCGATCGTGGCCTTCTACTTCTCCTTCGTCGTCCGCACGGTTCGGTGGGAGCTGCTGCTCCGGAATACCGGCGAATCGAGCCGGTTCGGCACGTTGTTTCACATCATCATCCTGGCGTGGTTCGCCAACTGCGTGCTGCCGGCCAAGATGGGCGACTTTTATCGCGCGTATTTGCTTCGGCAGGAGACCGATGTGTCGGGCTCAAAGGGACTGGGCACGATCTTCAGCGAACGGGCCCTCGATTTTCTCGTCCTGATGAGCCTGCTGGTCGTCAGCGGCCTGATCAGCTTCCACGCCGTCGTCCCGCAGAAGTTTCTCCCCGCCTTTATCGTCGGCATCCTGATCTGCGCCGGCCTGATCGCGGGCTTGATCGTAATCCGCTATAGCGAAGGCCGGCTTTCACGCTTCATTCCCCATCGGCTCCAGGAGCGGGCCGCCCATTTCAAGCATGGCTTGCTCAGCGCCTTCGCGGGGCGGATTCCCTTGCTGGTTTCCCTGACGGTGATCGTCTGGATGGCGGAATCGGCCCGGCTCTTCCTGGTCGTGCAGGCCCTCCCGCTCCACGTCTCGCTCAGCATTGCGCAGATCGTCTTCATCGCGCTGGTGGCCTCGCTGCTGACGACGATCCCGGCGCTGCCCGGGGGACTCGTCCTGGTCGAGGGCGGCATCATCGCGGTGTTGGCCTTCTTCGGCCTGAGCACCGCCCACGCGTTTTCGATCGCCATCCTTGACCGCCTGATCAGCTACTGGAGCCTGATCGGGGTCGGGCTCGTCGTCTTCCTGCTCAGCCACCGTCGATGAAGGTGATCCTCACCGGCGGTGCCGGATTCATCGGATCCCACATCGCCGACCGCCTGCTGGCCGATGGGCATGACGTTGTCGTGGTTGACGACCTGAGCACCGGGCACATCGAGCAGGTTGCCGCGAAGGCCCGTTTCTACCAGATGGAGCTTGGCTCACCCTGGCTTGACGAGATGTTTCGAATCGAGCGCCCGGACGCCGTTATCCACCAGGCGGCCCAGGCGAGCGTGCGCAAGTCAGTCCAGGACCCGGTCTTCGACGCCAGCGTGAACGTCCTCGGCACGGTCGCGCTGCTGCGGGCGAGCGTGCGGCATCAAGTCCGGCGGTTCCTGTTTGCCTCGACCGGCGGAGCAATCTACGGCGACACCGATCAGACCCCGACCTCCGAAGACGCCCCCGCCCTTCCGGTGTCTCCCTATGGAGCCGCCAAGCTCGCCTCTGAGGTTTACCTGCGCACCTTTCACGCGCTGCACGGACTGTCCTTCGCCGCGCTCCGCTATGCCAATGTGTACGGACCCCGCCAGGACCCTCACGGCGAGGCGGGGGTGGTGGCGATCTTTAGCCAGCGCCTGCTGGCGGACGAGCCGGCCCGCATCAACGGCGATGGCAAGCAGACCCGCGACTTCGTCTACGCGGGTGACGTCGCGGACGCCAACGCGCGGGCTCTGACATCAGAGGCGGTGGGGTCATTCAATGTGGGCACCGGCGTCGAGACGGACATCAACCAGATCTTCGGGATCGTCAGGCGAATGGCCGGGAGTGATCAACAGGAGCTGCACGACCCGCCACTGGCCGGCGAGCAACGCCGGTCGGTGGTCGACCCATCAAAGATCGGCAAGGTTATGGGCTGGAAGGCACGGACCAACCTCGAAGAGGGACTCAGGGAGACGGTGCGGTTCTTTCGCGAGGCGCCGGCAGCGAAGCGGGTAGCTCCCGTGCAGCCTGCCTGAGGGCGGCGTCGCCGGCGTCGAGCAGCTTCAGCGCTGACTGTCCGATCAAGGGATTTCGCACGCTTTCGCTGGCGATCATCCGGCTCGCCCAGTCGAACGCCTCGCAGGCTCGACCGAGCTCAGCGCGCGCCGCCGAAAGGAGGTCGGGACCGGGCGCCGGGCGAAGCCGAAGCGTCTGGTAATAGCCTGTCTGAAAGATCTTCTTCGCCTGGTTGCCGGCGTCTTCAAGGTTGGCGTCCGGGTCAGCGAGCGCCTGGCGAAGGCGTTCGGCTGCACGTTCGACGCTGGTCGCCACGTCCGCCAGGACGACGGCATAGTCGCGAGGCGTCAGCCGGGAGGGAGTACCCAGTAGCCGATAAGCGCCCAAAAGCCCAGCTGCCAGGGCGATGAAGATGAGGGCATACAACCACAGCATGCCTGCTTAGGTTACGGGGTCGAGCGCGACAAACTGCCCCTAACGAGGCGAGGGTTTATTTGTAGCGGAAGATGATCCGGCCGCGGGTCAGGTCGTAGGGAGAAAGCTCCACGCGAACCCGATCACCGATCAGGATCCGGATATAGAACTTGCGCATCTTCCCTGAGGTGTAGGCCAGGATGGTCTGGCCGGTCTGCAGCTTGACCTTGAACATGGCGTTGGGAAGCGGTTCCACCACCTCGGCATCCATCTCGATGGTCTCTTCCTTGTCGCCCGGTGTCTCCTTCTCGACCAGCGTGTCAATGCCGGGGCGCAGCGTGGTCGGCCCACCGCGCTTCTTGGGATAGCTACGTTTTCTGCGCAAATCGTCGCCATCTTACCCGAGATTGGCGTGAGACAATCGGGCGTGTGCAAGTCACGGCCGAGCTGACGGGCAATCTCTGGAAGCTCGTGGCGCGTGAGGGGCAGCATGTTCAAGCCGAGGAAACGCTGATGATCCTCGAGTCGATGAAGATGGAAATTCCGGTCGCCGCACCCAAGGCCGGCCGGGTGACAAGAATCCACGTGAAAGAAGGCGACACGGTGCAGGAAGGACAGCTATTGGCCGAAGTCGATTAGGCGGCGGCTTGCTCGCGGGCCCCGGGCACGAAGAACGCGATTCCGACCACCGACATCCCCTTCTTGCAGAACCGGCAGTTGGTAACGCTGACACTCTCCCGACTCTCCCAGCGCTTCTGTTCCCGCCGGCCGCAGTGCTGGCAAACCAGATCGAACATCATGTCCGCCACAACGCCGCGAACGTAGCACCGTGCCCCCAATTCGCTCGCCACATCGAGGCCACGGTCGGGTACAGACTTGTAAACGCTTAGCCGAGCAGGTGGTCGATCGCCGCTTTCAGCTCATCGCTGGCCGTCGGCCCTTCGAAGCGGGCCTGAATGATGCCTTTGGAGTCGAGCAGGAAGATCCAGGGCTCTGTCTGCAACCGCCATTCGGTAACGGTTGGCGCGATCGTCCGCTTCGAGGCGTCCGGTTTGTAGTTCGTGTAGATCTCGATGTGGATGAAGGTCAGCCGGTCCCTGTAGGCGGGTTCCAGGCCCTGAACGACCTTGACTTGCGGGCCACAGGCCCGGCTGGTGCAAAACGCCGGCGAGGCGAAGACGACGAGCGTCGGACGATGCTGGGCAATCGCCTGCGCAATGGAGACCTGGTGCATGTCGTCGGGCGGATCCCCGGTGTCGATCGAGGTGACGTCCGGGTGGTCCCCAACCGTCGGACTCTTGCTCAACGGGGCCGGCTGGCCCACTGCGGGCACAATCGGGGTCGCGGTGACCGTTAACGGTCGGCCGTCGGCGTAGGTTGCCACCCGCGTCGTCGCGTGCTCACCGTTTGGGCGGGAGGCCGTGACATCCAGGCCCCAGTTTCCGGCCTGCGCCAGATCGAGATGGGCGACGTAGACGCCCCCACCCTCGAGGCCTGAGCCCTCGAACGGCGCGTTGGATTCAGCTTTGAAGACCCCGGTCGTCCCTTGAAGCAAATAGGCTCGGACGTGGACCGCCGCATCCGTGACCGGCGTGCCGTGGTCGAGAACGCCGATCGGAAGGCGCTGCTGGGTGCCAACCACTAACTCGGACGCGACCAGCTCCACCTGCAGCTGGGAACTGGCGGTCGCAGCGGGGCCCCCGGTGTCGGGCGCCCCGGTCGTCGAGCCCCCGCAGGCGGCAAGCAGCAGGGCCGCGATGGCCCCCACCCCGATCCTCATCTCGCCTTGACGCGGTCCAGGTAGAGCTGAGGCCGCTGGATCTCCGCCATGGTGGGGAGCAGCTCCGGTCCTTCCCAGACTCGCGCGAGGAGGGCCGGTCCCCCGGCGTCTCGAACGGCCAGGCAAAATCGCTCGCCCAGCACGTACTGACGCATCTTCATCTCCAGGCCTGTCAGCCGCAGGAACAGCTTCTCCAGCGGCGTCCGCTCCTGCTGGCGGCGGCGATAGGCACCCTCGAGCAGCGCGAAATGGGGCAGCTGCCGGCGGCCGACGTCGTTCATGATCAAGTTGCTGTAACCCTCCAGCAGGCTCATCACCGCCTGGACCTTGGCGATCGCCTTCCACTGCTGGCCGACGCCAATCGTGAGGGTCCGCAGTAGCTCCAACCGGCTCGGCCGGTGGCCGTCCCCCAGGCGGCCGATCAGCACCTGGTTGAGCAGGCCCTCGAGATACTCCTGGAGCCATGGATGCGCCTTGAACTCCCAGGCATGCGTCATCTCGTGCATCGCCAGCCAGCGCCGGAGCTCGTCGAGCGGGAGATGGTCTTTCTGGGCCCAGGCCTGAACGTTGGGCTCGACCAGGATCAGCGACGAGGTCTCGACCGGCTCGCGGCCGAGCAGAGCCGGGTCGTATTGGCCGAGCACCCGGCGAGCCAGGAGTCCGAGGATCAGGCCCAGGTAACGGCTGATGCCTCGCTGGCCGAAGCTCAGCATGAGCGAACCGGGAATCAGCCGCTGGAGCTTTTCGAGGGGCTCGAACATCTGACGGAAGATCCGGATGTTGAACCGGACCCACTGGCGGCGTCCGACCGCCTGTAAGCCCGGATACAGGCGAGTTCCCGGGGCGGCGCTTCCCGGGCCCAGCGCCTCGACCAGCAGCGGCTCGAGTTCAGCCTGGATGGCCCGGTAGGCCTCGTCGCGGCTTAAATCGGCAGGTGGATCGCTGGCCTCGGCGCAGCGGCTGAGGGCCATCTCTTCGACCCGCTGCCAATCGACGAGCTGGGCCTGTTCTTCCCGAGGTCGAACGAGCTCCCTCAAGACCACGGCGCCAACCCCAATTGCGACGCCCCAGGCCATGGCGCGACCGACGCGACGCGTGGGATCGGACTGGGCCATGGGCATAGGAAGGGGGCGCCGCCGGCAGGCGTTGAGCCTCATTCTAGCTGGCGCTCGACGGGGGAGACTGCTAGCACTCGGCGTTTAAGAGTGCTAAAATGCGGGTACTTACCGCCCGGAACACTCGCGGTTTGCCTGCTCAAAAATAGCCTGGAAGGAGGACGATCGATGGCAAAACAACTGGCCTACGATGCCGATGCCCGCTCGGCGCTGAAGCGCGGGGTCGACAAAGTCGCCGACGCGGTTCGAATTACCATCGGCCCCAAAGGCCGAAACGTCGTACTCGACAAGAAGTTCGGTTCCCCGACGATCACGAATGACGGGGTGACGATCGCGAAGGAGATCGAGCTGGAGGATGCGTTCGAGAATATGGGCGCCCAGCTGGTCAAGGAAGTCGCAAGCAAGACGAACGACATCGCAGGTGACGGCACCACCACCTCGGTCGTGCTGGCCGCGGCGATCATCGGCGACGGCCTCCGCAACGTCACGGCCGGCGCCAACCCGATGCAGCTCAAGATCGGCATCCAGAAGGCGGTCGACGCCGTGGTCAAGGCGATCAAGGAGCAGTCGGTCCAGATCTCCGAGCGCGAGCGGATCGCCCAGGTCGCCACGATTTCGTCGGGCGACAGCCGGATCGGCGAGATGGTCGCCAACGCGATGGAAAAGGTCGGCAAGGACGGCGTCATCACGGTCGAGGAGTCGAAGGGCATCGAAGACGAGTTGAAGCTCGTCGATGGCATGCAGTTCGACAAGGGCTACATCTCGCCCTACATGGTCACCGACGCGACCCGCATGGAGGCGGTCCTCGAAGACCCCTACATCCTGATCACCGAGAAGAAGATCTCGGCGGTCGCCGATCTGCTGCCAGTGCTGGAGAAGGTCGTCCAGAGCGGCCGTCCACTGCTGATCATCGCCGAGGATGTCGAGGGCGAGGCGCAGGCCACCCTGATCGTCAACAAGCTGCGCGGTACGTTCACCGCCGTCGCCGTCAAGGCGCCGGGATTCGGTGATCGCCGCAAGGCGATGCTCCAGGACATCGCGATCCTGACCGGTGGCCAGGTGATTTCCGAGGAGCTTGGGCTCAAGCTCGATTCGGTTCGTCTGGATCAGCTGGGCAAGGCCCGTCGCATCACCATCACCAAGGATGACACCACGGTCGTCGAGGGCGCCGGAAAGCAGGACGAGATCAAAGGCCGCATCAATCAGATCAAGGCCGAGATCGAGAAGACGACCTCCGATTGGGACAAGGAGAAGCTCCAGGAGCGGCTGGCCAAGCTTGCCGGTGGCGTCGCCGTCATCAAGGTCGGCGCCGCGACGGAAACCGAGCTCAAGGAGAAGAAGCACCGGATGGAGGACGCCGTGTCCGCCACCCGCGCCGCGGTCGAGGAGGGCATCGTGCCCGGCGGCGGTGCCGTGTTGGTCCATTCGATCAAGTCGCTCGACGACCTCAAGGTCACCGGCGACGAGGCGACGGGCGTCCAACTGGTTCGCCGCGCGCTCGAGGAGCCGTTGCGCCAGATCGTGAATAACGCCGGTTGGGAAGGCTCGGTCGTGGTCGAGAAGGTCAAGGGCCTGCCCAAGGGCCAGGGCTTCGATGCCAACAAGGGCGAGTACACCGACATGGTCAAGGCCGGAATCATCGACCCGACCAAGGTGACTCGTTCCGCGCTGCAGAACGCCGCGAGCATCGCGGCGATGCTGCTGACGACGGAGGCGCTCGTCTCGGACATTCCCGAGAAGAAGTCGTCTGCGGCGCCGGCGCCGTCGATGCCGGATTACTAAGCCGAAAGGCCCAAGCGAAGAGCCGCCCCCCGGGGGCGGCTCTTCTGTTTTCAGCCGGCGCCAGCGGATAGCATGGCGGCATGCAGCCGAACGGGATCGTGACGCTGCTCACGGATTTCGGGATCGACGACGCCTACGTCGGCGCGATGAAGGGCGCGATCCTCAACCTCAATCCGCAGGCATCGCTCATCGACCTCACCCACGGGGTGCGCCCTTTTGCCGTCCTGCAAGGCGCCTTCCTGCTGGACAGCGCCTGGCGAAGCTTTCCGGCCGGCACCGTCCACATCGCGGTCGTCGATCCGGGCGTGGGCAGCACCCGGAAAGCGATCGCGTTTCGGGCCGCAGACCACTACTTCGTCGGTCCCGACAACGGCCTCTTCACGTTTCTCAACGAGCCCATCGGTGAAAACGTGGAGCTGCCCACGCCTCCCGAAGCCGCCCCGACCTTTCACGGGCGCGATGTCTTCGGACCCGCGGCCGCACGACTCGCCGGTGGCGGCAAGCTCACGGATCTGGGCATCGCCCGCCATGCAGAGCCGGTACGGCTGAACGACGCCTGGGCGTCGAAGGTCGGGGAAGCCTGGCGCGCCATCGCCCTCCATTGCGACCATTTCGGCAATGTGATCAGCAATCTGCCGATCCGCGCCCTGGCAAGAATCAAGGCTGTGAATGGCGTCCGGCTGCGCACGGTCGAGACCTACGAAGATGCCCAGCCCAATGAGCTCGTCGCCCTCGTCGGAAGCAGCGGTCGCATTGAGTTCGCGCTTCGGGAGGGATCGGCGGCATCCAGACTGCATACGGCGCCCGGCGAAACGTTTGTCGTGACGTGACCTGGCCCCGGGTCCCCTGGGACCAGGTCATCCCGGTTCCATCGGCGGAGCTACGCGCGGCGGACGCGGCGGCCCGCGAGCGCTTTGGCATCGCGCCGCTCCAGCTGATGGAGATCGCGGCCTGGCAGCTGGCCCGCTTCGTCGATGCTTGGCTCGACGGCGCGGCGGGCAAGCGGGTCCTGGTGGTTGCGGGCAGCGGTAACAACGGCGGTGATGCCCTGTGCACCGCGCGCTTCCTCGCGCAACGTGGCGCAGCCCTCCAGGCCTCGGTCGTCCCGGCACACGACCCCAACAGCCT
>VBHQ01000055.1:22143-43024 GCA_005880395.1 Chloroflexota bacterium
ATGTGCCGTCTGGGATCGACGCCGATGATGGCGCCGGCCAAGAGGGCGCCGTGCAGGCGAGCGCGACCGTGATGCTGGCCGCGCCAAAGGCGGGGCTCAAGCGAACGACGCCGGGCGGACGGGTCTTCCTCGCGGACATCGGGATGCCGGCGCTGCTGTTTTCCACAGCTCGAGCCTCCCTCGAGGCGGTTTATCGCATCGCCGAGCTGGTTGAGCTCGTCTGATCCGCGCGGTCCTTTTTTCCTCAACGACAACACGAAAAGCACGCAAAGTTGACGAATTCCCGCCGTCTGACTAGACTGCAGCCATCTACTCAACGTCCCACTAATGAATCGAGCACACGTCGAAGCTCCCTCCGCGAGTATGCTCGCGGCCTCCGTCGAGCGCGAGTTCTATTCAGACTTCCCACTTATCCTCAATTATGTCGCGCGGCTGATCGACGATATTGACGGCGCTGCCAGCCTTACCTGCGCCGCCTTTCGCCAGGTTACGGATGCGCTTCGAGATCGTGAGGGGGCGGGCGGAGTGCGGCGCACCGACGTCTTCCGCGCCGCCACCGAGCTCAGCCGGCAGGCACTCCGTCCTAAACGCTGGTTTCGCCGGCGGCGCCGTCATCACGTCGAGCTGGACGGGTTTCCTCAGCCGGAGGCGCGGCGTGCGCTGCGTCGCGACACCGTCCAACGAGCGGTGGGGGCGCTATCCTTCGAGGCGCGCGCGATGATCTTGCTACGCGATTTCGCGAAGCTGTCGTATGACGAGATCGCCGAAGTCGTCGATGTGTCGCCACGCAAGCTGATCCATACGCTCGACCGCAGCCGCGCCGAGCTCTCGGAGATTTATGACTACATCAAGTTCTGACCGCTGTACTCGAATTTCGCCCAGCGCCGTGTTGGATGACCGGCTCGACGGGAAGGACCTGGAATGGGCCCGCGACCACCTCCGCCGCTGCGAGACCTGCCGGGAGCGGGTGGAGGAATTCCGCGAGATGCTGCTACGGGTCGGACGCTTGCCGAAGGCAACCGTCGGCTCGGCCGCGATGGACGAGGCCTACGCGCTCTCCGTGCCGGAGCGGCTCCGGGAAGAGGCCGGCATGCGGTCTTTTGACATCAGTCCCGCCGAGACCAACCGGGTGATGCCATCGATGATCGACGTGCCGCCACCGATGCGTCCCGAGGTGACGAGCATCCCGGATCTGATGAGCGAGCTCGAGCGCGAGATCTTCCACGACGAGCCGGTCCAGGATCATCCAACGCCGCTCACGACGATCCCCGATGCGATCGATCCAACCATGGATGCTGCCGCCGAGATGGACGTCGAGAACGAAGCGCAACCACAGCCAGTCGGCTCGACCGAGGAGCCCACCGAGTCGGAGACGCCGTCGTACCGGGAAGTGCCGATCGACTCGCATCAAAACGTCGGACGAAGCGCCGAACCCGTGGTGCCGGCGGAAACCGACTGGGCGCGACTGCTGGAAACGATTGCAAGTGCCCCAGAGCCCCCGGTTCCTGGCTCGGCGGATATTGCCGCGTCATCTCCAGGCATGCCGTCAGAACCGCCGACCGCGGCGGTCCACGCCGAGTCCCTGCATGACTCACCGGCCGAGGAGCCGGCGAACCGCAACGTCATCTTCGATCAGGAGCCGGCGCTGACCTTCGACGGAGAGCCTGCGATGGCGCCCGCCAAGCCGGCCGCGAAATCAGACACGGGGATGCGGCTGTTCGTGGGACTCGGAGCGGCGGCCTGCGTGCTGCTTGCCGCGGTGCTCTACGAGGGCAGCTCGTTCTTTAAGAGCCATCAAAATCTGAGTGCGACGGCCCGGACGGCGACCGCTTCCGTCAGGCCCACCCACTCCGCCCGAGCCTCGGCGTCGGCGACGATCGTCGCAACGCCTGCTCCGCCGCCGGCAACCGTGCTCTATACGCTCGGCAATGGCGTAACGGGCAACGCGGTCTTCCGCATTCGGCCAGGCACGGCGGTCGCCGGCTACACGAGGCTGGTCTTCGATATGCACGGCAGCGGGCTACCCACCATGCTGATCACCCGGACGGACGGCAGCCACGTCCAGGTGATCTTCAAAAACACCACCGTCACTGGCGTGCCGGCCAACGGCATCGTCAGCACCCAGATTGCCGCCGTCGAGCCGGGAGTCCAGACAGGGCCCGATGGCAGCTTCACCATCGACTTGGCCCGCCCGGTGCGCGTGACGGCCTTTACTCTGGCGGCGACCGGTGGCTACGCCTGGCGCCTCGTCGTCGACTTACACACCGCTTAGTTCAGCGAAGTACGCGCGCTGCCCGCTGCGGCGGCGTGGGCCACCATCTGCTTTAGCAGCACGACCTCCTTCCGCAGGATCTGCAGCTCGAGCTTCAAGCGTGCGTCAGTCCGACGTTCGGCGAGCAGCTTCTGCTTCTCCGCCACCTGCAGGTTCAGGGCGGCGGCGATCAGATACGAGAGCAGCTCGGGCTCCATCGGCGGCTCGGCCTGATCGGCACGCTGGCCGACCAACTCCCGTAACCGATTGGAATACTCGCGAAACGTGGTCGCCGTCCTTTCGGTCAGCGCGGCGGACTCTTCGAGATCATCGCCCTCTTCAGGGATGATCCGGATCCTGCCGCGCAGATAGGGCCGGTCGGTGCGGGTCTCCAGAATTTGAAACCGCGATGCGCCCGTGACGAGAAGATTCACGCGGCCGTCCTCGAGGCGGTCGATCCGCACGATCTTCGCCAGCGTCCCGACGTCGAACGGGACGGCCGAGCCGGTCTCACTGCCCTCGCGGATGGCGACCACGCCAAAGCTGTGTCCCTCTTCGAGGCACTCGGCGAGCATCTGCCGGTAGCGTGGCTCGAACACATGCAGCGGCAAGGGCATGTGAGGAAAGAGCACGACGTTCAGGGGAAATAGCGGCAGCCACTGCCCCGGCATCAGTCCAGTATATGAACGCTCAGCAGACGGCCGCGACGAATCGCGACGCCCGATGGGCCATCGCCATGATGGTGATCATCGGATTGGTCCCGAGCGCGCTGGGGAAGGCGCTGCCGTCGGCGACAAACAAGCCCTTGACAGTGTGCGACTGATGATCTGGGCCAATGGCTGAGCTCGCTGGATCCGACCCCATCCGGCAGGTGCCCATCTGGTGCGCGCTCAGATAGCTCATCTGGCCCGGCCCGTAGCCGGCTCGATCAATCTCGGCAAGGAAGGCGTCGATGCCGCCGCGCTGCCCCGGCCGGTAGGAGACAAATGCAGGTTGACTGGTAAACACTTCGCTGGCGCCACCCGCTTCCATGACGCGCACACTGGCCTCGATGCCGCGCCGCAGGTCGGCGATGTCGGGTTTTGTCATTCGGTAGTCGACCCGGACCGTGCCGTTCCTGGCGGTGACCCGGCCGCCGCCGTGATCGCGCACGAGCGGGGCCAGCACCGACATCTGGGGAAGCGCGTTCATCAGCCGGCGGTAATGGCCGGCGTTACGCCAGGGGACCACGAGCGCCAGGATGGCGGGATGCATGGGTCCCGATTCGAGCTTGGCACCGTGATGCTGGCCATCGAGGTCGATAAACTCATCGCTGTAGATCGCCTGCATGGTGCCCTGCCACGGCTGCAGGGGTTCGTCGAAGACGCCGACGACCGCCGTGCCCGGATGTAGTCGAAGACCGCTGCCGATGGCCCGGCTGCGCAGACCGGAGCGCTGCAGCAAGGCGGGCGTGCCGATCGAGCCGGCGGCGGCCACCACGGCGCGACTGCGGACGATCAGGGTCCAGGCCGGCATGCCTTCTTGACGTACGGTCGCCCGCACGCCAACTGCGCGGCCATTTTCGATGAGGACCCGGTCGACCTTGCAGTTGACGACGATCCGCGTCCGCCGGTGGTAGGCGTCGAGGAGGTAGGTTTGTAGCGTCGACTGCTTGGCGCCGATCTGGCAGCCCAGGCCACAGTAGCCGCAGGCGGCGTCCTGCGTGCAGCCCTGGACGTTGCGCGGCATCCGGTCGACGTGCCAGCCAAGCTTCTGCAGCCCCCGTTGCAGGACGCGCTCACGGGGCGGAATGCGGGTATGGTCTCGGTTCACCCCGAGCCGATCGCAGACGGCGCCCAGGGCGGCGCTGTATTCATCGCTCATGAAAAATGGCAGCCCGTACCTGGTCGCCCATTCCAGTCGCTGCCATTCGGGAGTGCGAAAGCTGGTGCTGTAGTTGACGACCGTCCCGCCGCCCAGGCAGCCCCCGGCGACCAGCGCGATGGCGGCATCGGACGTCGCGGCAAACCCGCCCTGGAAATAGAGCTTCTGCATCATCGCCAGCTCGACCTGGTTGAAATCGGCCTCGTTGTAGTAGCCGCCTTCCTCGAGCACGATCACGTCCTTCCCCTGCGCCGCCAGCTCGCCCGCGGCAACGCCGCCGCCGGCACCCGAGCCGACCACGACTGCATCGCAGGTCAGTGTCGTGTCGCCATCGAGCGTGGTCGTCCGGATTGGTTTCGGGATCGGCCGCGGCGGCGAAATCGGGCCGGGGTAGCCGATCTCGGGCCAGACCGGGTTGGTGCCGTCATCGTCGGTGTCGCCAAGGAACGCCAGCAGCGAAAGACGCTTGAAGACCTGGAAGAGTTGGCGGCGGAAAGTCAGGCGGCTGGTCGACCAGGCGGCCATCAGCGCGACGCGCTGGTCGCGGGTTCTCCGGTGGAAGGGCACGATACTGCCGGTCAGCAGCAAACTGCCGAAGCGGCTGCCAAACACCCGGACGATCAAGCGCAGTTGGCGACGGTCCGCCGCGGAGGGCAGCCTGGCGAAGGTTGCTTCCATCGAGCCGGCAACCCGGATTGGCGATCCCGGGTGTCCCATCCCGCCGATGAAGGTGTCGGCCATGGCGACCAGGACAGGCTCACGGCTATCGCGAGCGGTGGTCGTGGGCGGCGCCTTTACGCCGATTGCCATGTCGAGAACCCCCCAGCCGAGCTGATCAGTGCCTCCATCATAAGCACTCGCCAAAACTTGTCAAAGACGAAAATGGATTGCGATGTGCTACCCAGCTGACGCCCGACCGCCGCTTCCGCCGATCATGGGAGGCTCCGCCGACGACACGGAGCTGGATCTGAAAGCCTCCGACGGAAAAGCCGTGAAAGGCTTTGCCGTTCGAGCCGCCAAGCCAACCGGAGCCGGGATCGTGATCATCCCCGATCCGCGTGGCCTCGCGCCCTTCTACGAGGAGCTCACCAGACGCTTCGCCGAAGCAGGCATCGACGCGGTCGCGATCGATTACATGACGCGCCATGGAGTGCCAAGCCCGCGGCCGGAAAACTTCGATTTCATGTCGGCGATCCGGCAGGCAACCAACGAAGGGATGGCGAGCGACGTCGCCGCGGGAATCCGGTACCTCCGCTCCGATGCCGGCGGTCGCGTCAGCGCCGTCTTCACGGTTGGTTTCTGCTTCGGTGGCTCGGCATCGTGGCGTCAGTCAGCGGAGCAGCCCGACCTGGCCGGTGCGATTGGCTTCTACGGGAGGCCTGAGCGCGCGAGAGACGTCATCTCCGGAATGAAGGCGCCGTTACTGCTGCTTGTGGCGGGCGCAGACCAGGCGACGACGCCCGAAGACAACGCCGCCTTCGACCGCGAGCTGACCAACGCGAAGGTGCCGCATAAGAGCGTCGTCTATCCGGGTGCCCCGCACTCGTTCTTTGACCGCAGCTTCGAGCAGCACAAAGACGCGTCCGACGATGCCTGGCGGCAGATGCTCGCCTTCATCAAGGAGCACACACGCCAACCGGCACGAGCCTGAACCTCGGCCGCTTCGGTGTCTGGCTCGGCTCCATGGCCAACCTGCCCGCGCCCGAGTTGCGTCGAGCGGTGGCCGACATCGAGGCGATGGGCTTCGGCACCATCTGGATCGGCGAGGCGATCGGCCGAGAGGCGTTGGCGGCGGCCGCGCTCATCCTGAGCGCCACCCAACGCGCCACGGCGGCGACTGGTATCGCCAACATCTACGTTCGCGACGCGACGGCCATGATGAACGGCGCGCGCACGCTGGCGGAAGCGTGGCCGAATCGGTTCGTGCTGGGCATCGGCGTGAGTCATGTGCCGCTCGTGAGCGAGCGCGGCCATCAGTACGACAAGCCAGTACCGACGATGCGGGCGTATCTCGATGCTATGGAGGAGGCGCCCTTCCGGCTGAAATCCGCGCCGACGCCGCCAATCATGCTCGCTGCGCTCGGCCCGAAGATGATGGCGCTCGCCCGCGAGCGCACGGCGGGTGCGCATCCGTACTTTGTTCCGGTCGAGCACACCCGTGAGGCACGGCAGATCCTCAGGAGCGATCGCATGCTCGCGCCCGAAGCCGCCGTCGTCTTCGCCAGGGATCGTGCGGCCGCGCGGGCGGGCGGCGATCGATACATGAACACCTACCTTGGCCTGGACAACTATCGGCGCAACCTCGAGCGCCTCGGCTGGAGCGCCGAGGAGTTGACGCCGCCAGGCAGCGACCGGATCTTCGATGCCGTCGTCGCCTGGGGCGATGAACAGACAATCGCCGGTAAGCTGCGCGGGCATTTGGATGCAGGTGCGGACCATGTCGCCGTCCAGGTGCTCACCTCGAAACCCGATGTCGCCCCGCTCGATGATCTTCGCCGGCTGGCACCGCTGGTCTTGTAAGCGATGCAGGATGGGTTAGCCCCCACCCTGCCCTCCCCCAGACGGGGAGGGAGGCTTTCGGCGCGTCGGGCGCTCGAGGCTGCCCGATCGATCCGGTCCTTGCCATTCGGTCCACGGGTCGTAGTCAACCTCGAGCGCTTCTTGCGGCGGCCGCTCCGTCTCCGGCACATTCTTCAGGTTGATGCGGATCCGGGTCCAGGTCGAGTTTCGTCCCCGCATCGAGTCGACGAGGATGTCAGCCGGAGCCAGGTGCGACCAGACTTCCTGATGGCGCGAGCGCCAGCGTTGCAACCCCGCCCGCGCCTCGGCCTCGGTCTTCGCCCGCGCGATCTCGATCAGCGGCATCACACTGCGTCGGCGGCCGGTCGGGCCGACCGTCTTGCCAGGGGCCGGCGGTGGAACCTGGCCTGCCGGCGGCGGCCGCTCCTCGCGTTTCCGTCGCGTGAGCTGCACCCGCGCCGGCTCGCCCTCTTGCTTGACGAAATGCGGCGGCCAGGGGGCGTCGCCAAACCCGGCCGCCTCGTGCTGGGCGGCGAGCTCGAGCAAAGGCTCGAGTGATCCAACGGCCTCATCAATACCCTGCGACGGGTCGCCCACCGTTGCAAACCGTTTCGGCACGGTCACCAGCGTGAAGGCCGCCGGATCGCAATCCGGAACCTCCTCCCACGTAAGCGGCGTCGAAACGCGGGCGTCGGCCAAAGGCCGCACCGAGTACTGGGATGCGACCGTACGGTCCTTCGCGTTCTGGTTGTAATCAAGGAAAACGCCGTGGCGCTCCTCCTTCCACCAGCGGCTGGTGGCGATCTGGGGCGCGCGGCGCTCGACCTCGCGAGCCAGGGCGACGGCCGCCCGCCGAACCTCCGGAAACGTCCAGCGCGGTTCGATCCGGCAGTAGACATGGAGCCCACGAGAGCCGGACGTTTTTGGCCATCCGGTCAAGCCGAAGTCATTGAGGACATCGCGGGTCACGAGGGCAACGTCGCGGATTTGTGACCAGGGCACGCCCGGCACCGGGTCGAGGTCGACACGCAATTCATCGGGATGGTCGAGGTCGGACGCCCGCACCGGATGGGGATTGAGGTCGATGCAGCCGAGGTTGACGATCCAGGCGAGCTGTGCGGCGTCACTCACGACGATCTCCTCGGCGGTCCGCCCGGACGGAAACGAGAGCGTAACGGTTTCAATCCAGTCCGGCCGCGAGGTGGGAGCACGCTTCTGGAAGAAGGCCTCGCCTTCGGCGCCGTTGACGAAACGCTTGAGCGCCATGGGTCGCGCCCGGATCCCGCGCAGGGCGCCCTCGGCAATCGCCAGGTAATAGCGGACCAGGTCAAGCTTGGTGTAGCCAGCGCGCGGAAAGAACACCTTGTCCGGGTTGCTGATGGTCACCTCCCGTCCGGCGACCTCGAGAAGTTCCTCCCTGGGTGGCATGATGGCTAACCGATCCGCTGGGCGGTGCGACGGGCCAGCGCCATCACGCTAAGCATGGGGTTGACCCCCGAACTGGTGGGAAAGGCGCTGGCGTCCGTCACGTACAGGCCATTCAGGTCCCAGAGCTGGCCGTCGGGATTGGCCACCGAGGTCGTTCGATCGTTGCCAATCCGGCAGGTTGCCATCTGGTGCGCACTGAAAATCGTGACCCGGTTCGGATGCACGCCTCGACGCGAAATTTCTGCTTCGGCGGCCTGCCCGTCCGTTCCCTCCTCGACAAACAGCGGCGGCGTGTGGAGGGTGGCGACGCGCCGGGCGCCGGCCGCGCGATGGATTCGCAGCCCCTCGATCATCGCCGTGACCAGGATGGCCGCCGTTGCCTGGTCCATCCGGTAGTGGATCTGCGCCTCCCCCTGACGGTCGAGCGTGATGCGGCCTCCCTCGCGGTCGCGGGCAATCAAGATGAAGGCCGCCGTTTTGGCGGCCCTTGCCATTTCCTCGCGGTGTTGCCGGCTTCCCCACCAGGGCAAGGAGGCGGCGAGAATGCCTGGAAGCGCCGGCGGGCACTCGATCCGGCAGCCATAACCGGGCGTCAGGTCATTGAAGGCATCGCTGACAACCGACTGCGGAACGCCACGCCATGGGTAGACCGGGTCGTCATACTGCCCGGCGATGACTGCCACCGGATGAAGCGACAGGTGCCTGCCTACCTGGTCGCCCCCAAGCCCCGAGCGCAAGAGAAGCGCCGGCGACAGCAGCGCGCCGCCCGCCAGCGCGATGCACGCCGTTCGCACGCGAATTTCGCCCCCAGCCACTCGAGCAACGACGCCCGTCACGCGGCCGGCAGCGCTTTCGATGCGTCTCGCCTCGCAGCCCGCGATGATTTGGGCCCCATCGCGAGCGGCATCCACCAGATACGTTCGCAAGGTCGATTGCTTGGCGCCCAGACGGCAGCCGAATCCGCAGTGGCCGCAATCGCCGCAGCCACGGACGTTGCGAGGGATGGTCCGGTAGGCGAGCCCCAGTTGCTCGAGGCCGCGCTCGAGCGCGGCGTTGGGCCCGTTGCGAGCGCTTTCGTTGGTATCGACATCGAGCCGCGCCTCGACCGCGTCGTAGTGCGGATCGAGCCCATCGACACCCATCCGGCCCCACTCCTCGCGTATCGAGTCCGGCAGGCGCAGCGAGGTGCTCCAGTTCACGACCGTTCCACCGCCAACAGCGCTTCCCGCCAGCAGCGCAATCGCGCGGTCCTCCGTCGAGGCGATGCCGCGATCGAGATAGAGGGACGCTGACCCGGACAGCTCCAGACCTTTGAAGTCCGGCTCCGCGCAGTACGAAGCCCGCTCCAGGACGACGACGTGCCTTCCCCTGGCAGCGAGCTCAGCCGCGACGACCGCGCCGCCCGCGCCGGAGCCGATGACGCAGACGTCGGCGTCGATGGTCTCGCCAGGCCTCGCCTGGCGGACGTTGAGTGCGGCGGGGGTGGCCGGCATCGGTAGCTCCGGCCGCTGATAACCGGCGAACTTCCAATAGGGTGAGTCCTCGGCGCCATAGGTGTAAAAGAGCGTCAAGCGCTTCAACACCTGAAAGGCACGGCGCTTCAGTCCCAACGGGCTGGCCGCCCACCGGCGGAGGTATTCCTCGCGTTGCGCCTGGTCAAGCGAGGTGAAGCGAACCGGTCGGCCCGTGAGCGCGGCGTTCATCACTGGTGACTCGACGGTGTCGAGCAGCCGGTCGAGTTCCGCGATCAGCGCGGGACGATCTAACGCCTCCAACTCGGAGCGCAGCCGGTGCGGGGTTCCGAGGCTGCTCGCCGATGGGAGGGACGCGCCATCCCCAGGAACGAAGGTGTCGCAGATGGCGGCCAGGGTGTGGGAACGGTCGGTCATTGGGCCTGCACCCGAGGATAGCCGGACGCCGATAGCATTAGCCGGAGATGGCATCCGGCGCGGCCATGCGAGCTCCGATCATTGCGGTGGCGCTCCTGCTGCTCGCCAGTTGTCAATCGGGCAGCCCCACGCCTCCGGCCGCATCACGGAGTCCCAGCGCGACGCCGCAGCCGTCTGCCCGTCTCTCCACCTATCTGAGCGCGAACTTCGCAACGGCGCTCGCGTGGGCCCCCGACGGCCGCTTGTTTTACGCGCAGCGGGGGGGCAGCATTGCGACCTTCGATGGCAAAGCCGCACGCGCATTCGCCAGCGTCAGCCCCTCGACCTCTGGGGAGCGCGGCCTGCTGGGCCTCGCGATCAGTCCCACGTTTTCGAGCGACCACTATGTCTACGCCTTTTACAGCCGGTCCGATGACGAAAGCCGCCAGCGCGTCGTGCGCTGGACTGACCAGAGTGGAACCGGCGCCCAGCTGACGACGATCATCGACAACCTGCCCGCAGGCACCGACTGCTGCCACAAAGGTGGCCGCCTCGCGTTCGGGCCGGACCGAAAGTTGTATGTCTCTCTGGGCGAGAATCACCTGGCGTCGCAGGCCCAGGATCCCTCGAGCTTGCGGGGCAAGATCCTTCGATACAACGCCGACGGAACGGTGCCTGCCGACAATCCCTTCGGATCGTCAAACCCGGTCTGGGCCATCGGCCTGCGGAATCCGTTTGGGCTCGCCTTTTCGCCCGACGGCAAGCTGTTCGTAACCGACAACGGTCCGTCGGGCGATGACGGAAGTCCGCCGACCGGTTACGACCGGGTGCTGCAGGTCGTGAGGGGCGGGAATTCCCAGTGGCCGGTGTGCTACGGGAACAGCATCCCGCTGCATGCCTCAAACTGCCCGGGGACGCCACCCACCTATCAGAGCGGGACCACGACGCTGGTGCCCACCGGTGCCAGCTTCGTCAGCGGCAAAGGGCCGGCTGGCTATCAGGGCGACTTCGTGTTCTGCAGTTACGCCCAGGACAGGCTGAAGGTGATGTCCCCGGATGGCCGGCAACTCCTCTTCGACGGTCCTGCCTGCCAGCTGGACGTCAAGGAGGGGCCGGATCACGCGCTTTATTTCTCCGATACCGCGAGCATCTATCGGCTCGGATCGTAACCGCGCTTCCGGTGCGGATCGTAGGCTGAGTCTGATGCCGGCGTGTCGCCGCTGTTTGACCGGGGAAACCGCCTAGCGAAAGTAGCTCGACGGCGATGCCAGGTCCTCTCGCCGACCGCGGCGCCACATCAAGACGAGCGGAACGGTGCCAACGACAGCGATCACAACGTACCCGTCGATGCGGCTGACTGAATCGAAGACGGCATGGAGCAGCACGACCAGAACGAAGGCGCCAATAATGCCACGGCTGAGCCCGATCCGACCCCTTGCTCGGGCGGCCGCAAACATGGCGCCACCGACGATGGCCGACCACGCGCCATGACCAAATGGGGCGAGGATGCCGCGAATCAGCTCGGTCACGACCACCGAATCTAGTGAGAGAACGAGCCGGTGTTGATAGACGACGAAGAGCGAGGCCAGCGCGTAGCCGCTGCTTTCGAGGGCGGCAAAGCCAAAGCCGACGGTGGCCCCGAGCACCATGCCGTCGCGGAGATGGAATGAGCGAATACCCCAAGCGGTCAGGACAATTAAGACCGCTTTTACGAATTCCTCGATCAGCCCGACCTCGAGGTTGCCGAGCAACCCCACGCTGATCAGGTAATACTCGAGGACCGACGCCCCAAGGACGCCCAGAACGCCGGCGATCAAGAACGCGGACACGATCCGCCTCGGCGCGAGCTCGGGACTCGAGTCGTGATCGAGGTACCACACCACCGCCGTCACCGGAACCAGGAAGCTACCGAGAAGGACGATGGTAGGAAGAATGATCAGATCGCCGGTTAGGCTGGCGACGCCGATGGTCGCGAGCCAGAGGACAAGCCCGATCAGAAAGACGGCCCACCAGGCCGGTATCCAGCGCTGAACAGCGGCCGGCGCCTTATTCGCAGAGACGCCCATCGGTCTAGTCTGCGCGTTCGCGGGATGCTGTCGCCAGCCGCTACGTCGGCGCTGCGTTCTGGAGAAGCTTGACAGTCGCGTAGAGGGTTCGAAGATGCGGGACAGGGACGGTCATCCGGTCGGCCAGTTCAACGACCGAGCCAGTCAGCGCATCGATTTCCAGCGGTCGGCCCGCCAGAAGGTCCTGGAGCATCGACGTTCGGTGGCCGCCGACGCGCGCGGCACCCCGCAACCGGCGATCGATGGATACCGGGATATCGATGCCGATCCGGCGCGAGACCTCGACAACCTCTTCCATTGCCGCGCGAACCACAGGCGCAGCGACAGCAGATTCAGCAATATCCTGCAGGCTTGCGCGGGTCAGCGCACTCATCGGGTTGAAAACAGCGTTGCCGAGGAGCTTGACCCAGAGGTCCTGTCGAATATTGCTCTGCACCGGCGCCTTGAGGCCGGCCGCCACCAGTGCCTGAGCGAGCGCCTGGACCCGTGGCGTGGCGACGCCATCGAGTTCGCCGAGCGAGAACCGGTCGCCCTCGACGTGCCGGATCAGACCGGGAGCATCGAGCGTTGCGGCCGGATAGACGACGCAGCCGATGACCCGGCCGGGCTCGATCGCGGCCGCCGTGACGCCACCCGGGTCGACGGTCTCGAGATGGAGCCCTTCCAACTCGCCACCATGCCGCTGGAAATACCACCAGGGAATGCCGTTTTGCGCACTGACCACGGCGGTGGCTGGGCCCAATGACGAGGCGAGACGCTCAGCCACGGGCGGCAAGCTGTGCGCCTTCAGGGTGATGAAGACCGCGTCAATGCTCTGCAGCACGGACCAGTCATCAGTGCACGACGGACGAACCGTGTACTCGCCCCCGGCCTCGATGACGCGCAAGCCGTCACGACGGATGGCGTCGAGATTGGCACCGCGGGCAATCAAGACCGGTTCCGCTCCGCCACGGGTGAGCCGCGCCCCGAGGAAACCGCCAATGGCGCCGGCGCCGAGCACCGCGATTCTCACGCGTCGCTTATCCGCCGAACTGCTGGGCGACGAACCGGCGCTGAACCTTACCCGTGGGGGTACGAGGAATCGCGTCGACGATGTGGATCGTCTTTGGAACCTTGAAGTCCGCCAGCTTCGTCCGGCAGTAGCGCGCCAGGTCCTTCTCGCTGACGGGAGATGAGACCACGACCGCCGCGCCCACCTCCTCGCCCCAGGTTGGATGGGGGACGCCAAACGCGACGGCCTCCTTCACCGATGGATGACTCTCGAGGACCTCGTCGATTTCGCGCGGAGCGATCTTCTCACCACCACGGTTGATCAATTCTTTGATCCGGCCCAGCAGCCGCAGGTACCCGGTGTCGTCGAGCGTCCCCTGGTCTCCGGTTCGAAACCAGCCGTTCGTAAACGAGTCGGCATTGGCCCCTGGATTGTTTTCGTAGCCATCGATGACGTTCGGCCCCTTGATCGAGACTTCGCCGCTGGAACCGGGTGGAAGCAATCGGCCCGCCTGGTCAAGAACGGCGATCTCGACTCCGGTGGCGCGACCGACCGAGCCGGGCACGCGCTCGTCGGGCGGCAGCGGATTCGACGACATCTGATGGCTTGCCTCGGTCATGCCGTACGCCTCCAGGACGGGAGCCCCAAGGCGAGCTTCCATCTCGGCCATCTGCGCCGGCGACAGCGCCGAGCTACATGACCGGATGAATCGGAGCCGCTCGCTGCCGGCCGGTTGGTTGCCGCGGGCCCGCATCAGGATCAGTTGGTGGGGCGTTGGCGACGCAGTGAACCAGGTGGGACGAACCGTCTGCGCGATCGGCCAGTAGCCCGTTGGCGAGAACTTTCTCGGCACAACCACGGTGCCACCGGTCGCGAGCGTCGACAGGGCGGATGCGAGCAGTCCATGCACGTGAAAGAGCGGCATGACACAGACCGTCACGTCGTCGGCATTGAGCTGATAGCTGGCCACGATGTTCCGTACCGAGGCGGTCAGGTTGCGGTGTTTGAGCGGGACGCGCTTCGGACGGCTGGTGGTTCCGCTCGTGTGCAGGACGAGAGCCACATCGTCGTCGCTGACGGCGCCATCCGGTTCCGCATGACGTTCAGAGGCGCTGCTCCCCAGGCGAAGCCTGGCATCATTCCCGAGTTCGGCTTCGATCAGGACCACATTCGGACTGAGGGCGGCCCGAGCACTCGGCATGTCGTTGGGCGGAACGATGAGAAAGCGTGCCCCGGTGTCCTCGAGGTAGAAGCGGAACTCGCTCTCGGTGTACGCCGGATTCAGTGGACACGCGGTTGCGATGCGCGTGATCGCGAGGAAGAGCAGAATCGCTTCCGGGCCGTTGGGAAATGCCATGGCGACCCGGTCGCCGCGCGCGATGCCAAATTGAGCCAGCCGCCGGCTCACCTCCGGAATGAGTTCAGTCAGCCGGGAGTAGACGATGACGGGGCCGTCAGGCACCACGAGCGCAGGATGGTCACCAGCATGCGTCCGAACATCGTCGGCGAGCATGCGGCCTAGCCCCGAGCGCCGACCAGCTGATTGGCCGACGCCAGCGCTCGCTGTTCTTTCAATTTCAGCACGGCGTAGAGCGTTCGGTGAGCCGGCGCATCGACCTTACGTTCCTCCGCCAGCCGAACAAGCTTGCCGGTAAGCCATTCCAGTTCCGTGCGCTTGCCATGCTGAAAATCGCGGTCCATCGACGTTGTAAAGGCCGGCTGGACAGTGGATGCTTGTTGCATCATCGCCATGAAGCCCGTTTGCGATGGGCCGACGTCGTAGCCGCAGCCTTTGGCCACGGCAGCGGCTTCTGCCATCAGCGCCTCCAACAGTGCACGGGTTTCCTGGAGCGCGAAGATCGCGCCGATGCCCGCGGCGACCGATGCCGTTATGGTCGCGATCGGAATCAGGGCAGCGGCTTTATCCCACAGCGCCTGGTTACCGTTCGGAGCGATCGAAACATTGATCTTCGCCGCCAGGAGCATTGCGCTGAGCGCCTCGAGCTGGGCGGTGGGAGCGCCATTTAGTTCCGAGAGGGTCATCCGATGTATCGGCACGAGATGACCAACCACGCCTGGTTCGAGAATGGTGGACTCGATCGATGCGGTGCCCACCACGACGTGTCCGCGGCCAAGGACGCGGGCGAGGTCGTTTGGTGCGTCGAGCCCGTTCTGAATCGTGACCGCCAGCCCATCAGGCTTGAGCACCACGTCGGCCGACTGCGCGGCGGACGAAAAGTCGTACATCTTGACCGCGACGATGACGACGTCGGCCTGAGGCAGGTCAGCGGAATCATCCGAGGCCAGCGGCTTGACGTGAATGTCTCCGAACTGTTTGCTGCGCAACTCGAGGCCTCGCTCGCGGATCGTGGCCAGGTGTTTCCCGCGGGCGAGGAAGGCGACCTCGTGGCCCGCTTCTGCGAGCAGCGCTCCCAAAAATCCACCGACACCGCCGGCGCCGATAAGGACGATTTGCATTCGAGCATTCTCGGCGAAACAGAAAGCTCCTGCGGCTCGGCCGCAGGAGCTCCTCAGCGAACGATCTCTAGCTGTCCCTTATTGCGGACGCGGATTCGTCTTCAGCAGACCGAACACCGCACCTTGCGGGTCAGTCAGCACGGAGAAACGGCCTCCAGGGAAATCCTGAGGAGCCATCATCTCCTTGGCGCCGGCAGCCGTCGCCTTGTTGGTCGACTTGTCGACGTCCTCGACGGCGAAGTACACCAGCCAGAAGTTTGGAATCTGGGCCGGCGCATTGGGACCCAACTCCATGCCGCCGGCGATGCTGTCCCCGGCAATCTGGAACTCGGTGTACGGCTGTGCGCCCTCGCCCATCTCGGTCTTCTTCGGGCTCCAGCCGAAGACCTTCTGATAGAACGGCGCGGCCTTGTCGATGCCCTGGGCATCGAGCTCCGCCCAGCCGAAGGTGTTGGCCTGACCGACCGGGAAGTCACCGGCAAATCCCTTGGGTTGCCACACCGAAATAAACGCACCGATCGGATCCTGGAACGTCGCCATGCGGCCCTGGGATCCTACGTCGAAGGGCGGGGCGACGACCTTGCCGCCCGACTCCTGGACTTTCTTCGCGACGGCGTCCGCATCGTCAGTAGCGATGTACAGCGACCAGGCCGTCGGCGCCTCGGGCGCCATCTTCGGACCGATACCGGCCACCGTCTTGCCGCCGACCTCGGCCATTCCGTAGCCGCCATATTGCGGATCGGGGTTGACCTCGATCTTCCAACCGAATACCTTCGCGTAAAAATCGCGTGCGCCAGCCGCGTCGGTCGTACTGAGATCGACCCAAGCGGGCTTGTTTGCAATCGCAGTTTTGGTTTCCGCCATGCATTCCTCCTCTTTCAAACCGAACTGGACGGTTTGCGCCTCTGGCAAGGATACCCCCAGATGGTCGTGTCTCGTCGTTTCGAATTTGGGACTGCAAGCCGGACGGCCACGTCGCGTTTTACGTCAATGCACGACGAGACCGTCGCGGACCTGGCCCGCATCCTGTCGTTCGCAGCGACCTACATGGAAGAGAACGGGCGCGCCAGGTTCAGCTTCGGCGGA
Source organism: Chloroflexota bacterium (assembly GCA_005880395.1). GTDB lineage: Bacteria > Chloroflexota > Dormibacteria > CF-121 > CF-121 > CF-13. Next base: position 38,695 of record VBHQ01000055.1, read on the forward strand.
AGGCCGGGAGGGCGGTTATGCGCGGCCGCCGCGATCGCGCTTGCGCTGGGATGCAACCCGCGCCGGCTTGGGCGTGGTTGGTTCTTCCTGCCGACGAGCGACGTCCATCGTGCCGTCGGAACCGTGATCCTCCGCACGGACCTTTTGAGCGGGCTGCCGGTCCCGCAACCTCCGCATTGTCGTCGGAAGCTCAGACCGGCGAAGCTATCGCCGTATCGCGCCGTGAAGGAACTGGCCCGCTGGAGTGACGACAAGACGCTCGACTCGCTTGTGGTTGGCGCTTTGCGGGACCGGGCTTACGAGCTGGATCGCGTCGAATCGTTAGCAGCAGACTCTAAGAACAATCGGGCTGCAAATTCAGGACCTGGCGCGAACAGCCACGAAAGTGGACGATGGAGTCAGGCACTGATCACTGTGGGAGGAGGTGAGAAAGATGGTTAACGCCCCGGGTAATCTCGGAGCCGACGAGCCGCGCGCGGACGCTACGGGCAAGGTGAAGGGTCCTGAGTGCCCAAAATGCGGCGACCGATTCCCCTCGGAGGAAAGCCTCCGGGCACACGTCGACGAGGAGCACAAGCTGGCCTAAGACGCGCTCGGCGAACAGCGGTGCGCACCTCGCCGAGCGAACACCGCTGGATTTGGAACGTACAATCTGGTGATGACACGCGTTACTCCCGAGCAATTCCCCGATCCGATCGGCGACAGCGCACTAAGCGAGAGGCCGGGCCAGGGCCGAGCCATTCTCGCGGGCGGCTGCTTCTGGTGCGTCGAGGCGGTATACAAGAACCTCGACGGCGTGTCCTCTGTCAAATCGGGCTACGCAGGCGGCACTGCTGAAACCGCCGACTACGAAACGGTCTCTACCGGGAGGACCGACCATGCCGAAGCGGTGGAGGTCCTCTACGACCCAAGCCGGATCAGCTACGGCCAGATCCTCAAGGTCTTCTTCTCGATCGCCCACGACCCCACGCAGTTGAACCGCCAGGGGCCGGACACCGGACGGCAGTACCGGTCCGCGATTTTCTACGACGGCGCTGAGCAACAGCGGGTCGCGACCGCTTACATCGATCAGCTGAATAAAGCCCACGTCTTCGACCGACCGATCGTTACCGAAGTCGTTCCGCTGGAGGGCTTCTTCGAAGCCGAGACCTACCACCAGAACTACGCCGCCCGGAATCCCGGCAATCCTTACATCGTTTTCAACGCGCAGCCCAAGGTCGAAAAGCTGCGCTCTTATCAGGCGGCGCGGGAGAAAGTTCGGAACCGGTAACGCGCGGGACCACAGGGTAGTCGCCCCGTGGTCCCTTTTGTGGAGGGTCGGTTAGCGGAGCGAGCGCACGACCTCCTCGAGGTGGTCGTACGATTCCTGCAGCCCGCCTTCCATGCCGGAGCTGATGATCGCGTCGCGGATATCCTTGCTTGGAAGGTCCATCAAGCTCGTCAGGATGGTCCGGCCCTCCCGCTCAGTGAATGTGATGGTGACGAGCGCTGCTGCTGACTCAGGATCAGGAATGCCCTCGTAGACATCGGTAACAACGAGTCGCTCGTTCGGTACGATCTCGCGGTACTCGCCGTGGAAGGCAACCTCGGAGCCATCGTTCGCCCTCATCACATTGCGCCACTTGCCACCGAGGCGCGGATCGGCGTCGACGCTGGTGACCTCGCCGCGGTCTTCACTCCACCACCGCTTGACGAGGGCAGGCTCGGTATAGGCCCGGTAAACGAGGTGCTTTGGCGAATCGAATTCGCGTGTAATCAGGATCTGGGTATCGGTCGGAAGGGTCACCACTGCTTTCCGGCTAGTCGTCACGGTCATTTCGTCCTCCTTCGGTTTGCTTGAGTTCTTCCAACACGTCGTCCAACCGCTCGAATCGCTTCGACCACCACCGCTCGTAGTGCTGCACCCAATCGTGGATCGGCTTCAGGTGGCGCCCGTTGGCCGCATAGAGCCGCTGACGGCCGACGTCTCGAACCTCCACCAGCTTCACGGCCCGAAGCACCCGCAGGTGCTTCGAAACCATTGGCTGCGGCAGGTCGAGCATCCGCACCAGATCGTTGACCGGCCGCTCACCGTCCGCCAGGAGGTCAAGGATCTGCCGGCGGCGGGGCTCGGCCACCGCGTTGAATGCATCCGCCGTCGTCGCCGCTCTCGCCACATAAGTCATTATATACCTATATCGGTATATGTCAAGCGTGGACTGCGGTGGCGCCCTGAATTACCGCCCGGCGTGGGTGCGGTAGAGGACATGCGGTCGAGTCGGGTGGCCCTCGGGCACGTCCGGATGGTCGAAGTCTCCGCTGACGTCGCGAACCATCCCTAATCGCTCCATCACTCGCCGGGAGCGAACGTTGCTCGCGGACGTGAAAGACACGATTTCCTCAAAGCCGAGACTGTCGAAGGCATAGTGCAAGGCGGCCTTTCCTCCTTCGGTCGCAAACCCCTGGCCCCACTGATCCGCCGCGAGCCGCCAGCCGACCTCCACGGCGGGCGTGAACGACGCGGGAAAGGTTGCCGGCCAGAGACCCACATAACCAATGAAGTGGCAGCGGTCCAGACGCTCGACGGCCCAAAGGCTGTAGCCGAGCTCGGACCAGCGCTTGCGAATCAACTCGACGAAACGACTCGTGCGTTCGTAGCTGTAGAGCGCGGGAAAGTACTGCATCACCAGAGGGTCCGCATTCATCGCCGCGAATGGGTCAACGTCGACATCGCGCCATTCCCGCAGCCGCAGCCGCTCGGTCAATAGAACCGGGCACGCCATTATTGCCGGTCTCCGCGGCGGCAAAATCGGCTTTCGCGCGGGTTCTTCCGACATCAAACGTAAATCGTCAGGTCGCTGCTGACGGCACCGTCTTCGTGATGCTCAGTCGGCTTCGACGGGAGTTGCAAACTGGCGAATTGCTTCCACCGCCGGAATGAAGTAGTACGCGCCGGTGAGGGGCTTCGTATATCTCGTCAAGGCGTCCCGGGCGCCGTCCTTCAATCCAACCATGCTTTCCAGCATTGCCTGCAGCGGCCGCTGTTCACCGCAGAAGCCGACGAACATCGTGCCGTGGCTGGTAACCGTTCCGTATGGCATGTTGCGCCGGAAGACCTGGCCGAACACATCCTGGTCGGTCTGGTGAACGTGCGAATCGGGTGGCTGCGGATCCAGCTCGATGCTATCGGCCTTCGTCCGCCCGATCACGCGCTCCTGGATCTGCTCTGAAAGGGATTCCCACGCCGTCACATCGTGCTGCCACTGCTGGAGCAGCAAAATGGTGCCTCCCGCCCCCGGCTTGCCTTGAGCAATCAGGGCGACGTCGGCTGCCATCAGCAGGCTCGGGTTCTTCGTGCCATCGACGAACCCGGTGAGGTCCCGGTAGCGGCGATACGGCCAGCCGGACGCTTCGTCAGCAATCGTCGTCACGTCGGTCAGCGCGTTGATAGCCTGCCGTGCCTCGTCAAAGACGACGTCGTAGGAACTCCCTGACAGCCACAGCACCGCATCGTGCTGCGTTGCAGGCATCGCGTACGCGTCCGGGCCGGTCAGATTGTGATTGAACCCCGTGAGATCGGCGGGCATCCCGTCCGGAACCACGCTCCTCCATAGCTCCGGCCGGAATCCTGCCACAAAATTCACACCCCCGATCGTCGTTCTCGGCTCGCGCACATCCGCCATCGCCTTGATCAATGCGCGGGCGTCCTTTCCATGCTGAAGATCGAACTCGAGATAGGCATGCGACGGACTACCAAGCGCGAAGATGCCGCTCTGCGCCGTGCTCATGACGTCCCAGCCTCCTCAGCGAGCCCCACGCTACATGATCCACTTATAAAGGGCGGTTTCTCAACGCCCCATCGTCCTGATATCCGGCCAAAGATAAGGAGGTAGCGATGGCGAACTGGAACGACGCGACCATCAAGGAATTTCATTCCAAGGAAGGAAAGGGAGTCGGACCGTTTGGGGACCGGCTGATGCTGCTCACCACCGTGGGCGCGCGCAGTCGAGAGGAGCGCATCTCACCGCTGATGTACCACCGGGACGGGGAGCGGTACATAGTTGTTGCGTCGAAGGGCGGAGCGCCCGATAATCCCGCGTGGTACCTCAACCTCAAGGCGAATCCCGTGGCGAAGGTCGAGGTGGGAGCGAAGAGCGGTACCGACACGTTCCAGGTAAGGGCGACCGAAGCGCAGGGCGAGGAACGGGACCGCCTGTTTGCAGAGCGCGTCGCGATCGCGCCGGGCTTCGGTGAGTACCAGCGGAACACCTCGCGCAAGATCCCGGTCATGATCCTCGAGCGGACGGGCTAGTACCCCGCGAGTAAGGCAGGGTTGGCATGGCCAGCATCT
>VBHQ01000074.1 GCA_005880395.1 Chloroflexota bacterium
TGGCACAAACCGGCCGGGCCCGAGTGCCGCCTCGACGAGCGGATGACGGCCACCCGCGATCTCGATGCCGGGCTCCTCGCGAAGCCTCGGCCGGACCCAGCGATGCCGAGCGGCAACCGTTGCCAGCGTGGTCACCGTGTCGAGCTGGCCCAGCCAGGCGGCAACCTCCAGGAGGTCACGGGCCGATCCCGTGATCCTCCGGCAGAGCTCCGCAAACAGCGCCTGCTCCCGCGCCACGATCGCGCCGTTGGCGTTGAGCACCAGGCTCTCCTTTTCCTTCAGCTCGGGCGTGATGTAACGCTCTCCGTTGACCAGGGTCTGCTTGCGCACGTATTCGACCGGGACCGCCTCGCGATTGGCATGGCTGATTTCGAGGTAGTAGCCGAAGACCTGATTGAAGCCGACCTTGAGCGAGCGAATCGCGGTGCGCTGACGCTCGCGTGGCTCCAGTTGCGCGATCCACTCGCGCGCGGCGTGAGAACTGTCGTGCAAACCGTCGAGCTCGGCATCGAAGCCACGCCGAAATAGCCCACCGTCTTTCAGCGTGGCCGGCACCTCGTCGACGAGGGCGAGCGCGAGCATCTCGCCGATCGCCTGGAGTCCTGACGGGAGCGGCCCAGCGGCGAGCTCGGCCCAGCGAGCGGCCAGCCGCCGCACGTTGGGAAGCGCCTCGAGCCCCTTGCGCAATCCCTGCAGGTCTCGCGGCGTCGCGAGGCCCTGACCGATCCGGGCGGTGATGCGCTCGAGGTCGGGGAATCCTCGAAGCGCCGCCTGCAGCTCGCCACGGCCGAGCGGATCGGCGGCCAGCGCCTCGATCCGATCGAGCCGTACCTCGAGGCGTTCACGTTGCCGGAGCGGTTGATCGAGCCAGCGATGCAGTTCCCGGGCACCTAGTGGCGTCGTCGCTTCCCGTATCAGGAAGCTGATCAGGTCATCAGGCGCGGCGGTCTCCGGCGAGAGCCCGAGACTGCGGCGCGTCGGCGGATCCAGGTGCATGAAGGCCTGCGGGTGCTCGACGTGCAGCCGCAGCAGCCCAGGCTCCAGTCGCAGATGGACCCGCTCGGCGTAACGGAGAAGCGCACCCGCCGCCGCCAACGCTTCCGGCCACTCGTCGCACCCGTAGGCCGCTAGCGTCTCGACGCCCAGCATCATCAGGAGACGATCGACAGCGGAGCGGGCATCGAAGTCTGATGTCGCCATCCAGGTGACGGGCCTGCGCTCGATCACTGGGGCGAGGCGGTCCCGATCGGCCTCGCATGCGATCAGCTCGGCCGGCCGCAGACGAGCAAGCTCATCCCTGAGCGCTCCTTCGCTTGGATCGACCCGGGAGAGGGCCAGCTCTCCGGTCGAGCAGTCGAGGGCGGCGACTCCGAAATAATGCGACCGGAGACAGATTGCGACGGCATAATTCGCGCTGCTCTGGAGGAACGCCTCTTCCACGACCATCCCGGGCGTCATCACGCGTACGACCTCGCGGCGCACCAGCCCTCGTGCCTGCGCTGGATCCTCAACCTGGTCGCACACGGCGACGCGGAGGCCGGCGCGGAGCAGCTTGCCGACGTAGCCCTCGAAGGCGTGATAGGGCACGCCCGCCAGGGCGAAACGCTGGCCTTTTCCGAGTTCCCGGGAGGTCAGCGTGATGCCGAGGATGGGCGCGACCCGTTCGGCATCCTCGCCGAAGGTTTCATAGAAGTCGCCCAGCCGGAAGAGCACGACCGCGTCCGGATGCTCACGTTTGACCTTCAGGTACTGGTCGAGAACCGGGCTCGGCTTCAGCGGCGTGGCCTAGTTGAGCGCGCGGCCTTTCAATTGCCAGGCCGAGGCCTGCTCGATTGTCACCCGTCGCACGCTTCCGACCTCAGCGCCCAACGGGGCGACGCCGATCACGACCCTGTTTTGCCGGCTCCGGCCACGGAATTCGCTGGCTTCCGTGCGCTCGACCAGCACCTCGACCGTCCGGCCCAACCAGCGGCGGTTCGCCGCCTCGGCAATCCGGCGTTGCGCCTCGAGCAGGACGTTGATGCGCCGCTTCTTCTCCTGGGAATCGACATCATCCGACTGGCGCGCTGCCGTGGTACGGGGCCGGGGCGAAAAGCCCTGGATATGAACGACGTCGAACTTGATTTCTTCGAGCAAGTCGAGGGTGAGCATGAACTGCTCTTCGGTCTCACCCGGGTAGCCCACGATCACATCGGTCGAGACCGACAGATCCTCGATCGTCGCCCTCGCGTGGCTGATGATGGCGCGATACTCGTCGCGCGTGTAACGCCGGCGCATTTGCTTGAGGATGACGTCATCGGCCGACTGGAAGGGCAGGTGCAGATGCTCGCAGACCCGTGGGAGATCCCGGATGGCGAATAACAGGTCGTCATGCACGTGGCGCGGATGCGAGGTCAAGAAGCGGACGCGCCAGATGCCCGGTACCTGTCCGACCGCTTCCAGTAGTTGGGAGAGTCGGGCGCCGGATCCCGGATCACGGTAGGAGTTGATCGTCTGTCCAAGCAGCGTAACCTCCCGCACGCCCTGCAGCGCGAAACGCCGGACGTCCTCGACGACGTCGGTCAGGGGCCTGCTGCGCTCGGTGCCGCGCACGAAAGGGACGATGCAGAAACTGCAGACCTCGTTGCAGCCGAAGATCGCCGGCACGTACGCAGTCAGGCCATGCTGCAGCACAGCGCCGCCGGTCTGCGCCGGGTCAGTCTCGTACTCCCCCTGGAGATCCTGGATGAAGGTCTCGTACTCACGCATATCGAAGCGGTAATCGAGGTCGGGGAGCCGCTCGAAGAGGCGGTCCTTCTCACGGTTCGCCATGCAACCGGTCATCGCGATCGCCCGTCCCGGCCGGCTCTGTTTCCAACCTTTGAGCTCGCGGAAACGGCCGTAGGCTTTCTGCTCGGCGTTCTGCCGCACCGAGCAGGTGACCAGGATGGCGATGTCAGCCTGATCGACATCGCCAACGGCCGTGAAACCGGCCGCGGTCAGGCCCTGGGTCAGGTAATCGGCGTCCGACTCGTTCATCTGGCAGCCGCTGATCCAGAGGTGGAAGCGCTGGCCGGACGGGGCATGCGGCCGCCTCTTTCGCCGCGGCCGCGCGAAGCTATGCGGCTCGAAGGTTAAGGGCGCGCCGGGCAGTCGAAGCCTGGGTGGAGCGGTCGATTCGGGCATCGACCGAGTTTAGCGGGACTCGACCAGCAACCGGATCCCGGTCCGTTCCTCTCCATCGATCGAGATGTCTATAAAGGATGGGATACAGACGAGGTCGATGCCGCCGGCCGCGACATAGCCTCTCGAGATCGCAATCGCCTTGACCGCCTGGTTGATCGCGCCGGCCCCGATCGCCTGAACCTCGACGCGGGTCTGGCTGCGAACGACGCCGGCGATGGCACCCGCTACCGCGACCGGCTTGGAGGTCGCGGAGACCTTCAGGATCTCGATGGCCGCGCGGGTCGCTCGGGGCACACCAGCCGCCGGGCTGGCCGATAACGTCCTCTCCCCTGTCGAGCCGTTCGATGTGGATTTGGTTTCCAGAGTGTCCATCTATTCTACGGATGCGTGACCGAACGCCTGTGGGTGCCCCACGACACCTTAACCCCAAGTTCAGATGTCGTCAAGCGCCTAAAGGGCGGCAATCTCCCGATCGACCCGTTCGATGCTCGCCGCTTTGCCCGAAAGGGCATCAATTCGCGCCAGGACGGAGTTGAATTGCACCGGTCCGTCGGCCACCTTGAACCGATACGGCACTCCGGTCAGGAAGCGCTGGAGGCTCGCCTGGCGATCCATGCCAATCACCGAGTCCCTCGGTCCCACCATGCCGAGGTCGGCGACGAACGCCGTGCCGCCCGGAAATACGCGCGCATCCGCCGTCGGGACATGCGTGTGCGTGCCGAAGACGAAGCTGGCGCGCCCGTCGAGATGCCAGCCCATCGCAATCTTCTCGGAGGTCGCCTCGGCATGAATGTCCATCAGGACCACCCGCGTCCCGCCGCCCTGGCGCAGGATCTCGTCGGCGGCTTTGAACGCCGACTCGATTGGGGGCATGAACAGCTGGCCCTGGACGTTGCCGATGAGCACCTGGCCCTTTTCGCCAAGGTCATGGCAATACCAGCCCTTCCCAGGAGCGCCGGCTGGATAGTTATGCGGGCGCAGAATCGGTCGATGGTCGAAGCCGGTCAACATCTCCCGCTGGTCCCAGATGTGGTTGCCTGACGTGAGCACGTCGATCCCCAGGCCGAAGAGGTCGTCGGCAATCTTCGGCGTCAACCCGAAGCCGCCCGCGGCATTCTCCCCGTTGGCGACGACCAGGTCGATGCTCAGCTCTCGGCGCAGCTGGGGCACGAGTTTGGCGATGGCCTCCCGGCCTGGACGGCCAATGATGTCGCCAATCGCAAGCACGGTGACGACCATTGCGCGATCCTAACAAGGCTGCCGCGATCGAGGCGCTGCTCGGCGATCTCTGCCGGGCGACCATCGGCTCGACGTTCAATCAGTTCCGCGAGGTCGGCCCGGACGACCTGCCGGACGCGCCCCGGATCCGGCTGGGCAACCTGCGCCACTACCTCGAGGAGCGCGCCGACGCCGATGTGCTCGCGGTCGGAGAGGCCGCCGGCTATCAGGGGATGCGCTGGTCGGGCATTGCCTTTACGAGTGAGTTTGACCTGATGCGATGGGGCGAGCCCTATCGGCGCTCGAGCCGGCGGGCGCGGCCCTGGAAAGAGCCCTCGGGGACGATCGTCCACGGCGTCCTTAACGAGCTCGACGCTGAGCACCGGGTCATCCTCTGGAACACGGTGCCGACACACCCTCATCTTTCCGATCGGCCGCTTTCGAACCGGCGACCGCTCCACGAGGAAATCGCGGCCGGCACCGTTTTCGTCGAGCGCCTGGTCGAAATTCTGAAGCCACGCCTGCTTGTCGGTGTCGGCCGCATTGCCTGCGCAGCGTTGCCGCACGCACAATACGTTCGCCATCCTGCGCAATCCGGCGCCACTGCGTTTCGTCAGGGGATGCGCGAGGCGCTAGGCACGCTAGGCGGATCCGTCGCCTCAGCCGGCTGACCGCAGTAGGTTGATGCACCAAAGCGCGATGTGATACAGGCCTATGGCGATCGAAACCAAAAGTAAGCTGGCAACCAATGCCGCGGCAGCGGCCCGAAGCCGATCCCTGACCGGAGTTCGGACCCTGGCCGGTGGGCCGTTGTCACGCGGCTCCCAAAATCGCCCTTCTGACTCCAGCCGGCGCTGCAGCGCTCGTAGTCGCTCCTGAACCAACGGCGGAAAGCGGTCGATTGCCGCGCGGACTTTCAGCCTGGTGACGAGATTTGTCGGCCTCCTCCCGTATCGTTCGAAAAACGCTTGCTCGGCCGCTTCCCATTCTGGACCCGATCGGGCGGTTAGGAACCGAACCAGACTCGTCCTGCCTCCGGAAGGTCGCCCATTCGGAAATAGACATCGCCGAGTTGTTCGAGCGCCCACTGGTTACTAGGGGCGCTTCGCAGAACACCGCGAAGGCGGTCGCGCGCCTTCCAGAGCCGGCCGCTAGCCAGGTCGGCCTGGATCCGCTCCCTTGTACCCGGCATTGACCCAGCATAAGAGGCCAAATAAAAGAGGCGACCCTTGATCCAGGGTCGCCTCTATCTGTTACTTGGCGAATTCGACGATACGAGTCTCGCGGATCACGGTGACCTTAATCTGACCGGGGTAGCTGAGCTCGCCTTCGATTCGCTTCGCAATGTCGCGAGCGAGGATCTGGGCGCGGCTGTCGTCGATCGCGTCCGGCTTCACGATGATGCGGATCTCGCGGCCCGCCTGGATGGCGAATGACTTCTCCACCCCGTCGAACGAATTGGCGATGCTTTCCAGCTTTTCGAGCCGCTTGATGTAAGTCGTCAGCGTTTCACGCCGGGCTCCGGGCCGCGCTGCCGAGACGGCGTCGCAGGCGATCGTGAGGATCGCTTCAAGACTGGTCGGCTCGACATCCATGTGATGCGCGGCCGCCGCATTGACCAAGATCTCCGGCCGGCCGAGCCGCTTGAGGAGTTCGCCCCCGATGATGGCGTGCGAGCCCTCGACCTCGTGATCGACCGCTTTTCCGATGTCGTGCAGCAGTCCGGCCTCCCGAGCCAGCGCCACGTCGGCATCCAGCTCGGCCGCCACCATGGCCCCCAGGAACGAGACCTCCTTGCTGTGCGTGAGGACGTTCTGGCCGTAGCTGGTTCGAAATGCCAGCGTGCCCAGCAGCTTGACCAACTCGGGATGGAGGCCGGTGACGCCGGTCTCGAACATCGCCTGCTCGCCTTCCTCCCGGATCCGGTTCTGGACATCGCCACGCGCCTTGACCACCATCTCCTCGATGCGAGCCGGATGGATCCGGCCGTCGACCAGCAAATGGTTGAGCGCCACTCGGGCGACCTCGCGGCGGACCGGGTCGAATCCGCTGAGGATGACGGCTTCAGGTGTGTCGTCAATGATCAGGTCGACCCCGGTCGCGTGCTCGAGCGCTCGAATGTTGCGCCCTTCGCGACCGATGATGCGCCCCTTCATCTCGTCACTCGGGATGGCCACCACCGACACCGAGGTCTCGGCGGTTTGCTCAGCCGCGATCCGCTGCATCGCGGTCACCAGGATATTGCGTGCCCGCTTTTCGCTCTCCTCCCTGACGATCTCTTCCCCATCGCGGATCTTCTGCGCGATCTCCTGGTTGAGTTCTTTTTCAAGGTTGCTGAGGATCACGGTCCTCGCTTCAGCTCGTGTCATCCCTGAGATCCGCTCCAGCTCTTTAACCTGCTGGGCGAGGGCATCGTTGACGCGTTCCCTGGTCCGCCCGATCTCCAACTCTTTCGCGTTGACGGCTTGCTCTTTGCGCTCGAGGTCTTCGAGTTTCCGATCGATCGATTCTTCTTTCTGCTGGACCCGGCGTTCCGAACGTTGGATCTCAGCTCGTGCGTCGCGTACCTCCTGCTCCAGGGACATGCGGATGCGGTGGGCTTCCTCTTTCGCCTCGAGGACCATTTCCTTCATCTGGGTTTCGGCATCGGCCAGCAGCTTCTCGCGCTCCGCGGTGGAGACGAAGTCGCGCTGTCGGTTGGCGTTGCCGATCCAGAGATAGGCGACGAGGGCACCAAGCGCCGCACCCACCACGACCCCAATGACCAGGAGTAATGGACTGGGCATAGTTACACCTACCTTATGGACTTGTCAAAGTTCTTCTCACCGCGCGTGCGCGCGGCGGGACTAGTCGTTACACAGCGACAAAATCTTGACCATTCTAGTTGTGTTCTTTTTTGCTGTCAAACAGATGTGCCGCCT
>VBHQ01000056.1 GCA_005880395.1 Chloroflexota bacterium
CTGACTGAGGCCGTGAGCTTCGCTACGAGCCTGGCGAGCGGCCCTCGGCTGGCGATCGGCGAGATCAAGCTGGCAGCCAAAGAGGGCGTCGAGATGTCGCTCGAGAGCGCGCTCGGGCTCGAGCGCGGGGGCATCTTCCGGCTCTTCGAGACGGCGGACGCGAAGGAGGGCATGACCGCCTTCGCGGAGAAGCGCAAGCCGACCTGGAAGGGGCAGTAGCTTCGACGCCTTGACGTAGCGGGGATTTCTTCCGAAACTGTTTGTGGCGCCGGCATCGCGTTGCGTTTGGGAGGGAGACCCGTGCGACGAATCGTCTTTTTGCCCGCTGTCTTCATGTTGCTTGGCATCCTCCCCGCCATTCCGGCGCACGCGACCGGCGGCGTTAGCGGGCTGGTGTGCTCAGCTAAGCCGGCGTATGGGGGCGTCCAGATCTGTTCCGGGGAGGTGACCAGTTTCGACGGCACCCAACTCGATGTCGATCTGACCCTGCCGGCGACCGCCGGAAGCCGCCATCCGCTGATGATCATGCTGCATGGGTTCGGCAACAACAAGCACGAGTGGGAATCGTTCAACGACGTGGCCGACAACGCCCGCTACTGGCACTGGAACAACCACTGGTTCGCCGAACACGGCTACTACGTTCTGACCTACACCGCTCGCGGCTTCTACGACCCGGGCAGGGATCAGCCCTCCTATGAACCCCCTACGCCCGGCGGGTCGTCGGCAATGCCGAACGGCGTTCCGCCTGCCGATACGGCAACCATCCACATCAAGAGTAAGGAATTCGAGATCAAGGACACGCAATACCTGGCGGCGCTGGTCGCGGCCGCCTACCCAGATTTGGACCGCAATGCCGTCGCGATTACGGGCGGATCGTACGGCGGAGGCGAGAGCTGGCTCCAGGCCAGCCTTGCCGCCAGCAGTTTGACCCCCGACGGGGGAACCGCCTGGAGTGCGTTTCCAGGGCTACCCTCTTTGCAGCTGCAAGTCGCAGTGCCGAAATATCCATGGACCGATCTTGCCTACTCATTGGCGCCGAACGGCCATGGTGGAGGCGCGACCTTCGACGATATCTATTCGTCGTCGCAGGGTAGCCCCGGCTCGTTCGAAGCCGACGAGAACCCGTTCGGCGTAGCCAAGCAGAGTTATGTGCTGGGCCTTTATGCGCTGGGCACCGCCACTGGCCGATTCGAGCAAGCCGAGTTCGTTCCGGCGCGTTCCCATGAGGAGACGGAAGACGGGCCAATCAGCACCGATGCCTGGTTGCTCCGCGCCAGCGAGGACCCGTATCCGAATGATCTGGACCGATTACCTGTTCGAGCCCATCGAGTCATTCCGGGCCTTCAATTACCTGAAGAGCCTCGACCCACGCTGGCCAGTTTCGGTGGCGGTGGCGGATGTCGGGCATCAGATCGCCCAGAACAAGCCCGATACGTGGCACCGCCTCAACGTGCGCGCCTGGGGATTTGTCCAATCCAACATCAATGGCGCGCATGATCGCCAGACGCATGTCTACAGTGAGCCGACGATTTGCGCGAACGACACGGACACCGATCAGAATCTGACAGCCGCCCAGCAGCTCGAAGGTCGCACGCCTGAGGATCTCTCGCATGGAACCATGACCATCAATTACCCAGGCGCCGATTCGTTTACTGAGCTATCGGGCACTGGCGATCCCGACGGCCTGGCAACGGACCCCTTGACGCCGGAAATTGTTCCGGGAAGTGCCGTGCCGCCCCCGTGTCGAGTCTCGGGAGCAGCGACATTCAGTGGGCGCTACAGCGCACTTTCCGAGACGGTCGACCGGCATGTTCTCTACGTCGGGCTGGGCGACGTCCAGGTCGACTACGTCCAGACCGGTGTTACTGCGCAGTTGGACGCACGCGTTTGGGATGTCGCCCCGAACGGGACGGCGATCTTGGTGACCCGCGGGACTTATCGCATCGATCCGGCAAAAGGCGATATCGGTGGAACGCTGCGACTTCCATTGTTTGGCAACCAGTGGAACATCGAGCTCGGCCATCGCATCCGGATCGATCTTTCTGAGGTCGACACGCCCTACCTTGTGCCCGGGAAGACGCCCAACACGCTGAATATCAGCGACATCCGGCTCGTGCTTCCGACGCGGGAGGCCACGACGTTGACGTTTGCGGGCTCACAAACGAGCGCCTGAGAGTTCGCCGACCCGGCTATCTCAGCCAGGCCCGGGAGAGGGGCGGCAGGAGCACCAGCACGGCGGCCGTCGCGAGAAGGAGATCGAAGGCGCTCCAGAGCCCGAAGTCCCGCACGGCCGGCACCGGGCTGATCGCCAGCACCGCGAACCCCGCGATCAACGCCAGCGCGGAGGCCGCGATCGCCGGCCCGACGCCGGCCGAGGCCGTGACCGAGGCGGTCTCCGGCTCCACGCCGGCGCGGCGCTCAGACCGGCAGCGCGCGAGCCAGAGGACGCCAAATTCGGTGGCGAACGCCACCACCACGCCGCCGAGCAGGATCGTGATCGGACTCGACCGCTGATTGAATACGGTGCCAACGAGGAATAGCACCGCCGTCGCTGCGCCCGCGGCGACCACGGTAGGCAGGATCGCGAGGAGGGCCGGCATTGCACGTCGATACCCGGCCAGAAGGACAGCGAGGACGAGCAGGATCGCGAGCGCCGTCAGGGTCAACTGTTCCCGTTGTAGCTCGGTCAGCGCCTGGTCGGCGAGCACGGCCAGTCCGGCGGGAAAGGCGCGATAGCCGGACGGCGGGCTGGCGCTGACGCTGTTGAGCTCGCCGACCAGCGCATGATCGCGGGCCACCGAGGTCACCTGGGTGAGCCCGAGGATGGAGAGCGCCATCCCATTCTTCGGGTCGTAGACGGCGCCGCTGAAGTATCCCGGGATGCGGCTCAAGATCAATGAGGTGCGGTTGGGGTCGGGCAGACTGCCTTGGTTGAAACCGGCCAGGAATCCGGGAAGGCTTTCAAGTGTTCGTAGGTCACCACCCGAACTGCTAGCAGCCTGGCGGCTCGTCGTGTCCAGCCATTTGACGGCCGCGCTTGACGACGGATCCTGACCCTGGAGGACGAGGTCGATCTCGCCGGCAACGCCGATCGCCTGGCGCACCTGCTGCGCATGGGCAAGTGCCGGGTCGCCCCCTGGGACCAACCGGCTCGGATCGGTCTCCATCTTGACGCCCGGAAGGGCCGCCCATCCCGCCAGGCCGATCAGGGTAAGGACCACCGCGGCGGCGATTGGCAACGACCCGATCGCCCGCATTCGCCGGCCCGTGGCGCGACGCATCATGGTCGGGGCGAACAGGCCTGGAAGGCGCCGCATCAGCAGGCCCAGGGCGGGAAGGCCGATCAGGTAATTCGCGACGTACGCCATCGCGACGCCGATCGCCATGAAGATGCCGAATTGCCGGACCAGCGGGATCCCCGAGACGGCAAATGCCAGCATGCCGGCAGCCGTGGCCAGCGCGGCAAGCCCGGTGGCCGGCAGCACCCGCCGAGCAACGGCAGCGAGTCGGTGCTCCGGTGGGAACTCCGGATCCATCATCCGATTGACCGACTGAATGAAGTAGTCGGTTGCCAGCCCGAGAACAACCGGCAGCACCACGAGCGTCGCCGGGGTAACCGGTACGCCCAGCCAGCCCGCCAGGCCGCCGGTCCACAGGGCAGCAACGCCGGCTACGGCGAGGCTCAACAACGTGCTGCGTCCGAGCGCCAGTAACGCGATGAGAAGCACCGCCAGCAGGGCGATCGGCACGAGGAGCTTCAAGGAGCTGAACACGGCATCAGCCACCGAGAGGGTCAGCACAGGAGATCCGGAAGCGACGAATCGAAGGTCGTGAAGCTCCTTGAGATCCGAGGCGCTCGAGGCGCCATTGACGATCGCCAGGACCTGCCGCACCTGGTCGAGCGACGCGTTCCGGTTGAGCCGGACGGTGATGACGGCGTGGGAGGCGTCAGGGATGGCCCAGTTCCAGAAGGGCCGGATATGCTGGCCGTCCGGTTCGAGAAGCACGCCCGCGATAAAGGCCGGGTTGTTGATCGCGGGGACACCGAGCGCCGGGAAGGCTGCCGCGTAACGCTGGGCACATGCCGACACCGCCTGCTGAAATGCCTGCTGTCCCGCCTGGTCCTGCTGGGCCTGGGACTTTCCGGCGGCGATCGCCTGCTGTCGCGCGGCGTTTTCCGCCGTCTTGCCTTCCTGGCCGCAGGCGTTGAGCATTACGGCCGTGGTGCTGATCGCGAGCGTGTTGATCAAGGTGCCGGGGCCGTAGACCTTCTTGACGCCCGGCGCCAGGTGCAGCTTGCCTTCGAGGTGGGACAGCCCAACCATGTGGTCGGGAGTGATCAGCGATCCACCCGCCGCCGGCTGCGCCATGACCACGACCGGATCGGCGCCGAACGTATCCGCGAACAGCGCCTGATCTTTGTAGGCGGCCGAATTCTGGTCGACGAGCAGGTCGACGCGGGCGTCCGGTCGGAGGCGAAGGATGCCAAAAACGCTCGCCACCGATACAAGGACGGCCAACGCCAGCAGCGCGAGCGGCCAGCGCGAGGGCAGATCGAAGATCGTGAATGACCGCGCCGGCGCTCCGGCGGCGGCGGCCGGCCGGACGTAATCCCTAGTGGCCAAGGAAGAGCGCAACCAGGTCCTGATCATGAAGCGGTGGCGCCTGTGAGGTTGGTGACGTCGTGCAGTTGGATGCAGGCGCACTGCCGAGCTTGGTGGGGACGACCTGCACACGGACGAAATGGCCGTTGCCGTCCTGCCCGGCAAAGGCGGACCTGGTCTCGAGCACAGCCTGCATCAGGCAAGGCAGCGCGGGGTTCACGCCGGTGATCACCGCGTCGAGCTCGGTGGCGACCGTCTGCAGCTGCTGGATGGTTGCCGGGCCCCTGGCCAAAATATGCGCCAGGTTGCCGGAGTTGCCGCTCATCGCCGTATCGAGCTCCTGCATGACGGCCGCGGTGTAATCGATGCCGGATCCCATCGAGTCCTCGACCTGGACCAGCCCGGATAGCACAAGGTCGGTATCGGCGATCTGGCGGTCGATTGGCGCGCTCTGCAGGTCACGATCCAGCTGCTCACTGGCGACGATCAGGCTGGCGATGTCGGTGTCGCGGTTATGGAGAACGGTGGTGGTCGCCGAGACATCCGCTGACGACTGACCGAGTGCCTGGAAGGCGGTGTTCATCTGGACGCCCCTTCCATCGGCCGCGCGTCCGAGTTCGACGAAGACGGTTTTGAGGTTGGCGCGGACATCCGGCTGCAGGGCGTTGATCACCTGGTCCAGGTCGGTGGCGACCGTCGTCCGAGAAAGCGGAATGAGGGCGCCATCCCGGAGCTGCCCGTTGGATCCGCCTTGCAAGTAAACATATTTCGGGCCGAGCAGGCCGTGTGGGCGGATTGCGGCGGTGGTGTCGGCGTGCAGCTGATTCGCATAATGGCTGTCGAGCGAGAGCCGAACCAGCGCAAATCCGTTCTGGTAGTCGACGCCGTCGACCGAGCCAATCTTTGCCCCACTCAGCTCAACCCAAGCACCTGGGTTGAGCTCTCCATAGGCGCCTGCCTGCAAGCGCAGATGCATCGTGTGACTCCATGGCAGCGACAGCGGAATGAAGACCAGGCAGCGAGCCCAGCGGTAGCGATACCCCGGGCACTGACGGGCAGAGTGAGAGGCTGGGACTGGGTGTCGGCAACTTGGGCGGCGTCGGAGTCGGCATGCAGGGAATCGTCGGGGTTGCGCTTGGCGTCAGCGACGGGCAGGGCAGGGGAGAGACCGTCGGCGTCGGAACCTTTGGGGGTGTTGGCGTAGCCAGGCATTTCGGCAGCGGTAATTTTGGAAGCGTTGGCAGAGCCGGAATGACCAGCACTGGTGCCTGGCTCGCCGTCCCAGCGCCGGTCTGACAGCCGGAGCTCGGCTTTCCATCGGCCGGGTCGCACGCGGACGCCTGGGCGTCGGCGACGAAGAACTGGCGGAGGATGTTCCCGTCGCCATCGGTGATCGATGTGGCGCTGACGAGCTCCGGCTGGAGCACGCGGTTATTCGTATTGATCTGGCCGATCATCATCTGGCTGTCGCCGTAGACGAGTGTTAGCGTCCCGTTCAGCTGGCTCAGCAGCGGGTCGAGGGTGACGATCGTGGTGTGAAAGTTCTTTTCGTTACCGGCGAGGGTGGCATTGAAATCGCCCATCACGTTCCCCAGGTGGGTGATCAGGGCGGCGAGCGCCCGGTCGTTGCTGGCAAGCGTTCCAGTGACGTCGCTCATGCTGCCGACCAGGTCGCCGAGCTGCTGATGGCTCTGGGCCAGGCGATCGCTCACGATGCCGAGGTTGGCGATGATGCGATCGAGGTCGGCGGTGTGCTGATGGAACGTGCTGAGCGGAGCGACGGACTCCTTGGAGAGGCCGTTCAGCTGGGCCAGGAGATCGTTGATCGTTTCTTGCTGGCCCTGCAGGCCGCCGCCCGCTTGCTGGATCAGGGTTTGCAGCTCGGCACGCGTTTGGGGATCGAGCGCGCTCAGGAATTGGTCGAAATCGACGGGGCTCAGGGTGTTGTCGCTTTTGATGGTGCCGCCACTCCCAACCTCCCGGCCGCCGTCGACGGGAGTGATCTCGATGTACTTCTGGGCCAGCAGCGTCGAGTAGCGGACGCGAGCGGTGGTGAACTGATGAAGCGGCGCGTAATGCGGGGCGACGCGCAACGTGACCAGGGCCTTCGTCCCCGAAACCTCGACGCCGGTGACCTGGCCCACAGTGTGGCCGGCGATCACCACATCGGCGCCACGGTTGACGCCATTGGCGTCGGTGAACTCGGCTTTGACCGAATAGTCCTGTCCCGGCGGCACGAGGCTGAGGTTGAAGGGCAGACCGAAGCTGAGGTTGATCGCGAACGCCAGCAGACCGATGACGAGCAGCCCGGCGAGCGTGAAGACCCCGGCCCGAAACTGTCGGGCGCTCACGGCTGCGCGCGACCGCCGCTCGATCGCCGACCCTCGCATCGAGCGGCTGGACCTGCCCATCACTGGCCTCCGCTGCAGGCGAGCCGCGCCGGGTTCACCGGTTCGGTGCCCGCGAACGTGTAGGGGTGGACCCGTAGCAGGTTGCCTGCCGCATCGCGATACGACTGCGCACTGCGCATCTCGGCCAGCGTCTGCACGATGTCGGCCATGCAGGGGTCGAGGATGGCGAGCGAGGTCGCGGAATGGTCGGAAAGCGCCTGGAGCTCATCAAGCAGGGAGGGCATTGCGCGGAGCATGGTGTTGAGGTCGCGCTCATGTCCCTTGAGCCCGGCCGCCAGCTGACCGAGGGCCTGATCCGCGTAGACGAGTTCGGCTTTCAACTGCTCCTCGTGGGCTGCGGTCACGTCGAGCAAGCTGGCGCCGTTGCTGAGGTCTCGGCGGAAGGCCTGGTCCTCATTCGCCATCATCTGCGCGATTCGATCGAACTCGACATCCAGCGCGCTCAACTGCTGGTCCTGCTGGGCGATCTTGCCGGTCACGGCCGAGGTGTCCTGCATGATGCCGGGCAGCGCCGCCAGGAAGACGTTGAGATCCGAGCCTCGATTCGCCAATGACGCACCACCCTCACGGGTGAGTGTCTGAATTCGCGAGCGGGTTTGCGGATCGAAGAGGTCCATGACCTGGTCGAGGTCGACCGGAGACGCGGTGTCCTGCAATGGCAGGGTGCCGCCCGAGGGAATGCTCGCGGCGCTTCTCGGCCCGGCCGTCAGCTCGACAAAGGGATTTCCCAGAAGCCCCTTGGGGCGGATGGTCGCCCGCGTCCCCCGATGCAGCGGCGCCGAGGCACCGTCCACCTGCAGGACGACCTGGGCGCCGCCCTGGCTGGCGCCATCATCGGGGGCCACCCCGACCGACACAACCTTCCCGACGCGCGCGCCATTGATGACGACGTCGTTCTGGGCGACGAGGCCCTCGGCGCTGAGGAAATACGCCGTGATCGTGTAGGCGTGCCCACCGAACAAGCCGGTCGCCGTTCCGGTCAACAGGACGCCCGCCGCGACGATCCCGAGCAGAATCTTCATGGCGCCTTTCCGGCCGCCTGCAAGAGGAGGCTCGCAAGGTCGGGCGGGGCGGTCGGCACGGCGGACGTCGGCAGGCCGGGGGCCGTGGTCTTTTGTCCGCCTTGCGGCGACTGCAGGTTGCCGAAGATGCGCAGGCAATTCGTCTGCGGGACGCCGCACCGCTGCGCGAACGCGGAGATCCACTCCTGGGCCAGCACCAACGACTCTGTATCGCTGATGTTCAGCTGGTCATTGGGATAGCTGATCTGCCCGAGCAGCAGCTCCGGGAGCAGCTGGTCCACCTGGGGATTCGTCAGGCTCAGCACCCGGCTGCCGGCGGCGATCGTCGCCGGGCTCTTTTGCAGCGACGCGCGATCGGCGGGTGTGGCGCCGTTGAAAGCCTGGTCAAGCGAGCCGAAAACCGCCGCCCCGTTCTTCACGGTGCCCGCCAGCGCCTGGTCGCGGGAGGCGATCGCACTCATCACCGTGTCGCCGCTGTCGACGATGTGCCCCAGCTGATCCTGCTCGTCGGCGAGCGCCTGCATGATGGTGTTGAGGTTGGTGAGGATGCGATCCAGCTCCTGCTGGCGGCTTTCACCGACCCGCGCCAGCGGCCGGAGGTTGGTCATCGTCTGGTCCAGCGGAGCGAGCGCGGCGCTGATATCGGCCTGGCGGCCGTCGAGCGCGACACCCAGCTCTCGAAACGACTCCGACATGGCTTTGCGGGTCGGCGCGTCCATGGCGTTGAGGATGTCGTCGATCTCGATCGCCTGACCGGTCTGCGACTTTGGAATGGTGCCGCCGCTCGACAGGTACGGCTGGTCGCTTCCCTGCCGCCGGACGAGCTCGACGAACTTCTCCCCCAGCGTCGTCTTGGGACGAATCACCGCGCGCACGTCCTGGCGAAGGTGGATGTCCGGTTGCAGCGCCATCTTGACCAGCGCCCCGCCGTCACTCGAATCGGTGATCTCGAGCACGTTGCCGATGTGGACGCCGCTCACCCGGACCTCGGCCTGAGGCACCAGGCCGTTGGCGCTGCTGAAGTCGGCATTGATCAGGTACTCCTGGCTCCAGGGCCCATGCAGGCCCATGTTGAGGGCGATGAACCCGAGCCCAGCAAGACAGGCGGCGGCAAAGACGGCCACCACCGCGATGCTGACGACGATTCGGCGCGCCATCAGCCCGCCGAGAAGCACTGATCGGCGCAATAGACGCGCCACATGTGCACCCAATCGCTTGGATTCGTGCCAGGCTCGTTGGGATGTCCGATGCCGCTCATGACCGAGGCGAGCTCGATGAACAGCTGCTTGATGCCGGGGGTGTCCTGCTGCACGATGCCGAACATGGTGCTGGCGCCGCCCAGGTAGTGGTCGGCGTTGTCGACCATGGGCGAGCCCTGCGCGATCGCGCTCTGAAGCCCCTGGGCGCCGCCGCCGCTCAACGCCTGGTCGAGGATCGACATGACGCGGTCCTGCTCGACGATCGTTCCTTGCAGGTTCTGCTCACGGGAGGCGAGCGTCGCCATGACGTTGTCCCAATCCGCGATCATCGCCCGGAAATCGGCATGCCAGGCGGCCAGCGTTTGCATCACTTTGCTCAGATCGGCGATCAGGGCGTCGAGATGGTCCGAGTTGCTGGCCAGCGTGTGGGCGAGCGCCTGAAGGTCGACCGCGAGCGACGAAAGATCGGATGCCGAGGCATTCATGTCCTGACCGCGACCGGCGGTCGCCTGGCCGAGCGAGTTGATCACAACATCGAGCTGGTCGCGCACCTGGGGGTCCAGCGCGTTCAGCACCTGGTCGATCTCGACCGGCGTCAGCGTATGGCTCTCGTCAATCGTTCCGCCGTCGGCGATGGTGCCCTGGGCCTGGTCGCCGCGGTTGACCTCGATGTAGGTCTCGCCCAGGAGGTTCTTCTGCCGGATCACGGCTCGCGCATCCTTGAAGAGCGGCGTGAAATCGCGATGCAGGAGCATGGTTACTCGCGCGCTTCCCGACGCCGGCGACAGGCTCTCGACTTTGCCGACGCGTAGCCCCGCCATCGTTACGTCATCGCCGGGCACCAGGTCGGCGCCGGTCTTGAAGATGGCGGTGACGCGATAGCCGCCAAGAACGAACTCGCCGCCCATCTGCGCCGCCAGGAAACCGGTTACGAGCAGCGCGATCACGCAATAGGCAAGAAAGACGGGAAGGTTGGTGCGGCTTCTCACTTTTTGCCTCCGAGCAGGAGGCCAACGACTGCGTCGAACGAGTCAGGGACGGGGACTCCGCCGGGGCCGGCGCCAAAGAATGGCGGATTGCACGGCGCGGCGCTGCAGGGACCAACCACGACGTTGATCCTGGTGGCGAAGCCCTGGCCGTCCTGCGCGCCGAAAACGCTGGTGCTCGATTTCATGCCCCGGTCGAAGGTGGTTGGGTCGGCGACCACCAGATCCGTGTTGGTGGCGAGGGTCCGGCTGATCCCGTTCAGCAGGTTGACGGTCGCCGGCGCCTGACGAAAGATGTCGTTCAACTGCGCCGCGGTTCCCGAGAGCGACGCATCGCTGCGGCTGAGTGCCGCGTTGGCGTTCGCCAGCGTCGCTTTGATCTGGCTGTCCTGCTGGGAGAGCGAATGAAGCAGCACCTCCGAGTTGTGGATCAACGCTCCCAGCTCCTGCCGGCGGTCGCTCTGCGCCAGTTCCGCCGTCACGGCATCGAGGCCCTGGATCACCTTTTGCAGGTCCTGGTCGCGGGCGGCCAGCGTGTCGGTGATCGCGGCCAGGTGATCCAGATCTTGGCGGCCGTAGCTGAGCGTCTGGTTGGTCGCCAGGCCTTCACCGGCGAGACCGCCGCCCAGGGAGATCACGAGGGTGCGTAGCTTCTCGCGAGTCGGGGCGTCCAGGCTGTTGACGACGTCCTGGAGCTCGACGGCGCGGGCAACCTGCGTCTGCGGCAAGCGGGCTCCCGATGACAGGAGACCAGCTGATCCCGGATCGAGGGCGACGTATTTCTCACCGAGGAGGCTCTTTGGCCGAACCGTGACCCGAGCGTCGGAATGCACCGGGGCGTAGGCGTCGTCGAGTGCGACGGTCACGAGCGTCTGGTTGCCGTCGAGCGTGATGTCCTGGACGCTGCCCGCTTTTGCCCCGGCGATCAAGACGTCACTGCCGGGGTAGAGCCCATCAGCCGAGTCGAGCGGGACGACCAGCCGATACTCGGTCAGGCCGTTGACGATGCGGAAGGAGATGATCGCCAGCAGCACGACCAGTCCGACGATCAGCGCAACCCGATACCGGATCAGCCAGTTGCGGACGGCGTTCATCTACTCCATCCCAAGCGGACCCTCGACGGCTCCCTTGATGAATTGCTGGGTGAACGGGTTTTCCGAGCGCTGCAACTCGTCCTTGGAGCCCTCGTCGACCACCTTGCCGCCGTGCAAAAGGATGATGTGGTCACCGATGTTGAAGCAGGACTTGATATCGTGGCTGATCACGATCCCGGTGGATTTGTATTTCTGCTGTATCTCCTTGATCAGGTCGCAGAGCAATGCAGTCCGTACCGGATCGAGACCGGAGTCCGGCTCATCGAAGAGCAGAATCTCCGGTTCGAGCACGAGCGCGCGGGCAAACCCCGCTCGCTTGCGCATCCCTCCCGAGAGCTCATTGGGCATCTTCTTGACGGCATCCGCCAGCCCAACCTCCTCCAGCCGCTGCATGACAATGTCCTTGATCTCTCCCTCCGATTTCTTGGTGTGCTGCCGGAGCGGAAAGGCGACATTGTCATAGAGGTTCATCGAGCTGAAGAGCGCGCCGTCCTGGAAGAGCATGCCGACGTTGCGCCGGAGCTCCAGCAGCTCATCATCGCTGAGGTTTGGCACGCTCTTGCCCGCGACGCGAACGTCGCCGCGGTCAGGGAAGAGCAGGCCGACGATGTGCCGCAGCAGCACGCTTTTGCCGGTGCCCGACGGTCCCATGACCACCGAGATCTTCCCCGCCGGGATGTGGCAGCTCACCCCTTCGAGCACCTGTTTCTCTTCGAAGGCCTTGTAGACGTCGTCGATCTCGACCATGTGCTCGCCGTTCTTGCCCATGCTCTTGGCCGCTGCTCCCTTGCTGATGTCGGTGCTCATGAAGGGATTGGAAGGTTGGGGTTCTGGCCCCAGAAGATTTGGGTAAGGACCGCGTTGACGACCACCGTCAGCACCAGGCTGACCGCCATCGTCTTCGCCACTGCGCGGCCGATGCCCACCGCGCCGCCTTTGACGTGATAGCCGTAATAGACGCCGACGCAGATCACTAGAAAGGCGAACACCACGGCCTTGATGAGCGAGTAGCCGAAATCGGTCAGGTTGCTGAAGCGCCAGAAGTACGAGAAGTACACGCCGTTGGACACCAAACCGATCTGGAACCGCTGCACCACCCAGCTGGCGAAGAAGCTCGCGCCCAGCGCCAGCACATACATCAGCGGCAGCACCAGCAGCGCCGCGATCATCCGGGTGGTGACCAGGAAAGGTACCGATGGCACGCCCATCGTTTCGAGGGCATCGATCTCCTCGTTGATCCGCATCGTTCCCAGCTCGGCGACCAGCCCGCAGCCGACCTTGGCGCCGATCGCGAAGCCAAAGAAGATGGGGGTGATCTCGCGCATATCGCAGAGCGCGTTGAAGACGCCCGCCAGGCTTTCCGCGCCGCCGAGCTGATGCAATGAGTAATAGGCCTCGACCGAGCATTCGGAGCCGCTGAAATAGGTCATCACCAGCGCGACCGGCGTCGAGCCGATCGCGAGGAACGCCGCGTACCACCAGATCTCGCTGCGGTAGCGAAGCGCCCGCGGAACCTGGGAAAGAGCCCGGATCGCGAAAAGCACGATCTCGCCCAGGACTTCGAAGAGACCGAGGCCGGGCGCCCAGAAGTGGGTTGGCACCGGAGCGAGCTGTGGCGGCCTAACGGTGGTGGCCATCGTGTCTCAGCGCAGCACGTTCTGGGTGTGGAACAGGGCCAGAACGGTGGGCGTGTACAGGTACTCGAGCGCCTGGATTCCGATGAAACACCAGACGACACCGGAATGGACCGCGCGTGCGACGCCTTCGGCGCCGCCTTTGGCGGTTATACCTTTATATATGCAGATGGCGGCGACGAGCGCGCCGAACAGGATGCACTTGATCTCGCCGCCGAAGAGGTCGACGAGTGTTCCCTGAGTGACAAAGCTCGCTAGGAAGGCGCCGGGGTTGACGCCAACCACGGCGACTGCGACCAGGAAACCGGACAGCGTCGTGAAAACGATCATCGGCACGTTGTAGAGCGCCGTCATCACCATCAGTGCCAGTGCCCGGGGAACCACGATGAAGAGCACATTCGAGAGTCCCATCACGCTCAGCGCCTCCAGTTCCTGCCGCACCTGCCGCGCTCCCAGGTCGGCGACGATCGCGGTGCCGCTGACGGCGGCGATCATCAGCCCGGTGGCGACCGGCGAGAATTCCCGGATGTTGGCCATCACGGTGAAGCCGCCCAGCCGCCACTCGCTGTTGGCGGCCCTGAAGAAATGACCGGCCTCGAGCGACACGATCACCCCCCAGCCGACCCCGGTGAGCAGCAGCGGGATGAAGTTGGCGGTCAGGATGAAGCGGCACTGGTCGAAGAATTCTTTCCAGTAAAAGGGGCGGCGCATGGCGCCGCGCAGGGCAGCCCCGAACAGCAGGCTGAGCTCACCGACACTGCCGACCGATTGCCGCGCGCGCCCGATCACCGGTCGTCCCCCTGCCGGCGCCTCGCCTGCCACCCGACGGAGGGCCGCTCACCCATCCCAACATCAATATATACAGGTTTTTGCACAATTCCTGAACCCTTTCATAGGGACTCGACGCTATCCCACGGCGCGGCCGTCACATTCAGCGGATCGGCGGTGCATGACTGGTAGATGCTTTATGCGCAGCCATCGCGGCGGACCGTAACGCCGCTATGGCTACGAGCCGTTAACCCACCGGTGCCGGATCCCTTCGAGCGGCTCTTTCTCCAGGAGTACCCGAAGGTGGTGGCGATCGCTTACCGGGTACTGGCCGATCGTACGGCAGCCGAAGACGTCGCCCAGGAGGTCTTCCTAAAGTTTCATCGGAGCATCTCCCCCGACTCCGAGCGGGCTTCCGGGTGGCTGCACGCGGCTGCCGTCCATTCGGCGCTGAACCGGCTTCGGGGCGAACGCCGCCGGGTCGTGCGCGAGACGGCCCATGCACGGTAGGCGGCGCAGGCGTTGAACCCGGATCCGCAGACGCTCGTGGTGGAGGCCGATCGCCGGCGGCGCGTGCGATCCGCGCTTGCCCGGCTGCCGGAACGAACCGCCTCAGTGCTGTTGCTCCGGCACAGCGGTTTGAGTTACGCGGAAATTGCGACCGCGCTCGGCGTCAAGGTCGGAAACGTCGGAACCGTGCTGCGCCGTGCGGAAGAGACTTTGCGCAAGGAGGTCGATCGTGCGGCATTTGAATGACGGGACGCTGCGGCGGATGTCGGACGAGCCGCTGGCCCTGACGGCGAGCGACCAGTCGCACTTCGATGGTTGCGCCGAATGTCGCAGCCGCCACGAGGCGATCGCGAACCGGGCGCGGGCCAGCTCCGCCATGCTGGCTGTCCCTTCCTTTGAGCCGCAGCCGGTGGCGGCGCTTGCCACGTTTCGCAAGCACCTGGCCGGACAGGGGGCGCGTCGGGTGCCTTTCTATCAGCGGTGGATCGATCGAAACGCGCCACGGATGCGCCCGCTGGCCACGCCGGTCATGGCGATCGTTCTGTCCGCGATCCTGGTTACGGGTCTGGCCGCGACCGGCATCGCCGTTACCATGCTCCGCGTCTACGCGCCCGATCACGTCACCCCCGTCCCGGTGTCACCTTCGGCATTCGCGCCGGCAAGTCTGCTGCTGGATTACGGGACGGTCAAATGGCTGCCTGCTCCGCCCTCGCTGCAACAGCTGAGCGACCCGGTTGCTGCCCACGCCCAGACTGGACTGCCCGTCCTGATGCCGGCAGCGCTGCCCAACGGGATCACTGGGCCCGTGACCTACGGTGTGGTGTCGCAGGCGGCCGGGAGTCTCACGTTCGATGCCAAACGCCTGGCGGCATCCGCGGCGAAGCAGCACGTGAACGTCAAGCGGATGCCGTCGAGCATCGATGGCAACACCCTGGTCGTCAATGCGGGGCCTGCTCTGCTAGAGGTCTGGGGTCTATCAGGACAAAGCCAGGCGCCGACGCTGGTGATCGCGCAAACCCGAGTGCCGACCGTCGACTCCACCGGCGCGTCGCAGGCCGAGCTCGAGAATTACCTGCTCTCGCAGCCCGGGGTCCCACCCGATTTCGCGAGCCAGATCAAGGCGATCAAGGATCCCAGCACGACGCTTCCGCTGCCGATTCCCCAGGGGCTCGCGACCACGGAGTCGACAACGGTGAACGGTCACCAGGCGACGCTGATCAAGGCGGTGATCGGCGCGGGCGTGGTCTGGATCCAGAATGGCGTAATCTACGCCGTCGGAGGCCAGCTGACTCCGGACCAGGTTGTCGCCATTGCAAGCACGCTCCATTGATCCACCGGCGCTGAATCCGGACGAGGCGGCGGGCGCCGCCTCGCTTGCCATCCATACCCAGGACCTGGCGAAACGCTACGGAAAAACGGTCGCCTTGGCCGGCTTGACGATGAGCGTTCGTCGCGCCGAGGTGTTCGGCTTTCTGGGGCCGAACGGCGCCGGGAAGACGACGGCGGTCAAGCTGCTGGTCGGATTGGCGCTCCCGACCGCCGGCCAGGGCTGGGTCCTTGGCGCGCCGGTTGGTGACCTGAAGACGCGCCGCCGCCTCGGTTATCTGCCCGAGTTATTTCGTTACCAGGGCTGGATGTCCGCCCGGGAGGTGCTCGAGCTGCATTGCAAGCTGGCCCAGATCCCGCGGCCCGACTGGAAGAAGGAGATCGATGCGGCGCTCGAGCTGGTCGGCCTCAGCGACCGAGCCGGTGACCGGGTCGACGGCTTTTCCAAAGGCATGCAGCAGCGCCTGGGTCTCGGCGTCGCGCTCCTCGGCCGGCCGGACCTGGTGCTGCTCGATGAGCCGACGTCGGCCCTCGACCCGGTGGGGCGTCATGATGTCCGCGAGGTGATTCGCGCCCTGAAGGGGCGCGGCACCGCGGTCTTTTTGAACTCCCATCTGCTGACCGAAGTCGAACAGATCTGCGATCGGATCGCGGTCGTCGATCATGGCCGCGTGATCGCAACCGGAACCATGGCCGAGATCCTGGGCAAGGACGGCGCGGTTCGCATCCGCGCCACCGGGCTGGCGACCACCGGCCGGGCGGCGCTCCGTGCCTACGGAAGCTTCGACGACGAGGGGGAGTGGCTGACCTTCCGTGGACTCTCGCAGGATCGAGTGCCAGACCTGGTGGGCGAGATCGTTCGCCAGGGCGGGCGGGTGTACGCCGTGGAGCCGAGGCATGAAACCCTCGAGGACCGGTTTCTCGAGTTGCTCAAGGAGAACGGGTGAATCGGGTTCTGACGATTGCGCGGCTCACCGTGCTGGAAGCGTCGCGCCGAAAGCTGCTACTGGCCCTCGCCTTGCTGACGCTCGCTGTTATTGTGCTGACCAGCTGGGGATTCAGCCGCCTCCCGACCATGAAGGACGTGACCCCGGCCCAGGTTCGGCTGGCTGCCTCGCAGCTGACCATCCTGGTCGCCTTCATGTTCAGCGGCGTGCTGGCGCTCGGCTCGACCCTGGTGGCGGCGCCGGCGATTGCCAGCGACATCGAGTCCGGGATCGCGCTCGCTATCCTGCCGCGGCCGATTCGCCGCAGCCAAGTCCTGATGGGCAAGTGGCTCGGCCTGGCTGTCCTGGTGGTGCTCTCGCCGATGACGGGCGGCGTCATCGCGCTGGTGCTCTTCTTCGTGGCCTGGATCGGCGGTATCGCGCTGGCCATCGGTCAGGTGTTCGGCAACGACACCATCATCAATATCGGTGTCGGCAGCCGGCTGCTGATTCCGACCGACGGCCTCTGGCACGGCGCCATCTTTTACCTCGAACCGTCGGACATCCTGGCGGCCGCGAGAGTGGCGGGGCGGGCGCGCGCCGGAAACCCATTCTTTGCCGATCAGCCGCTCGCCTTCAAGTACATCCTCTGGGTTATCGCCTGGCTGGTGGCTGTGCTTGGCCTCGCCAACTGGAGCTTCGCTCGCCGCGACCTCTAGACGTATCGGAGACGGTTACTGTCAGCGGAGCGGAGAAAGATCCTGACACCTCGAACAACTCGGTGGTGTTGACCGCGACTACATAGGCAGGCTGTCTCCAACCGGGACCATTCTTATTTGGTGCCTTTGACCCGGGGGCGGAGGGCCACGAGTGCAGCTGCCTGAATCACGAGCGCGACTACGACGGCTAGGAGGAAAGCACCGCCGATGCCGAGTGATCCAAGCGTCGCGCCAAGAACGCTGAAAAAGGCTGCAAATGCGAACAGCCCAAACATCAGGCCGCGCCAGACGGCAGCCGCGGAATCAATGCCGTCCCGCCGGTGAGCAAAGACTGCCAGGATCGCCGCATAAAGCGGAAAGGGTGAAAGCAGGCCGCTAAGGCGGGGCCCGAGCGCTGGCGCGACTGCCGTCAGGCCGACGACGAGGCCGGTCGCGATCGCGATTCGCAGGGGAATGTCAGCGGGCTCTGCCTTACCGGCCTCGCTGATTCGAATCACGTTCCGGGGCATGAGTGCGATCGCGATAACCAGCGAGATGGCGACCAGAACTGGCTCGACCACCGGCGGCAGGCGTAGGACGTCGAACAGCACGGTAGCCAACCCGAAGAAGGCCGTCCCGGCGGCTACGCCGACGGTCCAGCTCCGTTTCCCACCGAGCCAGACGTAGGCAAGGCCGAAGACCGCCTGCGACGTGACGCCGAGGAGGACCCCAAGGGCGGCGACGGCAGCAAACCGGTTGCCCTGATCGAGGGCGAGGAAGAAGACGACCGGTCCGGAGGTCAAGGGCAGGCCCACCAGCCAGCCACTCATCGCGTCCCCCCATCGCCGGCCGACAAGGGTCGCGCCGGTGATCAGGACCGGAGTAACGACCAGCTTGAGCGGGAGGTTTTGGAACATAGGGTTTTGCGATAGCGCCGGCATTGGCAACGTCGCCCGGTCGACCCATTGACTTGGGCAGGTGGCAAACGTACATTAAGGTCGCCGAAAGTTCGGATTTTCGAATACACACGGAGGGGATTACATGGGAGTTGCGACCTATTCGCCACCGGCGGAACGGGTGGGAGAGGAGCTCGTCTACCCGGACGGCCGGCACGAGCTTGCCGACGACCGGACGATTCGCGAAAGTCCGCTCTATAACGCCGATCTCGCGCCCGTTCCGATCAAGCGGCGCACCTGGACGACCTACAACTACATGGCGCTCTGGATCGGGATGGCGCACAACATTCCGACCTACCTTCTGGCGTCGGGCCTGGTTGCTCTCGGCATGGCCTGGTACCAGGCGATCCTGACGATCGCGCTCGCCAACATCATTGTCCTGATTCCGATGCTGGCCAACAGCCACGCCGGAACAAAGTACGGGATTCCGTATCCCGTCTTCGCCCGGGCCTCCTTCGGTGTCTTCGGCGCCAACGTCGCCGCCCTGCTCCGAGCAGGAGTGGCGTGCGGCTGGTTTGGGATTCAGACCTGGATCGGCGGCGGGGCACTCTATGCCCTCAGCGGAAAGCTATTTGGGAGCGGCTGGACCAACTCGGCTATGGTCGCCGGACAGCACTGGACGCTCTGGCTGAGCTTCGCCGTCTTCTGGGTGCTCAACATCTTCATCATCCTGCGGGGAATGGACGCCGTTCGGCGGTTCGAGAACTGGGCGGCGCCGTTTGTGCTGATCGTGGCTCTAGGGCTGCTCGCCTGGATGGTCACCAAAGCTGGTGGCTTCGGCCCGATCCTGAGCCAGCCCGGTAAGGTCGGCTGGGGAAGCAACTTCTGGTTCCTCCTCTTCCCGCCCGCGCTGATGGGCATGATCGCGTCGGCCACCCAAAAGGTGTATGGCGCACCCATCTGGGACCCGGTCGCGCTAACAGCCAAGTTCGACAACCCGCTGGTCGTGATCTTCGCGCTCTTTACGCTGGCGGTCGCCACTCTTTCCGTCAACGTGGCCGCCAATATCGTCAGCCCTTCCTACGACTTCTCGAACGTCATTCCAAAGCTGATCAGCTTCCGCACCGGCGGGCTGATCACCGGCGTCCTTGGAATCGCGATCCAGCCCTGGAACCTCCTGGCGAATCCCAACGTTTACATCTTCACCTGGCTCGGCTTCTACGGCGGTGCGCTGGGCGCGATCGCGGGTGTGCTGATCGCCGACTACTGGGTGATGCGGAGCACGTTGCTCAAGCTGGGGGACCTCTATCGGGTCAATGGCGAGTACAGGTATTCCGCTGGTTTCAACTGGCGAGGCCTGGTCAGTCTGGTGGTGGGCGGCGTCCTGGCGGTGGGCGGGGCCTACTCGACGCCCGGCAACGGACCATTCCCGAAGGGCGGGATCATCGGTCCGCTCTACAGCTGGTTCCCTTTCCACGTCTACGACTACAGCTGGGTGGTCGGCCTGGTGGCAGCCTTCCTCTGCTATCTGGTGCTGGCGGCCGCCTTCCCGGCGGGGGCGGTGCGGCGCACTCCGCAGGCGGCGGCGGCGACCTAACCTAGGATTCGACTTAGGGCGAAAAACGAGCCCCGACCTCGCGGCCGGGGCTCCAGTCTTTCAGGAGGCGGATGGCAAGAATCAGTTTCGGCGTCTGCTTTGCACCGGATCCACCGCCGAGTCGGTGGGTGGATCTGACCAAACTTGCCGAGTCCAACGGTTTCGATTACGCCTGGCTCTTCGACTCGCACGTCCTCTGGCAGGAGGTCTATCCGATCTTCACCCTGATGGCGGCGAATACGAAGACCATCAAGATCGGCCCCTGCGTGACCAACCCGGGGACGCGCGACGCCACGGTCACCGCCAGCGCGCTCGCGACCCTGCAGGAGATCTCGGGTGGTCGCATGGTGATGGGCATCGGCCGCGGCGACAGCGCGCGCCGCGTGCTCGGCCAGAAGCCCGTCTCAGTCGAACGCATGGAGGCCGATTGCCGGCTGATCCGGGACCTGGCGGCCGGCCGCGAGGTCAGCTATGACGGCGTCAAGATCCGCATCAAATGGGCGGAGCACGAGCTGCCCATCTGGGTCGCCGGCTACGGGCCGAAGGCGCTGCGCGCCGCCGGGCGGGTCGCGGACGGCGTCATCATCCAGCTGGCGGATCCCGCGATCATCAAATGGTGCCTGCAGTTCGTGCGCGAAGGCGCGCAAGAAGCGGGGCGCAACTTCGACGAGATCGAGATCCAGGCGGCGGCGCCGGCGTATGTCGCAGACGATCTCGAGGCGGCCCGCGAGCAGGTCCGCTGGTTCCCGGCGCTGGTATCGAATCATGTCGTCGATCTGCTCAAGCGCTACGACGCCCAGGACCTGCCGAAGGCGCTGACCGACTACATCAAGGCGCGCGATCATTACGATTACCAGGACCATGCCAAGCGTGGCGCGGCGCACGCCGACTTCGTACCGGACGAGGTGATCGACCGGTTCTGTGTGATTGGCACGGTCGAGGAGAGCAAGCGGCGAATCCAGGAGCTGATCGATGTCGGGGTCGACCAGTTCAACCTCTATTTAATGGTCGAGAAGCCGGAGGCGGTGATCAAGGCCTACGGCGAGGCAATCATTCCGGCGTTCAACTAGCGAGGAGGCAAAGGAGAGATGGCGAAGGTACGGGCGGCGCTGATCCAGGCGTACGCGAACATGCCCAAGCAGGAGGCGATCGCAAAACACGAGGAGCTGATCGGCGAGGCGGCGAAGAAGGGCGCGCAGATCACCTGTTTGCAGGAGATCTTTTTTGGCCCCTACTTCCCGGCAGAGCAGAACACGAAGTGGTACGACACCGCCGAGCCCGATGACGGCCCGACCGTCAAGCGCATGCAAGAGCTGGCCCGCAAGCACAAGATGGTGCTGATCGTGCCCTTCTACGAAGAGGCGCAGACCGGCGTCTACTACAACACGGCCGTCGTGATCGAGAACGACGGTACAGTGCTCGGGAAATACCGCAAGACGCACATTCCGCACGTCGGTCCATGCTTCTGGGAAAAGTTCTACTTCAAGCCGGGCAACCTCGGGTATCCGGTCTGGGATACGTCCGTCGGCCGCGTCGGACTGCTGATCTGCTACGACCGCCATTTCCCGGAGCCGGCGCGCGAGCTCGGGCTCAAGGGTGCCGAGCTCGTCTTCAATCCATCGGCGACCGTGAAGTCGCTGTCTCGCTACCTTTGGGAGCTGGAGCAGCCGGCGCATGCGGTTGCGAATGGCTACTGGATCGGCGCGATCAACCGCGTCGGGGTGGAAAAGCCGCTGAACGATGCGCAGTTCTACGGCTCGAGCTACTTCTGCGATCCTCGACGACCTCGTGAAGCAGCTGCCATGAAGACGCTGATCAAGAACGGCACCGTCGTCACGGCCAGCGATACGTCGAAGGCCGACGTCCTGGTCGATGGCGAAAAGGTGGTGGCGATCGGCACCCAGCTCGAAGCGCGGGCCGACCAGACCCTCGACGCGGAAGGCCGGCTGGTGATGCCTGGCGCGGTCGACGTGCACACCCACATGGAGCTTCCTTTCGGCGGCACCTTCGCCTCCGACGACTTCGCCACGGGCACTGCCGCCGCCGCCTGGGGCGGGACGACGACGATCGTCGACTTCGCGGTCCAGACCTTCGGACAGAGCTTGCGCCAGGGACTCGACCAGTGGCATCAAAAAGCGCAGGGCAAGGCGCACATCGACTACGGCTTCCACATGATCGTGCGCGAGGTGAACGACTCGATCCTCAAGGAGATGGACCAGTTAGTCCGTGAAGGGGTCCCCTCGTTCAAGCTCTTCATGGCCTACCCGGGCGTCTTCATGCTCGATGACGCCTCGATCTTCCGGGCGATGAGCCGCACCGCGGAAAATGGCGGGCTGATCATGATGCACGCCGAAAACGGCGGCGCGATCGACGTGCTGGTCAAGCGGTACCTCGAGGCGGGCAAGGGCGATCCCATCAACCACGGCCTGACCCGCCCGGCCAGCATGGAAGGCGAGGCGACCGGGAGGGCGATCGCGCTCGCGCGCCTGGCCGAGGTCGCCGTCTACATCGTGCATCTCAGCTCGAAAGAGGCGCTCGATGCGGTTCGTGAGGCCCGCGACGACGGCGCTCCGGCGTTTGCGGAGACCTGCCCGCAATATCTCTATCTCAGCCTTGAGGACCTGGGACGCCCCGGCTTCGAAGGTGCCAAATACGTTTGCTCGCCGCCGCTACGGCCGAAGCCGCATCACGACGAGCTCTGGAAGGGATTGGTGCAGGACGATCTGCAGCTGGTGGCGACGGATCACTGTCCGTTTCATTTCAAGGGGCAGAAAGATCTCGGCCGCGGCGACTTCTCCAAGATTCCCAACGGCCTGCCCGGCGTCGAGGACCGTTTCACGCTGATCTTCCACGGCGGCGTCAACGCCGGCCGGATCACGCTCAACCGGTTTGTCGAACTGGTCGCGACGGCGCCGGCGAAAATGTTCGGCCTCTTCCCACGCAAGGGGACGATCGCTCCAGGGAGCGACGCCGACATCGTCATCTTCAACCCGGAGGTCGAACGCACGCTCTCGGTGAAGACCCATCACATGAACGTGGACTACAGTTGCTACGAGGGCATGAAGGTCAAGGGATTGCCCGAAATCGTGATGCAGCGCGGCAACGTCCTCGTCCGTGACGGCAAGTTCCAGGGCACCAAGGGCGCCGGGCAGTTCCTCCGGCGAGCGCCTTTTCATGGAACGCCGGCGCCCGAGCGAAGCGCCGTGGGAGCGACCGCATGATTGCCACCAGGACGGTGCAGAGCTACATCGGCGGAAAATTTCGGGAGTCGCGCGCAAGCAAGGCGGACCAGATTCCTGATCCCGCCACCGGACAGACCATCGCCAGCCTGCCCTACTCGACCGCCGAGGAGATCGACGAGGCGGTCGCGGCGGCGAAGAAGGCGTTTTTGAGCTGGAGCGAGACGCCGGTGCCCGATCGGGCCCAGGTCATGTTCCGCTTCAAGGCGCTCTTCGACCAGCACATCGAAGAGCTGTCGGCGCTGGTGACGAAGGAAAATGGCAAGACCCTCGACGAGTCGCGCGGTGAGGTCAAGAGGGGGATCGAGGTCATCGACTTCGCCTGCGGCGCCCCGACGCTGATGATGGGGCAAAGTCTCGACCAGATCGCGCGGGGCATCGATGAGGAACTGATTCGCTTCCCGGTCGGGGTCGTCGCCGGCATCACGCCCTTCAATTTCCCCAACATGGTGCCGCTTTGGATGATTCCGGTCGCGATCGTGACCGGCAACACCTTCGTGCTCAAGCCGTCCCAGCTCACGCCGTTGTCGGCGATGCGGATTGCTGAGCTGTTGCAGGAGGCCGGGCTGCCTGACGGCGTCTTCAACGTGGTCCACGGCGCCAACGACGCCGTCAACCAGTTGCTCACGCACCCAGATGTCGCCGCGGTGTCGTTTGTGGGATCGGCGCCGGTTGCGGCGTACATCTACAAGACGGCGGCGGCGCACGGCAAGCGTGTCCAGGCACTCGGAGGCGCGAAGAACCACATCCTGGTCATGGACGACGCCGACCTCGAACTGTCGGCGCCCCACGTGATCTCCTCCGCGTTTGGCAACGCCGGCCAGCGCTGCCTGGCGGGAAGCGTCGCCGTCGGGGTTGGCAAGATTGGCGACGCGCTGGTGCGCGAACTGGCCAAGGACGCGTCGCAACTCAAGATCGGCCCCGGGACCGATCCGAAAACGACGCTCGGTCCCGTTATCCGCGGCGCGCGCAAGCAGAAGCTGATCGAGTACATCGATGGCGCCCAGTCGGAGGGCGCTCGGCTCGTCACCGACGGCCGGCAGGTCGATGGCGGCGACGGATTCTTCCTCGGCCCCACCATCCTCGATGGCGTGACGCCGAAGATGACGGTCTGGAAGGATGAGCTGTTTGGGCCGGTGCTCTCCGTCATGCGCGCCTCCGACATCGATGAGGCGCTCGAGCTGCTGAACTCGAGCACCTACGGCAACATGGCGTCCATCTTCACGAGCTCGGGCAAGAACGCCCGCGAGTTCAAGCGCCGCGCCCAGGCCGGCATGCTGGGGGTCAACATCGGGGTGGCGGCGCCGATGGCGTTCTTCCCCTTCACCGGCTGGAAGAACTCCTTTTTCGGCGACCTGCACGCGACCGGCCAGGACAGCATCCGTTTCTACACCCGGCACAAGGTCGTCACGACTAGGTGGCTCTAGAAACCGCCTCGCGGCCGAAAGTCCTCAGCGACGAGGAGATCGTCGCGCTCTGCCGGCGCTACACGCTCTACGAGTGGACGGCCCAGGCGGCGGCGGATCCGATCGCGGTCGATCATGCCAAGGGCGTGTACTTCTACAGCCCTTCGGGCAAGCGCTACCTCGACTTCAACAGCCAGCTGATGAGCGTCAATGCCGGCCACGGCGATCCGCGCATCATCGACGCGATCAAGCGGCAGGCCGAGAAGCTCGCCTATGCGAATCCGTTCATGGCCCACGAGCCGCGGGCGCGGCTGGGGCAGAAGCTCGCCGAGCTGATGCCCGGCGATCTCGACAAGGTGTTCTTCACGCTTGGCGGCGCCGAGGCCAACGAGAACGCCATTCGCCTGGCGCGCGCGGTCACCGGCCGCCATAAGGTCATGGCTCGCTACCGCTCGTACCACGGCGCCACCGCCGGCGCGATCGCGCTGACCGGGGATCCGCGCCGCTGGGCCAACGACATCGGCGACTCGGGCGTGGTCCACGTTCTCGACCCCTATCACGGGCCGGAGCGGCCGGTCGACAACGCCGCCGAGGCCTTGCGCTACCTCGAGGAGACGATCCAGCTGGAGGGTCCGAACACGATCGCCGCGTTTTTCCTCGAGACCGTGACGGGGACCAACGGCATCCTGATCCCGCCGGATGGCTACCTGGAGGGCGTGCGCCGGCTCTGCGACCGCTACGGAATCCTGATGGTCTGCGACGAGATCATGTCCGGCTTTGGCCGGACCGGCGAATGGTTCGCGGTCGATCACTGGAAGGTCGTTCCCGACCTCATGACAATGGCGAAAGGGCTGACCAGCAGCTATGTGCCGCTCGGAGCGGTCGCGATGCGGCCCAACATCGCCGAGCACTTCGAGAAGAACGTCTTCTACGGCGGGCTGACCTACAACAGCCATCCGCTTGCCTGCGCCGCGGCGCTGGGCACCATCCAGGCCTACGAGGAAGACGACATGGTGGGCAACGCCCGGCGGATGGGGCTGGTGATGGCGGGCCATCACGCGGCGCTCAAGGAGAAGCACCCGTCGGTGGGCCTGACCCGTTCGATCGGGCTCTTCGGCATCCTCGAGCTGGTGAAGAACCGCCAGACGATGGAACCGCTGGCGCCGTTCAACGCGACCTCGGAGCCGATGAAGGCCGTCGGCAAATCCCTGCGTGATCACGGTCTCTATACCTTCGTCCGCTGGCACACGATCATGACCAATCCGCCGCTGTGCATCAGCGAGGAACAGCTGGCGGAAGGTTTCGCCATCATCGACAAGGCGCTGGAGATTGCCGATCGGGCGGTCTCGTAGACAGCTGGGAGCCGCCAGTGCGGGACGAGGAACGAGCGATGGTCCGGGACGATCCACAGTCGCCGGATCCCCGTTTCGCCGAGCTGTACGCGGCGTTACCGGATGCCGGCGACCTCTGGCCCTGGCTCGAGCTCGCTGAGGCGGCCCAGCCGCCGGTCCTCTACCTCGGCATCGGGGCGGGCCGGCTCGCCGTCCCGCTGCACGCGTCCGGCATCGAGCTGGTCGGGGTCGACAGCCACCCCGGGATGCTGGAGCGCCTGCATCGCCGCCTCCCTGATATCGAGCTCATCCACTCGCGAATCGAAGACCTGAATCACGGCCGGCAGTTCGACCTGGTCATGGTGCCCTCCAACATCCTCTGCCTGACGCAGCGCCTTCGCGTCGCCGGCAGGCACCTGAGGCCAGAGGGATCGCTGGCCTTCGAGCTGACCAACCCACACTGGCTCGAGGCCGGGGCCGGCCGCGGGGTTCGGATCCGATCCTTGGATGGAAACAGCGCCAGGGTCGAGGTCGACTATCAGCTGCCCGACGACCGGACTGTCACCCAGCATGCGGAGATCCCGCTGGTCTGGCCTGGCGAGGTTGACAGCTGGCTCGCCGCAGCCGCCGGACCGAGGAGCGGGAGGGACGTCGTTCCGGACGCGTGGTTCGTCGGGGTGTCGAACGACCGACGGAGGATCGTGTGCTCCTGGAACGGGCACCCCTCCCGGAATTCCTGGAGAGCGACCCCTGGCGAGTGCTGCGCATCCAGGCGGAGTTCGTCGAGGGCTTTGACGCGCTTGCCGCCGTCGGCCCGGCCGTGACCATCTTTGGCTCGGCCCGCGTGCGACCACCGGATCCGATGTACGACGCGGCGCGAGAGCTTGCCGCCGAGCTCGCCCGGCGCGGTTTTGCCATCATCACCGGTGGTGGCCCCGGCATCATGGAGGCCGCCAACCGCGGCGCGCGCGAAGGCGGCGGGCTGTCCGTCGGCTGCAACATCGAGCTGCCGTTCGAGCAGAGCCTCAATGACTACGTCGATCTGGGCATCGAGTTCCACTACTTCTTCGTTCGCAAGACGATGTTCGTCAAGTACGCGGAGGCGTTCGTGATTTTCCCGGGCGGCTTCGGCACGCTCGACGAGTTGTTCGAATCGCTGACGCTGATCCAAACCGGCAAGATCGTGCATTTCCCGGTCATCCTGTTCGGGACCGGCTACTGGGCCGGCCTGCGTGACTGGATCCACGATCGCGTGCTCGCCGAGCGAAAGGTCGCTCCGGAAGATCTCGACTTGATGGTGGTCACCGACGATATCCGGCACGCGGCCGATGTGGTCGAGCAGCACTATCAGCGCAAGCTGCTCGAGGCGCGGCCGAAAGAGCCGGCCCAGCCCAAGAAGAGCGACGCGCAGTGATGCCGGGGCCGGAGCTCACGTTCCTCCAGGACGGCCGCCAGACGGCGGACCAGGTCGCCGGCGAGCTCGCCACCTTTCTGAGCGCTGCCCAGCAAAGCATCGACATTGCCATCTACGACCTGAACCTTGCCGGGGCTGCCGCGGACATCGTTCGCAGTGCCGTCAAGACCGCGGCCTCGAAAGGGGTCGCCGTTCGCCTGCTCTACAACGTCGACTTTCCCAACCCGATTCCGGTTCCGCCTCCGGCGCAGCCCGACGC
This sequence comes from Chloroflexota bacterium, assembly GCA_005880395.1. Taxonomy (GTDB): domain Bacteria; phylum Chloroflexota; class Dormibacteria; order CF-121; family CF-121; genus CF-13. The sequence goes on from VBHQ01000056.1 coordinate 27,321, forward strand.
CGCCTATATCGCGAGCCTCGGCGTCCCGACGCGTCCCGTGTCGGGCATCCCGTCGCTGATGCATCACAAGTATGTCGTTCGCGACAGCGGCACTGATGCGGCCACCGTGTGGACCGGTTCAACGAATTGGACCATTGACTCCTGGACGAGGGAGGAGAACGCCATCATCCGGCTGCCCTCGCCGGCGCTGGCGCAGGAATACAGCCGCAACTTTGGCGAGTTATGGGACACCGCCAGGGTTGACGGCACCGGGAAATACGATCTGGCCGGCGTGCCGATCGTTTCCGCCGACGCCCCGCTAAAAGCGCAGGTAATTTTTTCCCCCGGCCGTGGGCGGCGGATGTCGCACGTCATCGCCGACCGCATTGCGCACGCGCGCCGGCGCGTCCGCGTTTGCTCGCCGGTGATCACCTCCGGAGTCATCCTCGGCACCCTGGGCGACCTGCTTCACTCGCATGCTTCGCATGTGGACTTCAAAGGTGTCTACGACCGGACGCAGATGGCTGAGGTCTTGAACCAGTGGCGGGTCGACCCGCATGCCGGATGGAAGGGGCCGGCGTTTCAGTCGATCACGGCCAGCCTGCCCTTCGCCTCGAAGGTCACCACGCCCTACTCCCCGACCAGCGTGCACGACTACATGCACGCCAAGGCCACGGTCGTCGACAACACCGTGCTGACGGGTAGCTACAACCTCTCCCACGCGGGCGAAACCAACGCTGAAAACCTGCTCGTGCTCGACAGCGCGCCGCTGGCCGACCAGTTCGTCGCCTTTATCGATGCGGTCTATACCCGGTACGCCGCCGTGCCGGCGTCGGTCAAAATAGGGTCATGACCCGGCGTCGTCGAGGGGCACTGGTCACCGGAGCGGTCCTGGCCGCCGCCAGCCTGCTTCCCCCCGTCCTCACCGCCACCGACGGGCGCCTCAGCAACCACACGATGCTCGAGATGGCGCTCGTCGCTTTGATCGTTCCGCTGATTGCCTATGGGCTCAGCCCGCTGCCAGGCGGTGGCCGGGGATTCAGCATCCACCCGGTGGTCGGCATCCTTGCGCTCAACGTCGTCATCTTTGCTGGGCAACTGCCGGTCGTCGTGGACGCCGCCGCGGCCAACGGGGCGGTCCGCGAGCTTCTGCAGCTTGGAATTATCGCGGGCGCCCTCCTCTTCTGGTCGCCGATCGTCGGATCCAGCCGATTGAGCGCGATCGCGAAGATCGGCACGCTCATGGTTGCCGGCGTTCCGCCGACGATCCCGGGTCTGACGCTGGCGCTGTCCCATCATCTCTTCTACCAGGCGTATCGGTCGATCGACGATCAGCAGCTGGCCGGGCTGGTGCTGTTCGGTACCGCAAAATTTGCGCTGGTCGGCGGTACCTTTGTTGTCTTGTGGCGGATGCTCAGCCCCGGCAACGAGCCGGACGATCGCGACGACCACCACGTGCCAATGGATGCGACCCCGCCCACAGGACCGGCCTGGTTGCGGCGGCTCGACGAAGAGCTTCCCCCCGAGCTCGACCGGCCGCGTAGGCCGGTTCCGGCCGGACGCCAGGCCGATCAGATGAGCGGCCAGGGGTACGCCCAGCGGGACGTCGGCACTGGGAATCGACCTTCGTCAGCCAGACGCTGAGCCCGGTGGGCGAGCGCCTTGAGCTCGGCGCGCGCCAGAAACACCGTCAACGGCTTGATCGACGCATCGCTCGAGAGCACGGCGGCCGCAAAGCGGCGCGCATCCTGCCGAAGCTGGGCCGGCACCTCCTCCCCGGCAAACTCCCAGATCACCGTCCGCAGCTTCGGCAGCACGTGAAAGGTCAGCCCGTTATCGACGCCCCAGATGTGTTCCTGGCGATCGATCAAGCAGTGCCCGCTCTTGCGGTCGGCGTTGTTGACGATGACGTCGAAGGCGGCCATGGTTCGGAAATCCGCAGCCCTCGCCGGCATCAGGGAAAAGTAGTGTTCGCGTAAATCGGCCTGCACGAACTGTTGCAGCGACCCTGCCCCCATCGGGCCGTCACGGCGATAGACGGTATGGGGGACGACACCCCAGCCGAGCGCCTCGGAGACAAGATAGGCGGCGACCTCCCGCTTGCCCAGCGTCCCGTCCGGAAAGTCGTCCAGCGGCGTCTCGCCGGCGGCCGGCTTGTACACCCCCAGGGTCTGCGCCCCGTGACTGTCGCAGACTTCGGCCAAATAGGTGTAGTTGGAGCAGTCGGGCATCAGGCCTCGGGCCTTGATACGTCCCTCGCGCAGCAGCAACCGTTGGGCCTCGCCATCAGGAGCGGAGAAGTGCCTGGCCACCGGGTCAATGATGCCCGTTGAGGCGCGGGCAGATGCCGCCGTCATGGTCGATTGGTCCGCCACAGAGCGGGCAGGGCGGCCGGCCGGCGCTGATCACGGTCGCCGCATGCGCCGCCGCCGACGCGCCACACCGGCCGGATCGGTTCCTCCAGGGCCATGTTGGGGAGCTTGCCGGCCGGTGGCACAGAGACCCGGGTGAACACTTCCTGCAAGCGCTCGGTCAGGGTGCGAAGTTGTTCCTTCTCGACCGTGACGCTGATCAGATTTGACCCGGCTCGCATCTGCAAGTAAAACGTCCGCTTCCCCGCCTCGCCGACCGCACCGGCGGTCACGCGGTTCACCAGATCCAGGTCAAAGCTTCCGGAAGGCATGACGGTTTCATTCTCGCAGCGAGCGGCACAAAAAAATGCGGGCCGTTGGGGAAACGGCCCGCTAAATGGAGGGGGAGGAATCGTCGATTACACCAATATCTGTACCCAGTTTGGCCGGGTGCTAGCGTGCGGCGGCATCGGGCGATCACCTGAATCGAGCGCGGCCGCAACCGGTTGCGGCGAGAGCCCGAAAATGCGTGCCTAGAATCAACGTGTGAGCCGACCGCTGGACCCCCGGTGGTGGCACCGCAACCTGACGACGTTCCAGAAGGTGGTGGTGGCAAACAGCGCCATCATCGTCATCGGGGCGATCATCGGGCCGTTGATCACGGTGAACGTCTCCGGCAGCCGGCTGCCCTTCCTGATCGGGCTGCTGGCGATTGGCCTGATCGCCATCCTGGTGGCGAACTTTCTCATCCTTCGCCTCGCCTTCCGCCCCATGCGCGAGCTGGAATCGACGATGGGCGCTGTGCAGCCAGGCGTGGAAGAGTTGCGGGTGCAGACGAATTTTGCCGATCCGGACTTGCGGCGGATCGCCACCGTCTTCAACTCCATGCTCGACCGGCTCGAGCACGAGCGGCACGTGAGCGCCCAGCGAGTGCTACAGGCGCAGGAGCGCGAGCGGCAGCGCGTCGCCAGGGAGCTTCATGACCAGACCGGCCAAACGCTGACTCACGAGATCATCAGCCTGGACTTGCTGCTGGAACGGACCGCAGACCCCAAGGCGCATCAGCAGCTGGAGGCCGTCAAGCGAACCCTGGAGGAAACGCTCGAGGAAGTGCACCGCATGTCGCAGGACCTGCGGCCGTCCGTCCTCGACGACCTCGGGCTGGTGCCGGCGCTACGGACGCTGGCCAAGCAACCCTCGGGGGCGGAGGTCTCGCTTCACGTCGACGGGCTCCGTGATCGTCTGCCAGCGCCGATCGAGACGGCGCTTTACCGCATCGCCCAGGAAGCCTTGACCAACGCGAACAAGTACGCGCGCGCCTCGCACGTCAATATCGACCTGCGCTGCGTCAACAGCCACGTGTCGCTGCGCGTTCAGGACGACGGCATCGGCTTCGACCCGCGGAGCATCCCCGAGAAGGAGGAGCCGGGTCGCGCTGGTTTGGGGATCTTCGGCATGCGCGAACGGGCCACCCTCTTGCGCGGCACCCTCGACGTCCGTTCGGCGCCGCTGCGCGGCACCGAGATCGTCGCCCAATTACCGCTGGAGGAGCGCCATGCAACAAGTTGAGCGCCGACCGATCCGCGTGATGCTGGTCGAAGACCACAATCTGGTCCGGGCCGGCATCCGTGCTGTGATCGATGGCCAGAGCGACATCCAGGTGATCGCCGAGGCCACCGAAGCGCGCGAGGCAATCCGGCTGGCGCGCGCCAATTGTCCCGACGTCGCGGTCGTCGACGTGGCCATGCCGGGCATGTCGGGGATCGAGGCGACTCGCGAGATCCGCCGTCTCTGTCCCCAAACCCAGGTCGTGATCTTGACGGCGCACGACAACGAGGAATATTTCTTTCAGACACTGAAGGCGGGCGCGGTCGGCTATGTGCTCAAAAAGGCCGCCGCCTCCGACCTGATCGCCGCGATCGAGGCGGCCAGCAAGGGCGAGCCCTACCTGTATCCATCGGTCGCCCGTCTCCTCGTCTCCGACTATCTGCAGCGGGCTCCGGAACGCGAGACCTTCGAGCCGCTCAGCGACCGGGAACGGGAGGTGCTCCGGCTGGTCGCCGAGGGCAAGACCAACCGGCAGATTGCGGACACGCTGTTCCTCAGCATCAAGACGGTGCAGACGCACCGCGATCACATCATGAAAAAGCTCAAGATGCACGACCGCACCGAGCTGGTGAAATATGCGATCCGCAAGGGGCTGATCGAAGCCGACAGCTAGGACGAGGCGCGCGTCACCGGCTCGCCGAGAAACCGACTGATGTCTGAAATTTCGCGCTCAACAGCCTGTTCCGTGCGGCGACCTCTGGATCCCGGCTCCAGCTCCACGACGACTTCACGTCGACGTGCGGCCTTGCGCAGCTTCCAGGTGCCAACCACCCGACCATCGACGACCACCGCCGGATGGACCCAGCCCCCGCCCCGCTGCAATCGCCGTTGAAGTTCCGACGAGACCGCCAGATCCCGCCGGCGATAACCCAACAGATAGGTGTCGAACGCCGGGAGCAGTCGAAGATTCGGAACGCCTGGCAGATGCTGGCGCGATTGGCGCAATCCTCCTTTCGGAAGAAAGGCCGATTGCCCGTGGATGGCGACGTCTTTGAGCGCGGGCATTGCGCCGGCAAGTCCAGCACGTGCCTGAGGCATCGGCAGACCAGACCAGGCGGCAAAGTCTTCAAGGGTGGCCGGACCGTAGGCAAGGAAGTACCGGTGGGCGAGCTCCGGCAACGATGGCTTGGACCGGGAGGTCCGTCCCGGCACCCAGTCATCGAGCGCCACATAAGTTGGTTCGCCGTTGGGCCGCTCAGGACCGAGACAGCAAACTCCGTTTAGGGCGGCTGTTGCAATGAGATGGATTGGCGCCTGCGTTCGCGGATCGAGCCCGATATTCACACGGCGCAACTCGTCGACCAGTTCGTATCGAGTCAGCGGTCCGCGATCCGCGAGGATCCTGCCGATCGCACTGATCCCCTTCGCCTTCACCGCATCATCGAGTCCGAGCTGTGCGTGTCGCGCCCGATTAGCGGAGGCGAAAACCGGTCCGACCAGCGCAAGGAGCCAGCGGACGTCCTCGGCGGCGACGACGTGGAGCGTTCCGCGCATCAGCCAGGTGCGCACGATCGACCGCTCTTTGACAAGCGCCCGCGTGACATCAGCCAATCGAAGGTCCGTTCCGCGGGCACGCAAACCAAGCGCGGCTGCGTCAAAGACCTGTGCCTGCAGGCCGCAGATGTCGCGAAGAATCCGGTCAGGCGTCGAGCGGCGCCGCGTTTCGTCCGTCAGCCGTTGGGCACGCGCTCGCAGCAGGAGCGCCTGGTCGTCCGCGATCGTGACGTCAGCCGCCGGCTGCTCCCGCCTCCATCCCAGGCCGGGTCATCCTGGCCGGATCTAACAGACGGTCGAGCTCGTCGGCGGAGAGCTTGGTCTGCTCCCTTGCGATCTCGCGGATGGTTCTTCCGTTCGCCAGCGCCTCTTTCGCGATCCTGGCGGCGGCATCGTAGCCGATCGCCGGCGCCAGGGCGGTGGCCAGCATCAGCCCCTGCTCGACCATCTGCGGCCCGCGCTCGGTCGCTTTGATGCCGTCGATACACTGGCGTGCCAGATTCTGCGCGGAGCTCGCCAGCAAACCGATGCTCTCGAGCAGGCTGTAAGCGGCGACCGGCATCATCAGGTTGAGCTCGAAGATGCTTCCCGACTGCGCGGCGACCGCGATCGTCGCGTCGTTCCCCAACACCCGCGCGACGACCATGGTCAGCGACTCGATGATGACCGGATTGACCTTGCCGGGCATGATCGAGCTTCCTGGTTGGACCTCCGGCAAGGTGATCTCGCCGAGGCCGGCGCGCGGCCCTGATGCAAACCAGCGTAGGTCGTTGCCGATCTTCCAGAGACTGACCGCGACGGTGCGCAGCGCCCCGGCGGCTGACAGCACGGCGTCCAGCGTCGCCTGGGCCTGGAAGTGGTTTTTGGTTTCCTGCACCATGACCCCTGCCCGCCGGCTCAGGTGCTGACACACCCGCTGCGCGAACTCGGGATGGGCGTTCAGGCCGGTGCCCACCGCCGTTCCGCCCAGTGGCAGATCGGCGAGCTCCTCGGCAGCAAGCCGGGCGCGAGCCATGCCCCGCTCCGCCTGGCCGGCGTAGCCCGTAAATTCCTGGCCCAGGCGGATCGGGGTCGCGTCCTGCAGGTGGGTGCGCCCGGTCTTGATCACCGGCATGAACTCGCTGGCTTTCTTCTCGAGTGCCTCCTTGAGGTAGCTCAATGCCGGGATGAGCTCTTCGTGGATCGCGACCAGCGCGGCAAGCTGCATCGCGGAAGGAATCACGTCGTTGCTGGATTGGCAGCGGTTGACGTGGTCGTTCGGATGGACCGGCTTGCGGCTGCCAAGCGGACCGCCAAGCAACTCATTCGCGCGATTGGCGATCACCTCGTTGGCGTTGGTGTTCGTCGAGGTTCCGGAACCCGTCTGAAAGACGTCGACGACGAAGTGGTTGTCGAATTTACCTTCCTCGACCTCTTCGGCGGCCTGCTGAATGGCGTTCGCCAGCTGCGCCTCGAGCAGCCCCAGCTCGCTGTTGACCAGGGCTGCCGCGCCTTTGATCTGCGCCATCGCCCGGATGAATCGGCGTGGCAAGCGGAGCCCGCTGATCGGAAAATTCTGACGCGCGCGTTCTGTGCTCGCACCGTAGTAAGCGCCTGCTGGAACCGCCACGTCTCCCATCGAGTCGCGTTCCATGCGGGACGCCTCCTCCGTCATCGGGGCCATCCTAGCAAGCCAGTCTCGGGAGGACGCGGGGTTCTCCCCGCGTGTAATCTGTAGGCCGTCATGGCGCAGATCGTGTCCATTCAGCTCTGCCCGGGTCATCGCGAACCGATGCGCCCGGTCGATCAAGCCAGGTTGATCACCGGCGTCGGGCTTGAAGACGACAAGCATGCCAGTCCCGCGTCGCTTCGGCAGGTTTTGCTCGCGGACCGGGAAGCGCTCGACGACGTTGGCGTCGCGTCCGGCACCATCAAAGAGAACCTCACGGTTGAGGGACTGAACGTAATGGCACTGGCCGTCGGTACCCGGCTGCGGCTGGGAGCCCAGGCCGTTCTCGAGATCACCAAGGTTTGCGAGCCTTGCTTCCGCATGGATGAAATCCGCATGGGCCTCAAGGATGAGCTGGTCGGCCGCCGCGGCATGGTCTCGCGCGTGATCCAGGGCGGCAGCATCAAGGTCGGCGATGCGATCGCCATCGAAGCCGTCGAATCGCTCGCCTCCTAGCTTGATTCGCGCCGTCGACCTGCACGTCCACCTGCCGGTGAAGGAGTGGCTGGATGGCAGCATGGGGCCTTACCGGGAGCCGGCGGCCCACTACTTTCGCTCCAAAGTCCAGGAGCGCAGCGTCGACGAGCTCGCCCTCGATTTCGCCCAGGAGCAGGTCTTTGGCATTCTCCTCGCCTGGGACGCCCAGACGGCGACCAAACGGCCGCCACTGACGAACGATTTCGTCGCCGCGATCGTCCGGCGCCATCCCAAGCGGTTTGCCTTTTTCGCCTCGGTCGATCCCTGGAAGGACAGCGCCGTCCGTGACCTGGAACGCGCCGTCAAGGAGCTGGGCGCGATCGGCGCGAAATTCCATCCGTCCCTGCAGGATTTCTACCCGAGCGACGAGCGTCACTTCCGACTCTGGGAGAAGGCCAGCGAGCTCGGCATTCCCTGCCTCTTTCACACCGGCACCAGCGGCATCGGTGCCGGCGAGCCGGGCGGTCAGGGCATCAAGCTCGACCCGGCGCGGCCGATCCATCTCGACGTCATTGCCGCCCGCTTCCCGGCGCTGCCCATCATCGCCGCCCATTTCGGCTGGCCCTGGCATCTCGAGCTGATCGCGATGGCGCTGCACAAGGCGAACATCTACATCGAGCTATCCGGCTGGTCGCCACGGTATTACCCGCCGGAGCTGGTTCGCGAGATCGGTGGTCGCCTCCAGGACCGAACCCTGTTCGGCAGCGACTACCCGTTCATCAAACCGGCCCGGGTGATCGAAGAGCTCGAAGCCGTCGAGTTGAAGCCGGAGGCGAAGGTCAAGATCCTTCGCGAGAACGCCGCCCGGCTGCTGAAGTTGCAGCTCGCCTAGGCCCTCTTGGCCTGGCCCTCCCAGCAGGTCACGCCATCGGGTCCGACGATGGCGCCGTGCGCCGTGCCGGCGGGAAGGTCCATCCGGTCGCCGGCCGTCATCGCGATTGGCTGCCGTCCGGCAGGAGTGAAGGTGATCGCGCCGCGCTCGACGTAAAGAACCTTTCGATACGGATGGCTGTGCGTCTCGTACTCGAAGCCGGGGCCGTTGCTCCACTGGTAGCAGCGGTCGGCTTCTTCGCGTAGCCGCTCTTCGACGCGGGCCATGCTCTCATAATGCACGTCGATGCCTCGCGGCTATGCGCGCTACGTTCTCGGCGTCATGGTGGGAATCAACTTCTTGAATTACCTCGATCGCTACATCCTGCCGGCGGTGGCGAGTCGCATTCAGGCGGAGTTTCATCTCAGCGATAGCGAGGTCGGCTTGCTCGGGAGCGCCTTTCTGCTCGTGTATGCGGTTGGCACGATTCCTTTCGGCATCTGGGCCGACCGGGGCGTCCGCAAGACCGTCGTCGGCGTCGGGGTGACGATCTGGAGCCTGGCGACCCTTTTCACCGGCCTTGCCCGCAACTACCTCCAGCTGTTTGCCGCGCGAGCGGTCCTCGGCATCGGCGAGGCGAGCTATTACCCCGCGGGTACCGCGCTGCTGGGCGATTACGTCAAGAAAGAGGGACGCGGCCGGGCGATGTCGATCTGGGCGGCCGGGACCGCGGTCGGCATCGCGGTTGGGTTCGCCGGCGGCGGCATCATCGCCAGCCGGCTGGGGTGGCGCGTCGCCTTTTACCTGACGGCGATCCCCGGCTTGATTTTCGCACTGCTTGCCTTTGGCATCAGAGAGCCACGTCGCGGAGCGGCGGAAGAGCGCGGTCCGACGACCCGGACAGCCGGAGAGGTCACGGCCGGCGCGGTCATGAACCTGCTCCGGATCCCAACGTTACGGGCGACGATTGCCGCCGAAACGGCGCTCTTCTTCGTGCTGGGTGGCGCTGCTTTCTGGCTCCCGACCTACCTCAGCCGGCAGTACGGGTTGGGAACCGGGGCAGCCGGGACGCTTGCCGGTGGCGTGCTCGTCCTCGGACTGCTTGCCGGGTCGCTGGTCGGCGGCAGCGTCGCCGATCGATTGACGCGACGTCGCGCCGCCGCCAGCAATCTTCCCGTGGGCATCGCCGGCTTCGTGGCCGGGGCGGTGCTGGTCGCGCTGGCCCTGCTGATGCCGAACCTTATCCTGTTCGTTCCGATGTTCCTGCTCGGGTCGGGCGCGCTCTATCTCTACAACGGCCCGTACACCGCGATAAAGCAGAACGTCGCCCTGCCGACGATCCGTGCCACGGCGGTCACCATCTCGCTGCTGATCGAGCACTTGCTCGGCGATTCCTACGCGCCCTTTGCGATCGGCCGGCTCTCGGACGCGGTGCACAGCCTGCGGCTCGCACTGCTCATTCTGCTGCCGCCGTTGCTGCTGCTCGCGGCATTCTTCGCCAGCCTCGGCTTACGGCATGAGGATCGCGATGGCCGGGCGATGGAGGCCCGCTGGGCCGCCGCCACCGAAGCACCCTGAGCTTCTGGTCAGGGACCTGCCTCGACCCCGTGAAACAGGTCGTCCTCGGCCAGATCGTGCGCGGCTCCCACCAGGCTGAAGACCTCGCTGTCGCCCTGACCCTCGACGAATTTGCGGAGCGGCTCCCATTCCTGGGTCTGGCTGCGGTGACGGGCAAACGCGCGCAGCTTCGCGTCATGAAAGCCACCGATCGCCACCCGGGTCGTGATCGGTGGTTGCGCGGGCAGCCCGAGCGACTCGACGATCGGGCCCGTGGTCGTCAGAAAGTAGAGCTTGCTTGGCGACCAGGGCGCCAACCCAAGGGCCAGCGCTTCCAGTTCGTAGGCGGAGGACTCGCTGGTGAGCGTGCAAGCCAGCACGGTCAGCCGGCTCACCACTTTGTGGTCGGGATGCCCGTAGGCGCCCTCCGGGCCGAAGCAGACGACGACCTGCGGGCGATGCGATCGAAGGCAGCGAACGATCTCGCCGACCAACCGGTCGCGCACCGCCTCCACCTCTTCGACCTTCTCGAGCGCGCCGTCGGGATAGTCGAAAACCTCGAGGTAGCGCACGCCCAGCTCGGCGGCGGCGTCGCGTAGCTCGAGCTCGCGAACATCGGTCAACCGCCGCAGGTCACCGGCCTCGCGACCGTTCCACAACCCGGCGCCGCCGCGCGTTATCGTCACCAGCGTCACGGTCGCGCCTTCGGCACTGTAGCGCGCAATCGTCGAAGCGCAACCGAAGCATTCGTCGTCCGGATGCGGCATCACCACCATCAATCGTTGATAGGCGCGGTCCATCTTTCGAGCAAGTGTAGGGTGCTGCTCGGCTCGCTCCAACAGCGCCGCGATAATGAGCGGGTGCCAGCCAGGAAGAAGGGACCAGCCCGACAGGACGTGTCCGCCGGTGGCGTCGTCTTTCGCCGGCGCCGTGACGGAATCCGGTTCGTGCTGATCAAGGCGGGCGGGCGCTGGAGCTTCCCCAAGGGCAACATCGAGAAAGGGGAGACGCCGGATGCTGCCGCGTTGCGCGAGATCTCCGAAGAGACCGGGCTGCCGCCGAGACGGCTGCGGATCGTGAGCCCCCTGCCCGACGTCAACTACGTGTTCCGCTGGGCCGGGGTCCTGGTCTTCAAGACGGTCCATTACTACCTCGTCGAGCTGACCACTGACGCGCCGTTCACGCCGCAGGTCTCCGAGATCGAGGATGTCCAGTGGTTTGCGCCCGAGGCCGCCCGGGCGGCGATCGGCTTCAAGAACGCGATCGAGACGCTCGAAGCGGCGATCGCCGGCCTGCAAGCCTGGCAGCTTGCCTCATGAGCGCCGTGCTCTCGCTCCATCGAGGCTTGTTCTTCGCCGGACTGGTCGTCACCCTGGTGATTGCCGGCTGGGGGCTGCTGAGCTACTTCCGCCGGCGTCCGCCCGGCGGCAGCTTCAATTCGGCGCTCGTGATTACCGAAGCGTTGTTCATCATCCAGGGCATCGCGGGCGGCACCCTCTTCCTCGGGGGGCGTCGGCCGCACGATCCGCTGCACTGGCTGTACGGGATCCTCCTCGTCATCGTGCTTCCGATCGCCGCAACCTACACGACCGGCCGGGACGAGCGACGCCAGTCGCTGGTTTATGGCATTGCGGGCCTCTTCATGGCCGGGCTCTCGATCCGCGCCTTGACGACCTCATAGCCAAACGAAAAGGGGCCCCCTTGCGGGAGCCCCTTTCGTTACCGCTCTCTAGCGGCTCTTCCGAGTCGACTTACGGGCCGCCTTCTTGGTGGCCTTCTTCCTGGTCGCCATGCGTCACCTCCTTATCGCGTGAGCGGCGAACCGCTGCGCACCATCGGCGGGCGCTTATCGGGCATAACGCTCCGTCCAAAACGAACTTGCAGATTTCGAGTCAGAAGAGGCGCAGCTGGTCGATGGCGGTCAACGCTTTCGCGCGAATGCCTCGCCGCCGTAGGTGCATGGCGAGCTCTTCATCGAAGCCGAGCACCGTATAGGTCATCGTTGCACCAACCCGCTCGGCGTAACAGCAGAGCTCCTCGAAATCGGCGTGGTCGGATAACGGAAAGACGGCGTCGACCTCAAGCCGAGCTTTCAGGCTGGGATCCATCGCCCACCCGGTCAACGCAGCCGTTTTGAATTCGCCCAGCATCTCGCGCAAGCCGTTGCGGCGCGCGGTGGGCGGTGTGATGACGACCGTAGGGCGGACCAGCGCGGCACCGAGCACCTGGTACTGCGGGAAACGGCAGCCAAGCTCTCGATACACTTCCGTGACGCCGAATAACGACGCGTGAAGGGCGATGTGAATGCCTTCGGCGGCGAGCGCGGAGAGGATCTCCTGACCTTTTCCTAACGAGTAACCGAGCAAGACCGGCGTCGCGCCGCTGTCGATCACACTACGGCACCAGGAGACGATCGCGGCGATCACCTCTGCCGAATCGGGAAAACGGTAGTGCGGCTTGCCAAACGTGCTTTCGAGGAGCAGGACGTCCGCCGGCACCGGAATCGCCGGAACGCTTGTGAAGCCGGAGCGGGTCTTGAGATCGCCGGTATAGAGGATGGCGCCCCAATCGGTCTCGATCAACGCCTGCGCCGACCCGAGCACGTGCCCTGCGGGATGCAGCGTGAGGGAACAGTGCTCGAGTCTGAGCGGCTGGCCGTACTCGAGGCCCTGCACCGTGGTCAGCGACGGCCGTCGGTGGGTGACCAGCCGGCGCGTGGCGGGCGTCGCATAGGCCAGCGGGTGGGCGGCGACATGATCGCTATGCGCGTGACTGATGACGGCCCGCGGCCGCGGCTGGCGCGGATCGAGCCAGAGCCCCAGCTCGGGGAGGTAGATGCCGCTGTCCCACAGAATCGGGTAGTTCAGCACCGGGTCGGGACTACTCGGAGGCGGCGGCGCGCGCTTCGAAAAGCTCGTCCCGCAAGGCGCAGTAGGTGCAGAAGCGCTGGCCGGGAGGGCCGGCGAAGACGCTGGTGCGGCCGCAGGTGGGACAGGTCTCCTTTTCCGCCTCGACCACCGCCGTCGCGGTGACGCCTTCGGTCGTCACCGCCAGCTCGTGCCTGCCCGCCGCGTCGCTGACCGTGGATTGTAATGCGGCTAGCGGTGGCGTCGATACCGGTGGGGTGGCTGGGGAAGCGGTCTCAACCGCCTCGCGTTGCCGGAAAAGCCGGGTCAGCCAGCGGAGCACTCGCGGCTACGGTAGAGCATGGAGGCCTCGAAGTCAAACTAGACGGCCAATCCGAGTTGGACCGGTTCCGCCGGGGGCTGCGCTCGCCAGGCCCGGCGATCACCGACGCCCTCGCGCCGCTTCAGCTCGGCGACGGTCTCGAGGATCGGCGACTTGACGCCGCTCGACAGGTAGGCGGCGCCGCCGGGAAACAGCTCTCGGTACCTCTGGACGAGCTGTGGAAAATCGCGCTCGAGAAAGTCCATGAAATGCTCCTTGGTTCCCGGCTTGAGGTAGACGACGTTGCACCAGACGTAGCAGGCGCCCGCCGCCGCCGCGGCCCCGACGGTTGCCTTCAGCTGCTCCGCCGAGTCGGAGAGCCCGGGCAGGATCGGCGCCATGCCGACGCCCGCCTCGATGCCGGCCTCGACGAGCGCTTTCAGGACCTTGAGGCGTTTATCGGGCGGCGGCGTGCCGGGCTCGGTCTTCGACCAGATCTCGCGATCGACCGTTGGGACGCTGAAGGTCACGGTCGCCTTCGCCCGTTCGGAGAGCTCGACGAGGAGATCGAGATCGCGAATCACCATCGTGCCCTTGGTGATCAAGCCGATCGGTGTCCGGTAGTCGCGAAACGCCTCCAGGCAGCGTCGGGTCAGGCGGTAGGTGCCTTCGATCGGCTGATACGGATCGGTGGCGGTCCCGAAGGCAACCATCTCCCGCTTCCAGCTTCGTCGCGAGAGCTCCTGCCGCAGCAGCGCCGGAGCGTTGATCTTCACCCCGATTCGGGCGGAGAAGCCGGCGCCCGGGTCCCGGTCAGCCAGCTTGGCGTGAGCCCGGGCAAAACAGTACACGCAGCTATGCACGCAGCCCTGGTAGGGATTGAGCGACCAGTTGAAGCCCATGTGCTGGACCCGGTTGAGGGCCGATTTCACCGTGATTTCGGAGTATTCCGTCCGTGCCATCGGGCCTCCAATCGTACTACAAACAGATGTTCGCCAAGGGCGGCTTTGACCATAATTGGAGCAGCCAGCCATGAATGTTGTCGTCTGCGTCAAGCAGATCCCCGATCCCAACGCGCCTGGGAAGCTTCATCCGGAAAGCAAGCGTCTTGTACGCGAGGGCGTCGATCTCATCCTCGACCCTGGCGACGAGCACGCGGTCGAGGCCGGCCTGCAGATCGTCGAGAAAGAGGGGGGCGAGGTGACGGTGGTCTCGATGGGCCCGCCCAAGGCGATGGATGCGATCCGTCGGGCGCTGGCGATGGGCGCCGCCCGCGGCATCCTGATCACGGATACGGCGTTGGAGTCTTCGGACGCGCTCAGCACGGCCCGCGCGATCGCGGCGGCCATCAAGGACCGCACGTTCGATCTCCTCATCTGCGGGACGGAGAGCACCGACGGCTCCTCCGGCGCGGTCCCCGCGCAGCTCGCCGAGCTCCTCGGCCTACCCCTGCTCAGCTTCGCCAAGAGGCTCGAGGTGGCCGACGGCAAAGCGGTGATCGACCGCCAGACGGATGAGGGCTATGACGTGGTCGAGGCCCCGCTGCCGGCGGTGGTCACCGTGACCGGCGGCATCAACGACGCGCGCTATCCCGCGCTGCGGGGCATCATGCAGGCGAAGAACAAGGAGATCAAGCAGGTCGGTATCGCCGAGATCGGCCTGGAGGGGAAGGCGGGGAAGGCCGCGCTGACTCAGGAGGTCGTCGAGGTCGTGCCAGCCGAGGCGCGCAAGGCGGGCGAGGTGGTAGAGGACAAAGGGGACGGGGCCAAACGCATCGCCGACTTTCTCCAGGCATTGAAGGTGATTTGATGCCATCGGTCTGGGTGTTTGCGGAGACGGCCGACGGTGTGCCCAAACCGATCGCGCTGGAGCTGCTGACCAAAGCGCGGGCGCTGGGGGCAGCGGTTGCGGTGGCAGTCGGTCCTGGCGCAGGACGGGCGGCAGAGGCGCTGGCCAAATACGGCGCAACCAGGATTTATGTGCACGAGGACGAGGCGTTTAAAGACGTCGTCGCCACGCCCGCGGTCGATCTGCTGGCGCGGCTGTTCGAAAAAGAACGCCCGGACCTGATGCTGTTCGGGATGACCTACGAAGGCCGCGACATCGCCGCCCGGCTATCGGCACGGCTTGGCGTCGCGCTGATCGCGAACGCGACCGACGTCATCAAGCGGAATGGAAGCTTCGCCGCGGTCTCGCCCGTCTTTGGTGGCAGCATGCTGGTGACCACCGTCCCGAAAGCGCAGCCACCGGTGCTGATCCTGTTGCGGCCCAAGGCGATCACCGCCGAGCCGGCCTCGGAGCCAGTCGCGCCGCAAGTCGAGAAGATCGGCGATCCAGTCGATACCAGCAAACCCGCGGCTCGTGTCCTGCGGCGCGAGAAGCAAAAGGCTCAAGGGCCGCGACTCGACGACGCGACCGTCATCGTGAGCGGGGGACGCGGGCTTGGCGCCCCCGAGAATTTCAAGATGCTGGACGAGCTCGCCGGCGAGATCGGCGCCGCGGTCGGCGCCAGTCGGGCGGTCGTCGACGCCGGCTGGAAGCCGTATTCCTTCCAGATCGGCCAGACCGGGAAGACGGTGAAGCCCAGCGTCTACATCGCCGTCGGGATTTCCGGCGCGATGCAGCACACGGTGGGGATGAAAGGCGCGAAGACGATCATCGCCATCAACAAGGACCCGGAGGCTCCGATTTTCAAGCTCGCCGACCTCGGGGTCATCGGCGATGTGCACAAGATCGTTCCGCAGTTGATCCAGGAAGTTCGGGCGCGTAAGGGCAAGTGAGCGCCAGCGAGCTGAGCCTGCTGGCAGTCCAACCCCATCCCGACGATGAGTCCATCGGCATGGGTGGGACGCTGGCGCGCTACAGCGCGGAAGGGGTGCGAACCACCCTGGTGACCGCGACGCGTGGCGAGGTGGGTGAAATCCTCGACAAGGAACTCGATCCCAAGGAGGCAGCGCCCAGGCTGGCGACGATTCGTGAGGCGGAGCTGCGCAAGGCGATGCAGATCCTCGGGGTCAACGAGATCGTGTTTCTTGGATACGAGGATTCCGGCATGGCCGGGCTCCCGCGCAACCGCGAGCCGCAAACCTTCTGGCAGGCGGGCGAGGAGGAAGCGATCGGCCGCTTGATCCAGGTGATCCGCCGCGTCCGGCCGCAGGTGGTCGTGACCCAGAACGAGTTCGGAGGATATGCCCATCCCGACCATATCAAGACCCACCGGGTGGCAATCGGCGCCTTCTTCTATGCGGGCGATATCAAGCGCTTCCCCGGTGGCGAACCGTTCCGTCCGAGCAAGCTCTACTACAACGCCTTTCCAAAGTCGGTGATGCGGCAGCTGGCTGAGGTGATGCAGCGCGCCGGCGTTGCCAATCGATTCTCGACCGACGGCGAACCGCCCCCCTTCGCGGTCTCTGACGACCGGGTCACCACCTGGTTGGATGTCAGGCCGTTCATTGACAAGAAGCTGGCCGCGATGCGGGCGCACCGCACCCAGATCCCCGAAGACAGCTGGTTCTTGAAGCTGGTCGACGTGGTCGGTGCGCAGGCCTGGGCGACTGAGACGTACGAGCGGGCGCGCAGCTCCGTCGATGCCCCGACTCCTGAAGACGACCTCTTCGCCGGGCTGCGGTGAGCACGCTAATCGAGGCCGCCGTCGGCGACGCCGCGGCGCTGCTGAGCCGGGCCCGGTCCGCCGTCGCGTTTACCGGCGCCGGGATCTCGCAGGAGAGCGGAATCCCCGTGTATCGCGGCGAGGGGGGATTGTGGACGAAATTCGATCCTTACAAGGTCGCGCACATCGATACCTTCCGCGCCGATCCATCGCAGTACTGGAGCTACAGCCGCGAACATCGCCGGACCGATGCCAGGCCCAATCCCGCCCATGAAGCGCTGGCCGCTCTCGAACGGCACGGCAAGCTGTCCGGGGTCATCACCCAGAACACCGATGGCCTGCATCAGAAGGCGGGCAGCCGGCGGGTCATCGAGCTACACGGCTCTTCGCATGCCGTCGTCTGCCTCGACTGCGAGACCCGCTTTCCGCGAGTGGACATCGATGCGCTGAATCGTGAGCACTGCCCGCCGAATTGTCCTGCCTGCGGTGGGCGCTTTCTCAAGCCGACCGTGGTCATGTTCGGCGAGGCGCTGCCCGGCGAAGCGCTGCTCGAGGCGCAAGCGCTGGCGATCGCCGCCGACGTCCTGCTGATCGTCGGCAGCTCCTTGCAGGTCTATCCGGCTGCCGGCATCCCGCGCCTAGCGCGTGAGAACCGAGCCGACCTCTGCATCATCAATGCGGAGCCCACCCCGTTCGACTCGTTCGCCGCCGTTCTCCTCCAGGGGAAAGCCGGAGAGCTGTTGCCGGCGATCGTCCGGGCGATGGGGGAAGGCTAGGCTACGGTGCGTCCGTCACCGGGAAGGTCTGGCCGCAGCTGGGACAGACGACCGGGTTCTGATCCCTCGGCGCGGTGAAGAGTTCTTCGCACGCGGGGCAGGTGTACTGCGACGGCGGGTTCTCGAGCGCCTCACGGTCGGCCGCCATGGCCCCTGGCACCTCGCCGAGATCCATCGCCGGGCTGCCGCACTCCACACAGCGGTAGAGGGGCCCGTCTTCCGCCCTGTGTTCGAGATAGCGGCCCCGGCTATCGACGTAGACCGAGGCGTTCCAGAGCTCGAAGCGGTTGGTGCTGCAGCGATTGGGGCAGGCGAGAAACATCAGCGTTTTCACACCCACTTTCAAGCGACTCGCTGAAGCGTCTTGAGACGATCGGCCGCGCGCCGCAGCGTGTCCATCTTCTTTGGGAATGAGAAGCGGATCTGCTGCCGGCCGCGGGCGGGGTCGAGGTAGAAACTGCTTCCGGGAACGGTGGCCAGCCCGATGTCTTTGACCATCCGGTGCGCCAGCGCGACATCGTCCTCGCCGAAGCTGTCGATTTCGGTCATCACATAGTAGGCGCCGTCCGGCGGGTAAGCCTTGAATCCGGCGCCGTCGAGGATCTCGAGCATGAACTCGCGCCGCTCCCGGTAGGCGTTCAGCAGATCGATGTAGTACCGGTCGGGGAAGCGCAGCGCGGTGGCGGCGGCCACCTGCAGCGGATGCGGGGCGCCGACCGTGACGAAGTCATGCACCTTGCGAATCGCGTTGGTGATGTCGGCCGGCGCGATCGTATAGGCGAGGCGCCAGCCGGTCACGCTGTAGGTCTTGGAAAGCCCATTGATCGTCACCGTGCGCTCGCGCATGCCGTCGAGCGTGGCGATGCTGAGGTGCTCACCGCGGTAGACGAGGTGCTCGTAGATCTCGTCCGTGATCGCCAGCGTGTCGAACTCCTGGCAAAGGCTCCCGATGAAGCCAAGCTCTTCCCGGGTGTAGACCTTGCCGGTCGGATTGTGCGGGGTGTTGATGATGATCGCCCTGGTCTTGGCGCTGAACGCCTGGCGCAGCTGTTCCGGGTCGAAGCGCCAGTCGGGGGGCACCAGCGGAATCACGACCGGGGTGGCGCCCGAGAGGATGCAGTCCGGCCCGTAGTTCTCGTAGAACGGCTCGAAGATGATGACCTCGTCGCCAGGGTCGACGACGGCCAGGATGGTGGAAAGCATCGCTTCGGTCACGCCGCAGCAGACGGTGATCTCGGTTTCCGGATCCACGGCCATGCCGCGAAAGTGCCGAGTCTTGTCGGCGATCGCATCGCGCATCACCTTGGCTCCCCAGGTGGTGGCGTACTGATTGAAGTCCTGGCGGATGGCGTCGATCGCCGCCTCCTTCAACTCGCTGGGCGCGGCAAAATCGGGAAAGCCCTGCGCCAGGTTGACGCATTCGCTGCCGTGTTCCGCGAGGCAGAGCCTGGTCATCTCGCGAATCACCGATTCGCTGAATGCTCGCGATTTCTGCGAGGTCATGCCGCGCGACATCACCATAGAATGCCAGAAGTGCCGGCCTCAACCGACCCGCAGAATGGCGCGCTGGCCTTCCGCCGGCAGTTCCCGATTTTCAACGACAAGATCTACCTCAGCAGCTGTTCGCAGGGCGCCCTCTCGTTGCCGGTCCAGGCGGGAATCGAGGAGTTCGTCGAGTCGTGGCATCGGTTCGGGAATCCCTGGGACGCCTGGGTGGAGCGCATGGAAGCCCTGCGCGTCGAGTTCGCCCGCCTGATCAATGCGCAGCCTGGCGAAGTGGCGGTCACCTTCTCGGTGTCGAACGCGCTGAACTCGCTGGCCAGCGCGCTCAATTATCAGGACCGGCCGCGGGTCGTGACCAGCGACTTCGATTTTCCGACCGTCGGCCATATCTGGCTGGCGCAGCAGCGACGCGGTGCAGAAGTGGTCTTCGCCCGAGCCGAGGCACATCGCCTGGCGATGACCGCGTTCGAAGCGGTGGTCGACGCGCGGACGGCGCTGGTTTCGACCACGCATGTCTGTTACCGCAACGGATTCAAGAACAACGTCAGCGCCCTGGCTGAGCTCGCGCACGAGCGCGGCGCCCAGCTGTTGATCGACGCATATCAGAGCATGGGCACCCAGCCGATGGATGTCAAAGCGCTCGACGTCGACATCCTGGTGACCGGCGCCTTGAAGTATCTGCTCGGCTCGCCGGGCGTCGCCTTCATGTATGTGCGACGGGAGTTGATCGAGCGGTTTGAGCCGAGTGACTCGGGCTGGTTTGCCCAGGAAAACGTCTTTGCGTATGACGTGCATCATCTGCGCTATGCGCCGGAGGCCCGGCGCTTCGAGACCGGGTCGCCGCCGGTTCCCAACGTCTATGCCACTCTCCCGGCGCTCCGCATGATTGCCGAGGTGGGGCTCGACACCATCGAGGAGCATGTCCGTGGCCTTGCGGATCGCTTCATCGCCGGTGCGGCGGACCGGGGCTTCGAGCTGTTGACGCCCACGGCGCCTGCCGAGCGAGGTCCGCTGGTCATGCTCGGCGCTTCCGACGCTTCCCGTCTGCTCGAGGCGCTGGCAAGACAGGGGATCCTCTGCTCGACACGAGATGGAGCACTGCGCGTCTCGCTCCATTACTACAACAGTGCGGGCGATGTCGATGCGGTGCTCACCGCGCTGGACGGCCTGCCCGATCTCGTCTCCCACCAGCCGCATTAGAAAGGGTTAGGTGTGGCCGCCTTCTGATTGCTCTGCGTGGTGTAACCGTGTATAAAGAGCGCACCATTTAGGCACTCACAAAGGAAGAGGAGGTCGACAACGACGATGGGGAAGCCAAGACTCATTGTCTTTGCCGCATTCGCCAGCCTTGGGCTGGCCGCGTGCGGCGGAGGCGCCGGCAACAACGGCGGGGGAACCGCCAATAAGCCAGACAAAGTTCAGATCGCGGCCGAGGGACCATTTACCGGCGACCAGGCTTCGATTGGGGCCGGCGCCCTGCAGGCAATTCAACTCGCCGTGAAAGACTTCAACAACCAGGGCGGCGTGAACGGCACCAAGGTCAGCCTGCTTGTTTGGGACGACCAACACAATGCCCAAACGGCGCAGACGCTTCAGGCGCAGGGCATCTCGGATCCGACCGTGCTCGGCATCGTCGGGCCGATGAACTCGGGCGTCGTCCTCGGCTCGGTCCAGGGCCTGCAGAACGCGAGCCCGCCGCTGCCCTTGGTCAGCGAGTCGGCCTCGAACGTCAAGGTGACCGATTCTGGCAACAGCGTCGCGCATCGGGTCAACGCCCGTGACGACGCCCAGGGCCCGGCGGACGGCAAGTTCATGATCGATCAGGGCGCCAAGAAGGTCTTCGTGATGGACGCAAAGTCCGACTACTCGACGGGACTCGCCGACCAGACGCAGCAGTATCTGACGGCCCACAACATCCCGACGCAGCGCGACAGCGCCAAGGCGGGGCAGACCGACTTCGGCACGATCATTACCAAGATCAAGCAGTTCGGCGCCGACTGGGTCTACTTCGCTGACGAGGGTCCGGAGACTGCACCGTTCGTGTCCCAGATGAAGCAGCAGAACCTGAACATCGGACAGAACATCCAGTTCCTGGGCACCGATGGCGAAGAGGATCCGTCGATCATCACCAAATCGCAGGGGGCGTATGACGGCGCATATGCCACCAACATCACGGCTGACCCGGCGGGCCTGACATCAAGCGCGGCGACGAGCTATGTCAATGAGTTCAAGTCAGCCTATGGTTCCGACGCCGTCAGCAAGGCCGGCCCGTTCTATGGCTCGGCCTATGAAGCGGCCCAGGTGCTGCTGCAGGCGATCAAGAACTCGCCGGTCAAAAACGGCAAGATTTCCCGCAATGACGTCATCAACCAACTCGGCAGCGGCAGCTTCAGCACGATCTTTGGCACGGTGAAGTTCAACTCGAAGGGTGACGTTCAGGGCGGCGGCATCTATGTGTACCAGGCGAAGGGAAGTTCGATGGTGGTCCTCAAACAAGTCTCCGGCTAAAGGAGTAATAACGAAGGGGACGGGCGGCAACCCGTCCCCTTTTTGACTGCCGTGGGATATTTCCTGGCGCAGGTCGTTAACGGACTCGAGGTGGGCAGCCTTTACGCGCTGGTTGCCCTCGGTTACACCCTGATTTACGGCATCCTCGAGCTCCTCAATTTCGCCCATGGCGACATCTTCATGGTCGGAGCGTTTCTCGCCGCGGGCGTCGCGGCGCTCCTGGTCCACAATGAGGCCGCCGCCGTTCCCGCTGGGCTCCTTATCGGGTTGATGATCGTGGCGTCGATGGCAGGCGCAGGCGGCCTCGGCGTGGCCATCGAACGGGTGGCGTACCGTCCGTTGCGAAATGCCAACCGGCTTGCCCCGCTGATCACGGCGATCGGTGTGTCGCTCTTCCTCGAGAGCGCGGTCCAGGTCGGAATCAGCCCTGCCCCCGTCGGAGTCCAGACCCACGCCATCATCTCGCAGACCGTTTTTCACCTCGGATCGGTCGATACCCCCTTCAGCAAAGTGCTGCTGGTGGCCGTGGCCCTTGTCTTGATGGTCGGGCTGGACCTCTTCGTGTTCCGGACGCAATTCGGGAGCGCGATGCGAGCGACCGCGCAGGACCGGGAGGCGGCGACCTTCATGGGCATCGACGTCGACCGTGTGATCATGGTCACCTTCTTCGTCGCCTCCGCCCTGGCCGGCATGGCAGGGCTGCTCTACGTGCTGTCCTATGCGACGGCGCAGTTCTTTATGGGCTATCTCCTCGGCATCAAGGCCTTTACAGCGGCGGTGATCGGCGGGATCGGCAATATCCGCGGGGCGATGGTCGGCGGCCTATTACTAGGCCTGCTGGAGAGCCTGATCGGCGGCTACATCAGCACACAATTCCAGGACACGTTCGTCTTTCTTGGCTTGATCCTCGTCTTGCTGGTTCGGCCACAGGGACTCTTCGGCCAGCCATTGACCGACCGGGCATGAGCGCGCAGCCCCAGGCCTTCGAAAGCGATCCCAGCCATCCGCTGAAGCGCTTTTGGGAATCGGGTCCGGCAGCTTGGAACGCTGCCCTTACCCGGCCGCAGGTGCTGATTCCCTTCTTTGTGCTTGCTGCGCTGGTGCCCCTGGTCTTGCAGTACATCGAGGACAACTCGAGCTGGATCGGCGCGCAGTACTGGACCCTGATCCTGGCCAGCTGCGCCATGTATGCATGCCTGGCGGTGGCCCTGAACCTGGTCGTCGGCTACGCCGGGCTGTTGAACTTGGGATTCATCGCCTTCTTCGGCATCGGCTCCTACGCCTATGCCCTGGTCGCGAGTGACCAGCTGCAACAGCACTATCCGCTTTGGGCCGCGCTGTTGGTCGTGGTTATCGTGACGCTGGCTTTCGCACTGCTCGTC
>VBHQ01000075.1 GCA_005880395.1 Chloroflexota bacterium
CGACGCACCAGGCTGACGCGCTGATAGTTGCCAAGCTCGATCGCCTCGCCAGGTCGTCGCTGGACTTCGCCCGGTTGCTTGAACGATCGCAACGGGAAGGCTGGCGGCTGATCCGCTACCGCCAGTTCCTCGGCAAGGCAGCCGCCCTTGCTCCCAAAGCCTCCACCGACGTCTTCGACGATGACGCGGACGTCATCCTCATCGATGCCCAGGCAGCCGGCGACCGCATCCCTGACGCCATACGCCGATTGCGACGACAGCTGCAGGATCAGGCGTCCGCCCTCCATCCAGCCGAGCGCACCGCGCGGCTCCAGCGGCGCCGCGATCAGCCGCTGATTCACAAGCCGTTCGTTGATGACCACCTCGGCCCCGTCGAAGGCCCGCTTGACCGCGCCCCGCCGGCGCTGTTTGCGAAAGGCGATGTTGCTGTGCAGCTCCGGATAAAGCAAGGGTGCTTTCTCGCTGAGCGCCCGCTGGACATCCGTCACGACCGGAAGCGGCTCGAGGTCGAGCTCGATGCGTTCGAGCGCATCGCGCGCTGCCTCCACCGATTCGGCGATCAACATCGCGACCGCCTCGCCGACGCTCCGGACTCGATCGCTGGCCAGCAGGCGACGCTTGGGGCGCGGCATCCCGTCGACTGCCTCCTCGATCTCGAGCGGTTTGACGTCGGAGAGGTCATCGGCTGACCACACGGCTACGACGCCGGGCGCGGCTCGGGCTGCATCCAGGCTCAGCCGCTGAATGGTTGCATGCGCCAGGTGGCTGCGAAGGAAGACGGCGTGGAGACAGCCAGCCGGCTGCACGTCGTCGACATAGCGCCCGGCGCCTCGGATCAGGTGAGGATCTTCGAGGCGTCGAATCGAAGCGCCAAATACCGCGCGAGCCACAGGAGCTCAAGTCTACGAAGGCTGCGATGAGAAGATGAGTCCAGCGGCCTCGATGCCTGAACTCCTTCCCAAAAACACCTGGCTCGCCGATCCAGCGTTGCGATCGCTCCTGACGCGCTGGCTCGCGCCGGCCGCCTTTGACAGGGCCGAACCGTTGCTCGCGGAGATGGGCCGAGCCGCTGCGTGCGAGCTCCTTTCGTGGGGCGACGCCTGTGAGCGCCAGCCCGCTTCCCTGCGGCAGTTCGACGGCTGGGGCAACCGCATCGATGAGGTCGTCTACCCCGAGGCCTGGAGGCAGATCGCCGGCGTTGCTGCTCGTAGCGGACTCGTCGCCCTGGCCTACGAGCCAGAGTCCCTCAACAGCTTCGGGGCTGATGCGCGTCTGATTCAGGCGGCGCTCTGTTATCTCTTCGCGCCCTCGACCGCAACGTACCTCTGTCCGGTGGCCATGACCGATGGCGCCGCGCGCATTCTGGCCGGACCCATTGGCCCAGCCCATGAGGTCTTCGGGCACCTGGTCAGCCGAAATCCGCAAACGGCCTGGACGTCTGGACAGTGGATGACCGAGCGTCAGGGCGGCTCCGATGTGGGACGAAATACCGTTGTCGCGCGGCAGGACGGTGATCGCTGGCGGCTCTACGGCGAGAAGTTCTTTTGCTCGAACATCGGCTGCGAGGTCGCGCTGGCGCTGGCTCGCCCCGAGGGCGCGCAAGCCGGCACCCGGGGCCTCGCCCTTTTCCTGGTGCCGCGCGAACGCGCCGATGGCACGAAAAACCCCTATCGAATCGACCGGCTGAAAGACAAGCTCGGCACGCGGGCGATGGCAACCGGCGAGGTGACGCTCGAGGGGGCGGAGGCCCAACTCCTGGGCGACCCTGGCCGAGGCTTCTCCCAGATGACGGCGATGCTGAACATCACCCGGCTGCACAATGCGATCACCGCCGCGGCCCTCATGCGTCGCGCCTGGATGCTCGCGGCTGCCTACGCCGAGCAGCGAGAGGCCTTTGGGCGAACACTCGCTCAGCATCCGCTGCACCAGCAGGTCCTCGACGGAATGCAGGGCGAGGCTGATGGTGCCCTGTACCTGACGATGCGCATGGCGCAATTGCTCGGCCGCATCGACTGCGGCAGCGCGACCGCGCACGAAGAGGCGCTTTTCCGCCTGGGGATTACGCTCACCAAGCTTTACACCGCCAAACAGGCGGTGGCCGTCGTCTCGGAGGCGATCGAGTGCTTTGGAGGCCAGGGGTACATGGAAGACGCCGGCCTGCCCAGGCTGCTGCGCGATGCCCAGGTTTTGCCCATATGGGAAGGAACGACCAACGTGCTGTCGCTCGACGCGCTTCGAGTGCTGGCAAAATCCGACACCCTCGACGCGGTGGCCGCCGAGCTGGAGCGGCTGCAGGCTCTCGATCGGGCGGCCGCCCTCGACCTGGCG
The DNA here is from genome assembly GCA_005880395.1 of Chloroflexota bacterium. GTDB lineage: Bacteria > Chloroflexota > Dormibacteria > CF-121 > CF-121 > CF-13. The sequence continues at coordinate 2,329 of VBHQ01000075.1, forward strand.
CGAGAGGCCAGCTCCGGCGGTGTCGAGAGTGCGGCCCGGCGAATCGCCTACGCCCTTGCCGAGTCCTGGACCGGGGGTCTGCTCCACGAGGCCGGTTTCAGCGGCCCGCGGGTGACGCACAGGCTGCCAGGTAGCGCGCTGCCGCCGCGGTAACCACGCGCGCCGCCTGGATGACTTCCTCGGTGGCGATCCATTCATCAGTCGCGTGCGCCTGCCGGATGTCGCCCGGACCATAAAGGACCGCAGGCGTGTCGGCTTCGTGCACCAGCAGGCGCATGTCGGAGCCGTAAGGCGCACCGTCCCGTGGCGGGGCGATACCAAACTCCTCCTGGTGGGCGTCGCCTAGCGCTGCGAAGGCGGGCAGCTCTGGATCGACTTCGACCGCGTCGAACTGGCCACCAAACCACTCCAGATGCACCGGGTTTTCGGCCAGCCATGCGTCTCGCTGGCCGGCGTCCTTGAGCGCCTCGGCGAACCTTTCACGCACATCGGAGGACGTCATCCCGATCGGGACGCCCACGCGGCCTTCGCATTCCAGCTGATCGGGAACACTCGACGACCAGGAACCGGCCCGCAGTCGACCGATGCTCAGCGGGTAGGCGATCGGGTATCGCGTGAAGTCCGGATGGGGCTGCTGGTTGAGGCTGCGCTCCAGCTGTCGTAGCCGCGCCTCGACCAGCGCAAATTTCTCGATTGCACTGATGCCCTCGTAGCGGACCGACGCGTGGGCGGCGCGCCCGGCAATGCGGAGGCGGAACGATAGGGCGCCGGCCTGGGCGGCAATCAGGCGCAGCCGGGTCGGCTCGAGCACATAGGCCGCGTCGGCCCGGTAACCGCGTTGCGCCATCGCAAAGGTTCCGATCCCGCCGTCTTCCTCGCCGACGACGCTCTCCACGATCAACCGCCCGCGTAGCGGAAGCCCGCTCTTCTTGATCGCCGCCCCGGCGCTGATGGCGATCGCGACCCCAGCCTTCATATCGCAGGCGCCGCGCCCGTAAAGGCGCCCGGCGTGGATGTGTGCCGACCAGGGCGAGGCATGCCAGGCGTTGCGATCGCCAACCGGGACGACGTCGACATGGCCATTGAGGATCAGCGATCGGTCGCCTTTGGGACCGAGCGTCCCCGCGACCAGAACGGCTTCGCTTCGCTCGACCTCCATTCCAGGAAACCGTGGATGCGCTTTCAGTTGGTCGAGGTCGGCGTCGAACTGGTCGACGTCGAGGCCGGCCTGCTCGAGCGCGACCGCGACCCGGTTCTGGGCGGCACGTTCCTCGCCGGTGATGGAAGGGATCCGAACCAGCTCTTGCGCCAGTCGGAGGCAGACGTCGGTGTCGAGCGCCGCGATGGCCGCTGCCTCGGCCCGCTCACGGATCACGCCGCTGAGTCTAGATGGCGGTCAGGCGGCGAGATTCAGGGCGCCGTCGCAATCGGGGTATCGCACGCAGCTCAGGAACAGCCCGTGCTTGCTCTGTTTGGGCTGGAGACCCGCCTTGCACTTGGGGCATCGACCCACCATCGCCAGCAGGTCGTTTCCGTCGATCAGGTCCATCTGCGCAATCTTCTCGCCGAATTCGGCAGCCTCCGGTGCAAAGACGCCCGAGGTGACGAGATAGCCCTTGGCTGCCTTACGTGCGGTGATGACACCTGCGAACTCACGGACCTCGAGTTCGGTGACGTACGCACCGGTCGGGAAGCGGCGCTGCTTGCACTGAACGATGGCCTGCTGCTTGCCTTTTCTGAGAATCAGATCGACGCCGCCGTCGGGGCCACTCTGGCCGACCAGCTGCGGATTCCAGCCTTTCTCGGTGAAGGCGGCGGCGACCAGCCGCTCAAAGTCGGCCCAGTTGAGCGACCGGATCGCGTCGAGCGATCGGTTCGATTCGAGCAACCGCCACCAGCCCCATCGGCGCATCTGCGCGACCACCGCGACCATGGTGACGGCATAGCCGGCCAAGAAGATGAAGAGCGGGATCACAATCGCCTGCCATTCCCACAGAAAGATGGAGGTGCCGGTGCCCCAGAACTCGCGGACGATGATCTGCGTCACGAGGTCAAGCAGGACAAAGACCAGAACCGGCGTTGCCAGCGCGATCGATAGCCGGGACGCGGCGAGCTGACGCTCGAGCCACACCAGGACGTTCACAGGGGGGTAACGCCCTGGGAGGCTGGAGTTTGCGCCTGATCCTAGAGCCGGGGGATCGTCTGCTGCTGGCCGAGGTATACCAGGAAGTCGGGGACACTGAAGGCTGCGACGATGCCGTATACGAAGTTCCAGAAGACGGCGCTGATTGGGCCGCCCTGCCAGAGGAAGAAGAAGAGCACGAGCATGGGCAGAAAGCCAAGGCGGCTCGCCATGACTCGCAGCTCGATCGAAAGCCAGGGAGCGATCATGCCGAAGCCGTCGAAGGGAGGGATCGGGATCAGGTTGAGCACGATCGCAGTCACCTGCAGGAACACCAGGAAGGCCAGCGCCGACCAGAAATGGAGGTCGCCGGCGGGCGGCTGACCATGGAACAGAACAAACGGCCAGCCGACCAGCACGGCGAAGACCAGGTTGCCGATCGGTCCGGCTGCTGAGGCAAAGCTTCGCCAGGCGTTGGTTCGGATCGCGCGTTCGTCAAGATAGACGGCGCCGCCGGGAAGACCGATCCCGCCCAGGAGCAGGAATACGATCGGCAGCCCGATGCTCAGCAGCGGCTGGGCGTAGCGCAGCGGATTGAGCGAGAGATAGCCGGCTGCGGCGACCGAGCGATCGCCGCCCAGGTAGGCAACCAGCGCGTGGCCGAACTCGTGAATGCAGAGGGAGGTCACCCAGCCGCCGACGACAAATAGCAGGCTCAGCGGCAGGACCAATCCAGGCAGGGCGCCACTCCAAAGGCCGATGCCACCCGCAAGCGTGGCCGCGACCGGAATCGCGAAAACGGGGCTGACGCCGATCGCGCCGTCGAGACCGCGGAGTGGCGGCCGGGTCACACCCTTCGGCGCCGATGCTGGGGCCGTCAGGTATTGCCGGACTGCGTAGATCGTCAGGCCTGCCTCCTCCAGCCGTGTTGCGGTGTCGGGCGAATCCTTATAGAGCAGGGCGAGCAGAATGTGAAGCGCGTCAACGCGGTAATGGCCAAGTTGTTCGGCTTCCCGATGCGCGTTGTTCAGCAGGTACCGGGTCGCCGGTCCCGCTGGGGCCGGAGTGCCGCCACCAGCCTCGAACTGCTGCGCCGTTACCGCCTGCCCAAGCTGCGCGACGTTGACCTTCAGGTTCAGGAGGGCCCGCCCTGCAGGATTCCTCGGTAAAAGCGTGATCGCCCAGAGCAGATGGATTGGCTCCGTCCGCACGCTCCCGCTCGATCCTGCCAGGCGCTGGGCGAGCTCGACCACCTCCCGCGCCGCGTCATCAAGGGGAATGTCCTGTGCGAGCTGCTTCAGGGACCAGCCCTGGGCGGTCCCGCCGCTCGATGGAACGGGTGTGGCGCTCAGGTGGTTTTGACGGTCCCGATGCGCATCCGCAGGCGGCCCTCGATCTGGCCGAGAAGCCAGGCCGCAAATTGCTCGTGCGAGGGATGCTGATCCTTCACCTGTTCGAGCATCTCGTCGTGGATGTGGGTGAGAAGCTTCAAGAATTCCGCGTCGTCCATACGCGCTCTCCTAGGCCAACCGGAAGTCCGGCCTCGCCCGGCTGGCGCCATTGTAGACGCCGTCCGGCAATAAAAAAAGCGGCCGTCGCGGCCGCTTTTCCCTCCGCGACGCGAAATCAGACGTCGGTGTGCTCGACCTCCGTCACCTCGGTCGTGTGATGGTGGTGCCGGCTCCCGCCGTACATGCCGCCTGCCAGCAGGTTGTAGACGACGCCGACGATCGCGAGCACCAGCAGCAGGAAGATCAGGGTCCCGCCCACATGCGAGATCAAGCCCAACAGCCAGAGCACGAAGAGGATCGCGATGATGGCCCAAATCAAACTCGTCAAGGGTTCACCTCCGAATCAAAGATTTTGACTGCCAAAGACATTATATCGCAGATATCATCTATCATGGGTCAAGCATGCGAAAAAGGACGAAATGGCCCTAGCCCTGCCGGAGACCTGGCAGCCGTCGCGCTCGCTCGATTCGGCCGAGCTCGCTGACCCGGTGCAGTCGGCGCGGGCCGCCGGGCTTCGCTACGTCTCCGACCTCAGCCCGGGAATCCGCCGGAAGCGCGCCGGCAAGGCCTTCAGTTATCTCGGTAGTGACGGCGGCCTGGTCCGTGACAAGGAGGTCATCCGCCGGATCAAGAGGTTGGCGATCCCGCCGGCCTGGACCGACGTCTGGATCTGCCCCGACCCCCGCGGTCATCTGCAAGCGACCGGCCGTGACGCCCGCGGCCGGAAGCAATACCGCTACCACGCTCGCTGGCGCGAAGTGCGCGACGCGGTCAAGTACGACCGCATGCTCGCCTTCGCCCAAGTCCTGCCAAAGATCCGAGAGCGAAGCGATCGAGATCTCGAGCGCTCGGGCATGCCGCGCGAGAAGGTGCTGGCGGCGATCGTCCGGCTGCTGGAGGAGACCCGAATTCGAGTCGGAAACGAGGAGTATCGCAAGGAAAACGGCTCGTTCGGCTTGACGACCCTGCGCGACCGCCACGTCGATGTCATCGGCGCTCAGGTTCGCTTCAACTTCAAAGGCAAGAGCGGAAAGCAGCACAAGGTGAAACTTCAGGATCGCCGGCTGGCGCGAATCGTCAAACGCCTCCAGGAGGTTCCCGGGCAGGAACTCTTCACCTATCTGGACGATGACGGCGAAGCTCACGCCGTGCAGTCGGACGATGTCAATGACTACCTACGCGAGATCACGGGCGATGACTTCACCGCCAAGGACTTTCGTACCTGGGCGGGCACCATCCTGGCCGCGCGATTCTTCCGCGAGGCGGAGGCGGAACCGGAGACCAACGGTGCCAAGAAAGAGCTGGTTCGGGCGATTGCCAGGGTTGCCGAGGAGCTCGGGAACACGCCCGCCGTTGAGGCTGCTCTCGGGGGCGGCCGCTGAACGTAAACGATGAACCGGCATGCTGACGGCGATCCCGCCGGTCGGGTGAACCTGGGCAAGCAGATGGGGGAGATCCTCCGGCTTCGCCGCGAGATGAGCGCGAAAGAGCCGGCACAACGTACGACGACGACGCGGGCGGTGGCCCGCATTCTCGAGGACGTCCACCTCGAGGGTCGGATGGGCAAGTTCGTCGTCGAGTCGGATGAACCGCTGGCGCGCGGCGGAACCGAGAAAGGGCCTTCACCCCTGCAGTACGTCATGATGGGGACGGCGTTTTGACTCTTGACCCAGCTGGCGCGGTTCGCGCCGCTTTACGAGGTCCCCATCGAGGATGCGTCGGCGGATGTGCGTGCGACCTTCCGGAATACTGAGAAATACGATGTGGACGACGCGCCGCCCTTCTTTGAAGAGGTGGTGATCCAGCTTGACGTCGTGAGCTCGGCGCCGGCCCAGAACGTCAAGCAGCTGAGTTCGCATGCCGAGCGCGCCTGCCACGCGGCCCAGTCGCTGCGGCATCCTGTCGCCGTGCGCCTTGAGACGACGCTCAACAGGCAGCCCCTCCGCTAGCGCCGCCCGTCCGGTTGGACCGGCTGGTTGGGCCGGTTGGGTCTCGAACCAGCGCGCAAAGCCCGCGAGAGTGGAAGCGTCAACGCACGGGCGGTCATTGCGATCGGGCTGGGCGCGGCGCTCACGGCATGCGCCTTGCCGTCAAACCCCTGGTTTCTGGCTGCCCTCCATCCGAGACTGCTCGTCGCCAACGCGCAACGAGTCCCCATCCTGGCGGAGCTCAAGGTCGACTTCGGCCAGCCGGTCGATCCGCAGGTCGTCAAGGTACGCATCACCCCCGCGGCGACGACGGTTTCGCGATGGGCGGGCAATCAGCTGTTCGTCGCACCGGTCGGGCACTGGGCGACGGCGACGGATTACGCGATCCGCATCGCCGCGTTCCAGGACCACCGGCACAACGTCCAGATAAAGGGCTGGCAGGCGTCCTTTCGGACGCAGCCGGCGCTGACGGCAGCGCTCTTCCTCGACGGTCATCCGGTCACCGGTCAGGCTGTCGTCGGCGGCTCGGCATCGATCCTGACGGTCGCCTTTCCACTGGCGATGCAGCCGGCGGCGGTCCAGCTCACCGTCGATGGCAAGCCGCTGGGCGCAAGCGCGATGGGCTGGCAGGCGGACCGGCAGCGGATCAGCCTGCCGCTTGACGGTTTCGCTCCGGGTAGTACGGTCCGGCTTTCAGTCGACGAGGGAAGGAGTGATCAGGGCGATCTCCTCACCGCCGCATCGTCTGTGACCATCACGACGGCGGTGCTTGAGCCGTCCAATCCGACCAGCGGCGTGGCGTCGGGGTTCGTCGCACCACACCCGCTCCAGATCGTGGTGGAAAACAGCGGCCCGGCTCGACCCCAGGTCGGCCTGCAGGGCGCAGACATGGTCTTCGAGTACATCAGTGAGTACTCGATCACGCGCATGACCGCCGTCTACTTCAACACGGTGCCTCCCCTCATTGGGCCGGTTCGCAGCTGTCGCATGGTCAATATCCCGCTTACGTTTGCCTTTGGCGCGATCACGATGTGCAGCGGGGCGTCTGACGGGACGCTTGGGCAGCTCTGGCACCAACACGTGCCGGTCGTGATCAACGACTACGACCGTGGCGGACACTTCTTCCGTTCATCCGCCCGCCTTGCCCCGCATAACCTGTACACCTCAAGCGACCGAGCGCTCCGGCTTCGCACCGAGATGCCGGGCATCGTAGGCGCGGCGCTGCTGGTCGACCCGGCCCACGACGATCTTGCCCTGGGCGAACCGGCCGGAGCCCCGCAGGTGCCTCTCCACGCCGTCAGTTACCGGTATGACGATGGCCGCAAGCTGTATCTCCGTTTCGATCACGGCTCGCCGTTTCTGGACGCGGCCACCCGGGGGCAACTGGCCGTCAAAACGGTCGTCGTCGTGCATGTCCCATTTCGAGATGCTGGGTGGGTGGAAGATACGAATGGCGGCGCCCACTCCATCATTTACGACCTGGCGGGTCAGGGGCCGGCCGAGTTGTATTCGGATGGCCGCCTTATCAAGGCAACCTGGCATATGAGCCAGGGGGTCCCGATCTACTTCACCGATGCGAGCGGTCGGTTCATCCATCTCAACGCTGGCCTGACATGGATCCATCTCGTCGGTAACGGCCAGTCGCACTGAGCGGCTATACCGCGGCCTCACGTTTGCGGAGCTTGATCCGCTCGCTGGCCACGAGGATCCGCTTACGCATGCGGATGGTTTTGGGCGTTACCTCCACCAGTTCATCATCCTCGATGAAGTCCAGGCACTCCTCCAGCGACATCTGGCGCGGTGGCACGAGCTTGACCGTGGCATCTTCCGTGGAGGCGCGCATGTTTGTCTTCTGCTTCTGCTTGGTGGGGTTGACGTCGATGTCGCCGGTGCGCCGGTTGAGCCCGATGATCATGCCTTCGTAGACGGGCGTGCCCGGCCCGATGAACGGCTGGCCCCGCTCCTGCACGCCTGACAATCCGTAAGCAACCGCGGTCCCGGTTTGGCTCGACGTCAGCACGCCGTTGCGCGTGCGGGGAGGAAGCGCACGCCAGGGCTCCCATCCGACGACGCGGGTCGCCATCACGCCGGTCCCACGCGTCAGCGTCAGGATGAGGCTGCGCAAACCAATCAGTGCGCGGGTCGGTGCGAGATAGGTGAGCCGGGCGCCGCTTCCAGCATCCGTACGCATCATTTGCAGTTGGGCGCCGCGCGAGCCAAGCGTCTCGGTGATCATCCCCACCGACGCGGTGTCGCAATCGATGATGCATTCCTCGACCGGCTCCTGGCGATGGCCGTCGACCTCGCGCGTGATAACTGCGGGCCGCGAGACCTCGAACTCGAAGCCCTCCCGGCGCATAGTCTCGATCAGGATCGAGAGGTGCAACTCGCCACGGCCGCTCACCTCGAAGATGTCCGCGGTGATGCCGTCGACGACCCGCAACGCGATATTGGTTTGCAGCTCCCGCTGGAGCCGCGCCCGAAGCTGCCTGGAGGTGCTGCTCACCGTCGCCTCGCGGCCCGCGAAGGGTGACTGGTTGACGGAGAACTGCATCCGAAGCGTCGGTTCGCCTACTTCGAGCCGAGGCAGCGGCTCGGGATGGTTCGCGTCGGCGATCGTGTCGCCGACTGCGACGTCGGGCAGGCCGCTCAGGTAAACGATTTCGCCGGCGCCCGCCTGTTCGGCGGGCTTCCGTTCGAGCGCCTCGACGGTCAGCAAGGTCGCAATCTTCTGCGGTGGCCCGACGCCATCCTCGGAAAGACGGACCACTTCCTGTCCCGGCCGCAAGATCCCGCGGGCGATGCGCCCGATCGCCAGCCGGCCGATGTGGTTGTCGTGATCCAGGTTGCTGACCAGCATCTGCAGCGGTCCGTCGAGATCGGAGACGGGTGGCGGAATACTGCTGAGCAACGTGTCCAGCAGCGGCTCGAGGGTGGTCCCCGGGTATCGCAGGTCGGCGGTGGCGGTGCCGGTCCGCCCATTGGTATAGAGGACGGGCGCACCGAGTTGCTCAGGAGGCTGCGCCAACTCCAGCAGGAGGTCGTGCGTCGCCTCGACGGTTTCGGCCGGCCGTGCATTGGGGCGGTCGATCTTGTTGATCACGATGATCGGCGCCAGCCCCAGGATCAGCGCCTGGCGAAGCACCACTCGGGTTTGTGGCATCGGCCCCTCGACGGCATCAACCAGGAGCAGGCATCCATCCGCCATGCCCAGCACGCGTTCGACTTCGCCGCCGAAATCGGCGTGGCCGGGCGTATCGATGATGTTGATCTTGACTCCGCGATACCGGATCGACGTCGTCTTGGCCAGGATCGTGATGCCCTTCTCGCGTTCCAGGGCGTTGGAATCCATGATCAGCTCGCCCACGTGCTCGTGGGCGGCGAAGACGTGGGACTGCTTCAGGAGGGCATCGACCAGCGTGGTCTTGCCGTGATCGACGTGGGCAATGATGGCCACGTTTCGCAGATCATGGCGGCGCGGCATTTGTGGGTCGTGGAGACGCACCTGTGGCATTGAAACCCACATAGTGGCAGATTCCGCCGGTCCGGTGAGCGATTGTGCCTCCACCTTTGGGGAGGGTCGGGGTGGACTTCACCTTTACAGAAGGCTCTTGGCAGGTGGCCAGCTTTCAAGATCTGGAATCGGGCCGACAAGATAAATCGAGTCCCAGCGGCCGCCGTGCTCAGGATGCCCCTCTTGCGGGATTCCCTTGCCGAAAACAGCCGCCCACAGCGCCGCAACTTGTTTTTGCGTCAGCTGCCGTCTACCATGGGCAAATAGGGTTGCTCTTAGCCACAGCCGCTCTCCGTCAATCTGGAAGAAGGCCGCCGGCGGCGGGCTCAGGGTCAATGGGACTTCTGCCCCCGGCTTTTTCATCGCTTCTTCAAGAGAGGTTCGCGCATTTCTTACGACCCGCTCAATGAGCCGGATAGGAGCGTCGGCCTCGAAGTTAGCCCAATCCTCGCTGGTTGGCCAGTGGGAGTCGGTTTTCGCCAGCTGCTCAACGCGCGCGTATACGTCATGGCGCCCACCCGCTAATAGCCAGCAAACGTCGGCACCGCGGTCGTACCATGTGATGCCTCGTATGTCGCGCCCACCCGACAGGTCGGCATGGAGCTTGTAGAGAGGACCACCCAGGCCTTTCATTTCCTCGCCCCCCTCAGGATTTTGACCGCGGCGCTCGGCGAAGACGTTAACTAGGTGCGTGGCGTCATCTGGTGGGAGGTTCGGTAAATCGTCGTTCTGGCACCTAGCCGTTATGGCTAGGTCGGTCACACGGCGACTTTGGCGTTTTTGGCGATTCGAGCAAGGGCTGCGCTAACCGTCACCGACCCGTCCTGAGTGGCGCCGGCTACGCCCTCCCTGATCGCGTC
>VBHQ01000076.1 GCA_005880395.1 Chloroflexota bacterium
GTGATCGTAAGCGTGTAGGCTCCGGTCGTGTCATCCCAGGTGCAGCAGCCATCGTTATACGGGCTGCACGCATTGGGGGCGCAGTTTGATCCGGAGCCGGCGTTGAGATAGTGCTGCTGCGTGTTCGTGTAGTTGTTTGAAAAGCTGATGCCCAACGCCTTTTCGATTGCGTAGACGGTATTGTCCTTTGCAATGTGGCTCTGGGAACTGCTGGTGCCCGGGCCGATGTCGAGGGCACCGGTGAGGGCCGCACCGTCGGCGGCATTCTGCAGATTGCGCTGCTCCATCAAAACTCGTCCACCATCGAAAGCGAGCGCCAGGATGCCGAAGAGAGCAATGGCAGCCACCGCGAAGATGACCAACACCTGGCCGCGGCTCGCCCGGCGGCTCCGGCGGCGTAACAGAAGGCGGGACATCATCCGATGTACTCCTTATTCATCACGGAGTCAGCCCAGAGATAGATCGTTCCCGTGATCGCGCTGATCATTGGTGTGGTCGGCCTGAAGGCATAAACCACGGTGACCGTGGTCGTCTCTGGATTGCACGTCGGGATGATGCACCTGACGACCCAGTAGTTCGTCTGGCCAACGCCCGGCTTCTGGCAGGCAAGCGTGGGCGGGCCGTTGGGGCGTGCGCAGCTTCCGGTGCTGATCAGGGTGGGAGCATTCATCGTGGTAGCGTTCGCTTGACCCTTCATATAGGTATCGATCTGGCTGCTGGTAAAGCCAATCCCAGTGTTGTATGCGGCCGCATACCGGGCAGTCTGCCTGGCCAAATCGACCGACGAAACGTAGTAAAAGCCGACTCGCCCGAAGTCAAGGACTCCGAGCAGGAGCAGGAAAAAAGCAGGCGCCAGGAGGGCGAACTCGACCATGGCCTGGCCTCTGCGATGTGACACGAGACTGCGGATATTGATCATGGCTTCAGTACCAGCTCAGGTAGGTCGTTGACGCCTGGATCGTGAGCGACGACCCGGTGAAGAGCTGAATGAGCACGGTGATTGGCGTGAAGGTGGCTTTGGTGGTGACGGTGACCTCGTTGCGCCCGGGCAGTCGCGACGGCGGAGTAATCCCGGTATTGGCGGCCGGACTGATGACGATCGTCGCCGGCGAGGTGGTGCAGCTCAGGTTGACAAACGGCATGGCCTCGTTGTGGCCGGCGGTGCACGCCGCGGTATCGCTGTACTGCTGTGGATAGTCGATGATGACCCTGGCGGCTTCCCGGCTGGCATTGGCCAGGACGATGTAGGTGTAGAAGGCCCGGGTCAAGTCCGCGGCGCCAAGCAGCATCAGAGCCAGGATGGGCGCTATCAGCGCGAATTCCACCAATGCCTGGCCTTGATGACCATGAGGACGCCGGGAAGCAGATCCCCTCAGCACAGCCACAACCTTAGTGACGCGTTCCTACGTCGAGTCTTACGGGAGTGCCGGGCTCGTCAGAAGAGTCCCGTTGTTACCGAATCGGTTTACGCGTGACGACTTCGTGACGCGGCTACTGGACAAGGCCCTTCATGTAGGGCACCGCCGTGGGATCGTAGGTCTCGTTTACGTTGCCGTTGCCGTTGATGGTCAGCGTCCAGGCGACGATCTGGCCGACCCCGGTTCCGCAGCCGCCACCGGTAAGCACCATGTTGTCGGCGGGCCCGTAGATCGCACCCTTGATGCTGTAGCAGGACCCGCCGGAGAACCTGACGACGTTGGTCCCCAGCGGTTGGCTGGTGCATTGCGTCTGCCAGTTCGGCATGGTTTCGATGTAGAGGCTGATGTTGTAGTACTTGGGCGAGGGCTGCAGGGTGATCGTGGAGCTTGCAGCCGCCGAGAAAATGTGCTTGTTGCACTGGGTGCTTCCCGAGGCATTTGCCGGGGTCACCTCAATGATGACACCGGTGTCCGATGGCAAGGAAGCAAGCGTCGCACCACAAACGGCTTGCCCAACATCACTGCCATTCAGGGTTCGAAGTGTTCCCTGGATGCTGACCCCGTTCGCCTGGACCTGGTAAACGCCGGGAGCTAGAACGGCGGTGGCACCATTCTGCACGATGATCTGGTTGCTGTATTGGCCCGGGCACAGGTAGGTTGGCGGGCCGTTCGCCACGGTGGCGCCGTTGTACACGGTCGCCGGCGCCGGCGGCTCAGGATAGTTCGGAAAATCCAGGTGGGAAGCGGTATGGGGCGGCGGATTGGTGATGGCGCCCTGAACCCGTGTCGACAAGGCGGCCGCGTCTGAACCACTTTCATTGACGGCCCACAGATCGCCGCTCCCGTTCGATGGGCTCAAGATGATCGATGGGGAGTCATTGCCTGGGGCGATGCTCGCGTTCGAGAACATCCCGCCGCGATCGAGCGGCGGTCCGCTGCCGCCCATCATCGTCAGTGACCCAGGGCTGCCGTTGATATTGAAATTCGAGTATGTCGCATACTGCGACTTGTCCTGCAGGAGGACGATCGCATATGGCAGGTCCGCGTTCTGCGCGGTTGCCCGTGCCGCCAGGTAGAAGCTCGGCTGAAAGCCGTGAATAGGCGCTATGACATCCTGGTGCAGATGCCAGACGGTGACCTGGTACGTATAGGAGGTCGCTGCCGACAGCTGGGCATAGTAACCCGCACCCAGGCTGAGCGTTCCGACACCGTTGCCACCCGGGGCGCCAACGGTCTTTTGACTGGGACAGGGAGCGCAGGTTGTTGGCAGACTAGTGCCCGGCAGGTTCTGCACCAGGTTACCCAGGGCCTGATCATGCATAGGACAGTAGGTTGGGTTGACCACCATGAGCTTTCCGGCCCCGGCGAGGGCCGCGGCGTCGCTCATGGTGCTGGTAACAGTCATGACGATGCCGTTGGGGAAAAACTGCGTGCCAAAGGGCGTCAACGGCTCGAAGTTGTATTTGATCGTGACCGTCAGCGCGTAGTGGCCGGCATAGCTTGGCACGACCGCCTGGCAGGCGCCGGCACCGGCCGGAGCTTGGCCGGCAGGCGCATTTGTCGTTGAGTTCCCGGCACCGGGCCCCACATAGACGAGGCCCCTGTCTGCGCTGGGCAGCGTTGCCGGAATAGGCGAGTTGTTGGGGCAGGTCCCACCGACCAGGGACAGCCCGATCGCATTGTTGATCACCGTTCCGAGCACGCGGCTGTTGTCGGGCCGATTGCTACCGGTGGTGATCGCCGACCTCGCGCCTTCGCGCGCTGCGGCCGCCAGGGTCGAGTAGGTGTACGCGGCCCGCCCGCAGTCGATGACCATCATCAGGATCATCAAGAGGAAGGGCGCGATCATCGCCATCTCAACGAGCGACTGCCCGTGCTTCCGCCACCTCATGGCCGCCTCCACTGGCTCAAAGCGTCTGCACCCTCATGGTGGTAGATGCCAGGATGTGGACACTGCTGGCGCCGACCAGCTCGAGGAAGGGCGTGACCGGCTGGAAGTTGTAGAGGATCGTGACCTGGATCCAGCTAGATGCAGCGGCCGGCGCCGGGTTATCGGTGTTGTCGAAGCAGATGTAGACGTATCCCGTATTCGGATCGCTTGGATAGTTGGCGGACCACGCCGACGGCTGACCGGTCAGGCAGTGGGTGGGGGCGATGGTTGGCAAGATCAGCGTGACGTCGCTCGGCACCTCCTGCCTTGCTGCCGCGAGCACGGCGCCGTAGTTATCGAACTCATTGCCGTTCGAGATTGGGTCGTAGTAGGTCCCCTGGCGTGCCGCTTCGCGGGCCGCGTTGGTCACCGCGATCGAGTAATAGAAGACCCGACCCAGGTCGGCGCTGCCCATCGTCAGGAACATCAAGATCGGCAGCAGGAGGGCGGTTTCGACGATCGCCTGTCCCCTTTTGGAATAGGGAAAACGGTGGCACCGCATTACGCCGTTTAGAATGCGGCCCTCGGCCCCTCGCGAAGCTCCGCCGTTGGGACCATTCACCATGGTCATACGACGGCAGAAACGTTACGGCGGGCGTTATCTTCGGCCCCCCACGCTGCCCTCCCCGCGGAGGGGGAGAGAAATTAAATCAACTCTTTCGCAGGCGCGAGGCGCTGCTCTGGCCCGAGGAGCGGCAGGTAGAGGCCGATCAGCAGGGCGGAAAGGCCAATCACGAACGCGGCCAGCACGATGGGGATTCCGGGATCTTTGTTGATCGTGAGATCGGTATAGGGCTTCAGCGCAGCGAAGGTCAGACGATAGCCGTCCGGCGTGACGACGCTGTCGCCCAGTCGGAGGGCGCCCCGCCAGCGCAGGTCCATGTTGCTCGTGTCGAGGGTGAAGACGTTCTGGGGCTGATTGAGGTGGAGGTCGCCGCGGAAGAGCCGGACGAGCAGGATCGGGTTTCGCAGCTGCGGTGTTCCAGGCTCGATCGCCTGGTTGGTGATCTGCGGATCGGGCATGAAGATCGCGCTGGCCCCGAGCTGCTGGTTGCCGGGCCCCGCGGAGGGGGCCTTGACCACGCCATTGGCAAGTTGCGGATCGCCGACGAAGATCGTCGGCCCATCTTCCACCACGCGCCCGTCAGGCGTCTGAATCTTCAGCGTGGGTGCCCAGCCGTAACTCGCCTGGTAGATCTTCACCCCCCGGTAATCGACGTAGTGATTGACCTGAATGCTCCGACTCTCGACCAGCCGCCCGCCGTCATAGATCTGCACTCGCGAGGTGAAGTCCCTCGGCGAGCCGCTCGGCCAGTAGGCGGCGTTGAAGCTGTCGACCTTGACCTGGAACCCCTCGTGGTTCGTCGAAAGAACGCCTTCACTGAGGTTGTCGTAATTGGCGCGGGCTTCGACGAAGCTATCTCCCTCGACCACGGCCGCATTGCCCACGAATCCGCCGGCCTTGCCGTAGAGCACGCCGATGAGCAGGATGAAGAAGCTTCCATGAAAGATGATGCTCGCGATCTCGGCCCCGAGCGCGCGGTTGCGCTGCGCCGGGGTTCGGATGCGTCGCCACGCGGCCGGCACGCGGATGAACATGCTGGCGCCGATTGACGTGTACATCAGGACCGCGGTGACGATGAAAAACCAGGAGCTGAAGATGTCGAATAACCCAAGCCGCGCGAACCAGGGCGCGGTAACCGGATGGCGCAGGACGTAACCCATGACGCCCTGAGGGTTCTGCGGCAGCTGCGGTAACAGCGTGCCGATGATGGCCAGCAGCGCCAGGATGGCGAGCAGGATGATCGCCGTCCGCATTTTCCGCAGCTCGCGCCATCCACGGGCGACGCCCCGCAAGACCAGCGTCCACCAAAGCCCGCCACCCTGTCCTCCCCCAGAGGGGGAGGGAATGTGATCCGTTCGGGGATCGACCCTCTGAACCGGGGAGGGCGCGATCAGTGCCATCGGTTCGCCATGATGCCGCTAAAAGTGTAGGGAGGCCGCGTGCGTCGCCCAGCCGAGCACCGTCGCGGGGAAGATGCCGAGCCCGATCGTGGCGACGGCAGCGACGGCCAGCACGGTGCTGGTTGAAAAACCGGGCCGCGCCGGCTTCACGAGCCCCTCCTCGGGAACCGTGATCATGGCGACCACGACGCGCAGGTAGTAGTAGAAGGACACGACCGTCATGATGATGGCGATTGCCAGCGGCAGCCAGATCTGGGCGCTGACCAACGACTGGAAGATGAAGAGTTTGGCGAAGAAGCCGACGGTCGGCGGGATCCCCGCCAGCGACAGCATGAAGATGGTCATCACCGTCGCCAGGAATGGCCGCCGGTAGAAGAGGCCGCGCCAGTAGCTAATGTCCGCCGTCTCCTCCCCTGCCGCGCCAAGCGTGGTGAGGACGGCGAAGGCGCCGAAGTTCATCACGGAATAGGAGGCGATGTAGAAGAGCGTGGCCGCAAATCCCTGGCTGGTTCCCGGGAGGATTCCGAGGAAGATGTAGCCGGCGTGGGCGATGCCCGAGTAGGCGAGCATCCGTTTCAGGTTGTCCTCCGTGATGGCGACCAGGTTGCCGATGAAGAGCGAAAAGATCGCGATGATCGCCAGCGGGAAGTACCACCGGGCCGCAATCGAAGGAAAGGTGGCGATGAAGACCCGGCCGATCGCGGCGAAGGCGGCCGACTTGGTGGCCACCGACATGAAGGTCGTGACGATCGTGGGTGCCCCCTCATAGACATCGGGCGTCCACATGTGGAAGGGCGCGGCCGAGGCCTTGAATGCAAGGCCGACGGCCAGGAAGCCGATCCCGAGCAACAGCAACACATTCCCAGCGGCGTTGTTGCCGGCCGCGCCGGTAAAGGCCGCGATGCCGCGCAGGGTGGTGGCGCCGGTTGCGCCGTAAATCAGCGCCATGCCGTAGAGGAGGAACCCGGTGGCGAAGCCGCCCAGCAGCAGGTACTTCATCGCCGACTCCTGGGAGCGGACGGCGGTCCGCGCGAACCCGGAGAGCACGTAGAGACAGATCGACAGCAGCTCGATCCCAAGGAAGATCGTCATCAAGCTGGTTGCCGCGGCCAGCAGCATCATGCCCGCGGTAGCGCCAAGAACGAGGACGTAGTACTCGCCGTAGTTGATGTCGAGGGCGCGCAGGAAGCGCGGCGAGAGCAGGATGGTCAGGATGCTCACCGAGAGCAGGAGGATATTGAAAAAGACGGCCAGATCGTCGCCGACGACGGTGTCGGCAAACGCAGGACGGTTCTGCCCCCAGAGGGGCAGGCTTGCCACGATGGCACCGACCAGGCCGATCAGCGCGAGGGCTGCCAGCCAGTTCCGTCGCCCGACCGGGATGACGAGGTCGAGTCCGAGCACGACGATGGCGGTAATGACGACGATGATCTCGGGCAAGATGACGCCGTAGTCGATGCCGAGACCGTTGAGGTTGATCGTCATCGCACGACCACGGGCAACGCGCGGACCGTCGCCTCAACCGCCGCCGGGAAGAAGTTCGGGCTGATCCCGATCACGACCATCAGGGCGAGCAGCGGGGCCAGGACGCCGGTGTCGATCCACCGCAGCTCCCCAAAGCCGGTCGGTTCCACCGGCACATCCTGAAAGCTGCCCTGGTAGAAGCGCAGCACGTACCAGGCGGCGAGGATGACGCCGATGCCGGCGCCGACGGCAAGTGGCACGAAAGAGCTCCAGGCGCCAAGCATGATGAGGAACTCGCCGACGAAGCCGTTGAGCCCGGGCAGGCCGAGCGCGGCCAGGGAAACGATCAAGAACAGGGCGGCGAACACGGGCGCCACGGCCGCCAGCCCGCGGAGCTGGGCTCGCTCGCGCGTGCCCGCGCGCCGCTCGATCATGCCGACGATCAGGAAGAGCGCGGCAATGATGACGCCGTGGTTGACCATCTGTACCAGCGCCCCTTCGATGCCAAGCACGTTGCCGGTGAAGATGCCGAGCCCGATGAACCCCAGGTGGCTCATCGAGGCGTATGCCACCAGGCGTTTGAGGTCGGTCTGGACGAGCGCCATGAAGGCGCCGTAGACAATGCCGATCGTCGCCAGCACCGCGAGGAAGCCGCCGTAGCTGTGGCTCGCCTGCGGGAAGAGTCCCAGATTGAAGCGGATGAAGCCATACGCGCCAAGCTTGGAGACGAGCCCGGCGAAGACGACCATCACCGGAATCGGTGCCGCCGTATAGGCGGCGGGCAACCATGTATGCAGCGGAAACAGCGGCATCTTGATCGCGAACGCCAGCGCAAAGCCGAGGAACAACAGCTGCTGGATGCCGATGGCGCCGAGGCTGAACGGCATCGTCCAGCTCCCCGTCGCCGGGTGCTGCACCAGCACCGCCCAGTCGAAGCTGAGCTGGCCGGTCTGGCTGAAGCTGATCCCCGCGACGGCAAGGATCGCAACCAGCATCGCGAAGCTGCCGATCACGGTGTAGATCAGGAACTTGAACGCGGCGTAGACCCGGCGGCCTTCGCCCCACACCCCGATCAGGAAATACAGCGGGACCAGCATCGCCTCCCAGAACACATAGAAAAGGATGAGGTCGAGGGCAAGGAGAATTCCGGCGGTCGCCGCCTCGAGAAGCAGAAGTAAGAGCACGAATTGCTTCAGTCGGGGCGTCTCCGGGTCGACGACGGCGATCGCGATCAAGAAGAGCAGCGCGTTCAGCCCGAGCAGGAAGAGGCTGACGCCGTCCACCCCGAGGTGGTAGCTGATGCCGGCTGAGGGAATCCACTTGAGCGTTTCCTCGAACTGGAACTGCAGGTTGCCGACCCCGTGCTGGAAGCCGCCGATGATCGCGGCGACCAACGCCAGCGTGATCACCGCGCTCAGGATGCCGAGCTGCTTGATGGTGCGGCGAGCGACCGCCGGCGCGATCGCGACCAGCAACGCTCCGGCGAGGGGTATGACGATGGACAGGGTGAGCCAGGGGACGCCGGTTGGCAGGGTGAACCAGCTCATCCGCCCAGCCTCACGGGCAGGTACCCGAGGAAGAGCACGACCAGAAAAACCGTGCCGAGCGCGCCAAGCAGCATGACGAAGCCGTAGCTGCGCACGCGCCCCGTTTGGAGAAGCCGGAACTCGCGCGCCTCCACCACGAAGAAGGAGGCGACACCGTTGACCAGCCCGTCGATCACCCGCGGCTCGACGATGGTATTGAGGAAGCGGGCAAGCGCGAAGCCAGGCCGCACGAAGACCAGGTCGTAGAGTTCGTCGACGTAGTACTTGTGCTCGACCAGGGCGTGCAGCGGCGCAATCCGGGTCCGCCACTGCAGGGCGAGCTCCGGACGCCGGGCATGGAGCAGGTAGGCGAGTAAAAAGCCGGTGAGGGCGACCAGCACCGAGAGCGCGGCCAGGCCGATGAACGCGCCCGTGCCGACCTCGACGGCGTGACCGAAGACCGGCTGCAGAAAGTTGGCCACCGGAATGTAGCCGGCGACGACCGCGCCGGCGGCGAGGATCACGACCGGGATGGTCTGGATCGGCAGGGCCTCATGCAGGTGGCGCTCATCGCGCGAGAGCCACTCCCAGCCGAAGGCAATGAAGAACAGCCGGAACATGTAGTAGGCGGTGAGCCCGGCGGTGATCAGCGCCAGCACGCCCAGCCAGAACTCGCTGCCGGCGGCGCTCAACGCGGCGCGGATGATCTCGTCCTTGCTGAAGAAGCCGGCGAAGAGTGGAAACCCACTGATCGAAAGCGTGCCGATCAGAAAGGTCCAGAACGTGATCGGCAGGCCGGCTCGCAGATTGCCCATATGACGGATGTCCTGGTCGTCGTGGAAGGCGTGAATGACGTTGCCGGCGGCCAGGAAGAGCAGCGCCTTGAAGAAGGCGTGCGTCATGAAATGGAACATGCCGGCGGTGTACGCGCCGATGCCGACGGCCAGGAACATGTACCCGATCTGGCTCATCGTCGAGTAGGCGAGGATGCGCTTGATGTCGACCTGGGAGGTGCCGATCGTCGCCGCGAAGAATGCCGTAACGCCGCCGACAATCGCGACCGTGGTCGCGGCGGCAGGCGCCCAGTCGTAGAGCTGGTGCATTCGCGCCACGAGGTAGACCCCTGCGGTCACCATGGTGGCGGCGTGGATCAGCGCGGAGACCGGCGTCGGCCCCTCCATCGCGTCAGGCAGCCACGTGTGCAGCGGCAGCTGCGCTGACTTGGCGACGGCGCCGACGAGCAGCAGCAGGCAGATGGCGGTGATGATGGTGCCGCCCTTGGGCAGCTGGTGAATCCGGCTGAAGACGCTGTTGTAGTCCAGCACGCGCAGGTTGAGGAAGACCAGAAAGGCAGCGAAGACCATCCCGACGTCGCCAATGGTGTTCATCACGAACGCCTTGCGCGCCGCCAGCACCGCCGTCGGTCGCTGATACCAGAAGCCGATCAAGAGGTACGAGCTCAGGCCAACCCCCGCCCAGCCGATGATCAGCCAGACGAAGTTGCCGGAGAGCACGAGCAGCAACATCGAGAACACGAACAGGTTCATGTAGGCGAAGAAGCGCGCGAAGCCGGCGTCTTCGGCCATGTAGCCGATCGAGTAGACGTGGATCAGGAAGCCGACGCCGGTGATCACCAGGATCATCA
>VBHQ01000077.1 GCA_005880395.1 Chloroflexota bacterium
AGCGCCACGTTGACGATGGTCATGTCGACGACGATCAACAGAAAACCGGTGCAAAGCACGATCAGTGAGAGCCAGCGTGAATCCTTCATGTGCGTTTAGACCCGTCCCATAAGAAAACCTCATCGCTGCTCGCCAATATTCCAAACACCGATGAATTCCACGCTTGATCTCGGTCATAGGTTGTGATGCTTCCTGTCCCGCTGGATTGCGTTCAGCTGCATGCGAAGGACGCGAGGTTCATCAATGCCGTCGCCCGTTGCTGTCTCACGGCGCGCCGTAACGGTGCGACCGTGCGCCTCGAGAACGTAGATCAGGGGATGGGTGCCCTGATCGACCTGTGTGGACTTGCGGAGGTCCTAGGCGTCGAGTCGAGGCGGCAGCCCAAACAGGGGAAACAGCCGCGCCGTATCAAGGAAGAAGGTGAGCTCCGAAATCCGCCCGCCTGAGAGCTCGATCACCTGGAGTGCCCAGGGTTCGTGCCCGCCTTGCGGGCTTGGCTTGTACTGCCCATAGGTTGGCATCCCGTTGGCGCTGATCGCGGGCAGCACACGGGAGCCCTTGCAGCCGATTCCAGGCCCGAACCACCACCGGAAGATGTCGTCGCGTCCGCTCAGCCACATGTCGTAGGGCGGCATCGATTGCGTCGCGTCTTCGCGGAGCAGCGAGGTCAACGCCGAGAGGTCGTAGCGCTCGAAGGCGGCGACGTAACGCTCCAGCATCGCGCGGTCCTCTTCCGTCAGGGGTGCAGCGCGATCGCTCGAACTGACCTTGCTTTTTGCCATCGTCGCGCGGGCTCGTTGTAAGGCACTGTTGACGGAGGCAACCGAGGTGTTGAGCAATTCGGCTGCCTCCGCGGCTTCCCAGCGCAGGACCTCACAGAGAATCAGGACAGCCCGCTGCCGGGGCGGCAGGTGCTGCAGGGCCGCCACAAACGCCAGCCGGATCGATTCGCGCTCGACGGCCACCTCGGCGGGATCCTTGATGAGCTCGGTTGGAATCGGCTCCAGCCAGGTGGTCTCCGCACGTTCGTGCAGGTTGCTCACTACCGGTTCCTTCGCCGGCCCCAGATCCATCGGCCGGATGCGACGCTCCTTACTATTCAGCATGTCGATACAGACGTTAGTTGCAATCCGGTATAGCCAGGACCGTATCGCCGCTCTTCCTTCGAAACGATCGCGGCCTCGCCACGCGCGCACCAGGGCGTCCTGAACCGCATCTTCCGCGTCGAACGGAGAACCGAGCATGCGGTAGCAGTACGCCGTCAGCTCGGCCCGATGCTGCTCGAGCTCCCCGAAAGCACGCTCGGTCGACACTGCCGTCTGTTGCACAGGCTCGATTCTAAAGGGCGAAGGAACTACGAGCAGCCCCGAGCTAACCGGTGACCGGCGACTGGGCCGACAGGCGGAATGCTCGGACCGGTTGATTGAAACCCTTGAGCGTCATGCTTTCTTCCCGAGCCGGCAGGTTCTCGTCAGCAAGCCAGTCGCGCGTTCGGCGGTAGGCCTCTTCGCTGAGCAGCACCTCGCCCTCACGGACCTGCGTCTGCAGCCGGGCGGCGAGGTTGATCGTCTCGCCGACGGCCGTGACCGACGATCCGGGGCTGAACTGCCCGACAACCGCCGGGCCGACGGCGATGCCGATGCCGACCGGAAGACCGGCAAATGCGGCCTTATCGCGAATCGAGAGCGCCGCCTGCAGCGCCTGGACTGGATGATCGAGCCGGCTACCGGTGACATTGAAGGTCGCCATCACGGCATCACCCTCGTAACGGGCCACGAGACCCTGGTGGCGCCGGATTTCCTCTTCGGCCGAACGGTAAAAGCTGGTGATTTGATCGGCGAGCTGGTGCGGCGCCTCCCGCGCGCTCAACGCCGTGTACCCTCGCACATCGATGAACACCACCGTCACCAGGCGCTCGGTCGGCTGTCGAATGCTTGCCGCCAACGGATCAGCCGGCGGCGGCTCTGAGACGTCAACGCCGAGGGCGCGGAGCTGCTCCCGAGCGTAGCGCGCCTCGAGGCGGTGTCCGTGCGAACTCGCATCCCGAAGCACGTCGCGGAGCTCCGACTCAGCGGCCACAGCATTGCCGGCGGCCACGAGACCTCGTGCATATGCCCGCCGTGCCGGCCACACCTCGTCCAGATATTCGGCTTGCCGCAGCGTCTCAGCAGCCTCCTGGAGCAGTGGAAGCGCGGCGTCTATCTTGTTTTCCGCCAGCAGGAGTCGCCCTTCGGCACGCTTGAGCATCGGGTTGCCGGAGAATCTCGACGTTGCCGCAGTCCTGAAGAACGCCCGCCCCATTTCGACATCACCCGCATAGACAAAAGCCTCCACCGTGCGTTCGAGGAGATAGACCTCGGACCAGAGGGCAGGCGCCTCCCTGACCATGTCGAAAATCCGTTGGGCATCCACATGCGCGGCCTCGACGGCGCCGGCGGCCAGATGGAGGGCGAGCCGCATATAGAAGAGGTACATCACTTCACCGCGCTCTGGGCTGGTCGGCTCATCGCCGATCAGGCGGCGCGCCTCGGCCACACGATCGAGTGCCGTAAAGACGTAGCCGAGATCAAGCCGCATACGGCCGGCGAATAAGGTCTCACCGAGCTCCTCCGCCTGCGGGATGGCAGCCTCGAGCAGTGCCCTGGCGCGATCTGGCTCCCCGTCGGCGCGCATCGCGATGAACGCCTGCATCTGCAGGTAGGACGGCTCGCGCAGGTTACTCGTGTCGAATCGGGCTCGGAAATCCGCCATCCGTTCCTTGGCTTCTCGGATGCGGCAGTGATGAACGTTGTCTGCGACCGAGTTGTAAAGGGCGACGGTCGCGATCCAGTCGAAGCCCCGCTCGGCCGCCTCGAGGTAGCTGCGATCGAGCCAGTTCAAGCCTTCCTCGACCTTTCCGAGGGCTTCGAGGTTGTCACCGATGTAGCCGTAGGCGAAGATTCGCGGCGCATCAGCGCCCGCCGCCTCGGCGATATCGACCGCTCGGCGGGCAAGTTGCACCCCTAGTTCGTGGTCCTTGTTGAATCCCATCAGCCCCGCAAGACGGACATAGGCGATGGCCAGGTCGGCGCTCGGGCCGAACGGCTCCAGCGTGTCCCGGGCTGATTCGTAGGTACGTCGCGCGAGATCCGGGCGAGCCTGCAGCCAGTAGCAGCGGCCCAACCAGAGTTGGAAGCCGGCAGCCTCGCGTGACTTTCCGCAGACTTCGAGGGCGTTAACGCCCTCCTCCAGGTACCGTTGCCCGCGACGCGTCTCGCCATTGAAGAAATAGGCCCTCCCCAGACGGGAGAGGACGTCGGCTCGGCCGCAACGGTCCTCCACATGGTCGACGATCCGCTCGTAGAGCGCCGCCGTGTCGGCGTAAGCCTTGTTCGCCTCCGCCTCCTCGGCCGCTTCGATCGCCACCGGAATCGCCTCATCCCAGCGTCCGGCCGCCATCAGGTGGTAAGCGAGCTCATGCTTGTCGAGCTGCGGTTGCTCGCGTAGGCAGTCGGCCGCGCAGGCATGTAAACGCTCCCGCTGAGGAGCGATCAGGTCATCGTGGATCGCTTCTCGGGTGAGGGCATGGCGAAAGCGATAGCGACCCGGCGCCTCCTCTTCCATGAGCTGTTCCTGGACAAAGTTTCCAAGGGCACCGAGCACCTCCTGGGCGTTGTGCCCGGACACGCCGACCAGCATGCCGTACTCGAACGAGCGGCCGAGGACGGCTGCCGCACGTACGATGTCCGCCTGTGCATCGCTCATGCGCTCGACCCGGAGCAGGATCGCTTGCTTGACGGTCGGCGGGAGGCGAAGCTCACTGATCGCCTTGCGGTCCCAACCGCCGGCAGTCGGGAAGATATCGCCTCGATCGAGCGCCACCTTGAGCAGCTCTTCGAGGACGAACGGATTGCCCTCGGTCCGCTGGTAAAGGAAGTCGCGCAGATCCGGTTCGACCGGCGCGTTGTCAAAGATCGCGCTGATCATCTCCCCCACCCCGCTGGCCGGCAAGGGCTGGAGATTCACCATTTCGGCGGCACCCGTTCGCTGCCAACCCTGGATCAAAGGTAATAGCGGGTGTCGCCGGCTCAGCTCGTCGGTCCGGTACGTGGCCAGCAAAAGGATCCGGGTTCGACGGCGGATGCGCCGCGTTACGTAATCGAGCAGCTCACGGCGCGACGCATCGGCCCAATGAAGATCCTCGAGGACGAGGAGGAGTCCGGTCGGCTCGGCCACGTGGCGCAGCAGGCTGACGATCGCCTCGTAGAGCCGAAGCTTGGCCGGGGTCGGTTCGCTCGGATCACTCGACAAGCCCTGGACGTCGAACTGCGGCAAGAGCTGCCCGAGCTCGCGACAGGTCGACGGCCCAAGCTGCGCCTTCAGTGAGTCAACATCGGTTCCGACCAGGTAGTTGCCGATCGCCTCGATGAATGGCAGATAGGGCAGCGAGACCTCCGCTTCGGTGGTGCCACCAAGCATCACGGCAGCGCCCGACCGTCGGGCGCGTTGCTGTAATTCAGCCGCGAGCCGGCTTTTGCCCACGCCTGCGTCCCCGCCGATCGCCAGCAACTGACCGCTGCCCCGGAAGGCAGCCAGCAACGCGTCTTCGAGCCGGCTAAGCTCGCGTTCGCGCGCCACGAGGATCGGGCATAGTGCGCGCTCCATCCCCAGCCATCTTATGGCGCTTCAGCCGCTCCCCAACGGAACGGAATTTGATTACGGATTGACGGTGAGTTGCTCGGCCTGAGCGTACCCTTTGAGGCGGCGGTGAACTCAACTCGTCGATATCAGGGCATCACCGGCAGCTTGCTCGCTGGCGGGACCCTACTGGGTTGGTTGATCGGCCGCCGCTACGGAGCGAAGGCCCATATCCGGTGTCAGCTCGGATTGAGTGGAGCCCTCATCGGCCAGCAATCCCTGGTTGCCCTTGCACTGCGCCGCCACGATTCAGGCAGCCGGTCGGCTGAGCCGCATGCCTTGACTGTTGTCGATGCCTTCACCTTGAGCCGAGCCGGCAGCGCCGGCCTGATCGGCGCACTGACGATCACGGGCGTTCGCGACCGGCAGGGTCTCGCCGGATGGATGGCGTGGATTGCACTGATTTACGGCGCGATCGTCAGCGATTGGCTCGATGGCCCACTCGCGCGCCACTTCGGTACGAGCGACGTGGGTGCGATCTTCGACATCGAGGCCGATTCCTGGCTGACACTGTCAAGCAGCGTGGCGGCCAACACCTCGGGCGGCCTGCCCCGATATGTCATCGCTCCTCCCCTCTTGCGCTACCTGCGGCTCGGGGCGTTGCGCTCCAGGATTCCGTATCGGCAGCTGGTCTCCGGGGATCCGTTGTGGACGCGACATATCGGGATGGCCCAGATGATGTTGTTCATCGCCTCGCTCGCTCCATTCGCGGGTCGCGCAACCCAAAGCCTCGTACGGATCAGCGCTCCAGTTGTGGTGCTCGCCCAGCTCGGCAGCCTTGCGTTCGTCACCTGGAGCAAGCTGATCGACGACGGAGACCGGCGTGGCAGCTGATGACAAACCCGGCGCTCCCTTAACGACGGAGATGATCGGCTGGATCGCCTTCACGCTGCTCGTGGCTGGCGTCTGGAAGCTGCGTCAGCGACTCGATCGTGGGTATCGCGGGTCGTGACCACTCGGCCGAAAGCGCCCGAAAGGCTCTTTCGCGCAACCTGGCTGATCCTCCCGGTGGTATTGGGTGGGCTCGGGCACGTCGCCGCCTTGAAAACCAACGCGCTCCACTTCCTGGCGGCCCCGATCGACGCCGGCGCCGAGTGGAAGGGTCGCCCGCTCTTTGGGGCCAACAAGACCTGGCGCGGGTTCGCCGTGATGACGGGATTTACCGCGATGGCGAGCGCGATGCAGGCCACGGTTGCAAGCAGGTGCGGTTGGACAATCGCCTTGCAGGTGCATCAGCGAGCCCGGATCAACCCCTGGGCCGCCGGGGCGATCTGCGGCCTCAGTTATTGCCTGGGCGAGCTACCCAACAGCTTCATTAAACGGCGTCTCCGGATCAGACCAGGAGCTCGCGCCTTCAAAGTTGCGTGGCTTCAGTACCTGATCGATCAAGGTGATTCGGTGGCGGGCTGCCTTGTTCCGCTGCGGCTCATCTACCGCTGCCCCGATGAGGAGCTGCTCATGGCAGCGGCGCTGGGCATGGCTGTCCACATCGGCATCGACCAGTTGATCTACGTCATCGGCGTCAAGTCGCGCCGATCCTAAAGGCCCAGCCATTGTTCGCCCAGCACACCCGCAGCCAGCGGAATAAAGAGGTTGTCGAGGCCGTAGCCGACCGCTCCCTCAACAGCCGCGACCGTAAGGGCGACCCCCGCGGCAGCCAGGAACGCCCCGTTCCCGGCCAGCAGCCCAAATGCTGTGCCAATGCCAACCGCAAGGACGAAGAACGTCAGACTGCCGAACAAGCTCTTGTGTCCGCCCACGACTGACCAACTCCAGCTGGGAAAGCGCTCGCCGATCAGCGCCGCGCCCGCGTCCGGCAGGGCAAGCATCAGCGCAGCGTACGAGAAGGCGGCGGGATGCGGCCAGAGGATCACCGCAGCGACCAGCAACCCGATCGGAAACACGATCGCGCCCAGCGTCGGTCGTGCCACGCCGTGGACGCTGAGCAAGGCATGCCGGAGTCGAGTCCAGGCCAGGAACACGGTGAACACAACAGCAAGGACGGCGACGTCCACCAGGCTCAGGTATAAGGGGAAAAGCGCTGTCGTGCCGGCACCGGTGATGTGGACAACTCGACGCGTCGTTTCGGCGCCGACTCCGTGGCGACGGCCAAACTCCGCAATCCCAAAGAGGACAAGGAGCCCAACCGCAGTTCCGATCAACGGCAGTGGTTTCATCGCCAGCAAGCTCCGCGCTAGGCGACGATCCGTCGCTGCTTGATGCGGCCGGCATCCGCCTTGAAGGGCCCTTCCCCGCGTCGGTGCGTTTCCACGATCGGCGCCATCGCGAGCGGAAATTCGCTCAGCGCCGCTTTGTAGTCGAGGTTGAGCCCGGCAAGTCCGCGTTGGAATTGCGCAGCAAGCTGCTCGGCCCACGCCGCCTCAGTCAAGCCATCGTCAGAAAGCTCGAGCAAGATGCATGGCCGGGGCGTCGCGGTTG
>VBHQ01000057.1 GCA_005880395.1 Chloroflexota bacterium
CGATGATGCGGCCGTCGCCCTACCTGGGCCGGCACCGTCACCCGGATCAAGAGGGCAGGCGCACTCGCTTGAAGCCGGTCGGCGGGCGCTATCTGTTCGTCTACCCGATGTGGAAGAAGCGCGTGTGGTATCGCCTGCCCTACGAGAAGCGCAAGGCGATGATGGTCGAGCACTTCGCGATCGGCCACCGTTATCCGCAGGTCAAGATCAATACGGCCTACTCGTTCGGCCTCGACGACCAGGAGTTCGTGGTGGCCTTCGAATGCGACGAGCCGGCGGCGTTTCTCGACCTGGTCATGGAGCTCCGCGAGTCGCAGGCAAGCCGTTATACCGAGCGCGAGACGCCGATCTTCACCTGCGTGCGCATGGCGCCCGCCGACGCAATCGCGCTCGCGCTGGGCCTTCCAGTGAGCGATGCCCAGGCAGAAGAGAACCGGCGCCAGGTCAGTCTGATCGCGGGCGGATGAAAACCGCCCAGGCCGGCGCGGTCGGCCGCGAGGCGGCCGCCTCGGTCGGGCCCGCGCTGGTCCGCGCCGCGCGTCGCGAGGTGGTGGAGCGGCGACCGGTGTGGTTCATGCGGCAGGCTGGCCGATCGCTGCCCGAGTACCGGAAGGTTCGCGAAAAATTCGATCTTTTTACGATCTGCCAGCAGCCGGAGCTCTGCGCCGAGGTCACGATGCAACCCGTTCGCAGGCTCGGCGTCGATGGCGCCGTGCTCTTCGCCGACATCATGCTGCCGGTTGCCTTCGGGCTGGGGGTCGATCTTCAGCTGGTCGAGGGCGTCGGTCCCGTGGTAGCCCAGCCGATTCGCGGCCGCGCGGATATAGATAGGTTGCAGCGGCGGACCCCCGAGGAGGCCGTTCCCTTCGTCCTCGAGACGATCGGGCTGCTGCGCGCGCAGCTCGACCCTGGCGTTGCTCTGATCGGGTTTTCCGGGGCGCCGTTTACGCTCGCCGGCTATCTGGTCGAAGGCAAGCCCTCCAGGGAGTTCCTGGTCACGAAAAGCCTGATGTACGCAGAGCCGGCGCTCTGGGAGGCGCTGATGAGTCGGCTTTCCGAACTCGTGCTCGACTATCTCCTGGCGCAGGTTCGAGCCGGCGCCCAGATCGTGCAGCTGTTCGACAGTTGGGTCGGTGCCTTGTCGCCGGACGATTACCGGCGCTTCGTCCAGCCGTACTCCGCGGCGATCTTTGCCGGGCTCATGCGGGCGGGCGCGCCGTCGATCCACTTCGCGACCGGCGCCGCCGGGCTGCTGCCCTTGCTCAAAGACGCGGGTGGTGACGTCATCGGCATCGACTGGCGGGCGGATCTAGGCGACGCCTGGCGGACCGTGGGCTACGACCGGGGAATCCAGGGCAATCTCGATCCGGCGCTCTTGCTTGGCCCGTGGCCGGTTGTCGAGGACGGGGCCCGGCGCGTGATCGAAGCCGCCGGCGGTCGACCGGGGCATATTTTCAATCTCGGGCACGGCGTCCTGCCGGCGTCACCGGTCGAGCATCTGCAGCGGCTCGTGGAGTTCGTGCATGGCAGCTGAGCACAACGCGGTGCTCCTCATCGCGTACGGCAGCCCGAACCGGCTGGACGAAGTCGAAGCGTACTTCACGGACATCCGGGGCGGTCGCAGGCCGTCGCGCGAGGCGGTGGACGAGCTAACCGAGCGCTACCGGCAGGTTGGGGTGCCAACGCCCTTGCTCGCCGTTTCGTCCGAGCTGGGTCGCAAGCTCGAGCGGCTCCTCAATGCCGACTCACCGGATGGCGCGATCTACACCGTGCACCTGGGAATGAAGCATTGGACGCCTCGGATCGCCAGCGCGGTCCACGAGGCGGTCGATGCAGGGGCCGATCGGCTGCTCGCGATCGTCCTGGCGCCGCATTACTCGACGATCAGTACCGAGGGCTATCGCCGCCAGGTCGAAGCGGCGCTGGCCACGCATCCAAAGGACGGGTCGGGGCCGCTCGCGCTCGACTTTATCGAGAGCTGGCATGCGTTGGACGGGTATGTCCAGGCGCTTGCCGAAAACGTTCGCGCGACGCGGGCAGAGTTCACGCGACCCGAGGAGGTGGTTGCCGTCTTCACGGCGCACAGCCTTCCCGCGAGAATCCTCGACCAAGGCGATCCATACCAGGACCAGCTGCTGGAGACCTCCGAACTGGTGGCGAGGCGGGCCGGTGTCGAGCAGTGGCGCTGGTCGTATCAAAGCCAGAGCCACACCGGTGAGCCGTGGCTCGGACCGGACCTGCCCGACACCGTCGAGGCGCTCGCCGCCGAGGGCCATCGGTCGATCCTCGTCTGCTCGGTCGGATTCCTGGCCGACCATCTCGAGATCTTCTACGACATCGATATCGAGGCCCAGGCCAGAGCGCGGGCCCTGGGCGTCGAGCTCCGCCGGACGTCGATGTTGAACGCGGATCCGAGGCTCGCGCTCGCGCTGTACGACCTGGTCAGCGAGCGGGTGCAGTCGTTGTCGGGTGTGCCGGCGGATCATTAGAATCTTCTGCTCGTGACCTTCCTCGCTCGCATGGTGGCAATCACTCGGGGCCATCGCGGCCTGCTTGCGATCGCCGTCCTGGGATCGGTGCTGTACACGGCGCTCAGCATCCTGCCGGCCCTCATCATCCGGCAAATGCTGACGGCATTAACCCATCCCTCTGCGACCGGGACGCTCGTCTGGCTCGGCATCGCGATGGTTGGGGCAACGGCGCTGATGGCGATCAGTCGCTACCTGGAGGGCGGCTTTGGGCACATTGCCGCATTCAAGGTCCTGCACGACATGCGGATGCGCATCTATGAGCAGCTCCAGCGGTTGTCGATGGGCTATCACACCCAGCAACAGTCAGGCGCGATCGCGGCCAAGGTCATCGGCGACGTCGAGACCATCGAGTTTTTCACCGCGCATGCCGGCATCCAGCTGATCAGCGCGGCGACCGTCCCCGTGCTAATCGGCATCGTGATGCTGCTCGTCAACTGGAAGCTTGCGCTGGTCGCGCTGGCGCCGCTCGTGCTGATCCTGTTGCTTCTGCTCGCCTTTCGGCGCTCCGCTTATGCCGCGTTCATGCGATATCGCGACGAACTGGGTCGGCTGAACGGCATCATCATCGACTACATCCAGGGTGTCGGCGTGCTGAAGGCTTTTTCGGCGCTCGGCCATGCTCGCCGCGCAATCGATGAGCGAAGCGATGAGCTGAAGAAGGCGGCGACGCAGGCCAACCTGCTCCATACCTGGTACTTCTCCGGCGTCGAGTGGATGGCCGCCATCCCGGTGGCCTTGGTGCTACTGATCGGCGGCCTGATGGCCAGCGCAGGCCAGCTCAGCGTCGCCAACCTCGTCTTCTTTGTCTTTCTGACTACGCTGCTCTACCGACCGGTCACCGAGCTCAACCGCCAACTCGAGGGTCTGCGTAATGCCGAGGCCGCGACCGACCGGATCTTCGACATCTTGAACACGCCGGTCGACGTGGAGGACTCGCCGGCGGCGCGGGTCCCGCCGAATCCGCGATACGACGTTGCGCTCGAGCACGTGACGTTTGCCTATGATCCCGGTCGCCCCGTTCTCCATGACGTCTCGTTCGATCTCAAGGAAGGGACCGTGCTTGCCCTGGTCGGGCCGAGTGGCGCCGGCAAGACGACGGTCGCCAACCTGATCGCCCGCTTCTGGGATCCGCAGCAAGGCGCGGTGCGACTGGGCGGCGTCGATCTGCGCGAATTGCCGCTCGATTACCTCCATGGCGTCATCGGGCTGGTCCTACAGGACGTCTTTCTCTTCAACGACACCGTGAAGGCGAACATCAAGATCGGCAATCCCGATGCCAGCGACGCGCAGGTGCAGGCGGCGGCGAAGGCCGCCTATGCGGAGGAGTTCATCGACGATCTGCCGAATGGCTATGACACCCTGATTGGGGAACGCGGTGTCCGGCTTTCCGGCGGCCAGAAGCAACGACTCTCGATTGCGCGGGCGCTGCTTCGCGATGCCCCCATCCTGATCCTCGACGAAGCGACCTCATCCGTGGATCCGGAGGCGGAGCACTTGATCCAGAAGGCGCTCGCCCGTCTCGTCGTAGATCGGACGGTCCTCGTCATCGCGCACCGGCTGTCGACCATCCGCCAGGCGAGTGAGATCGTCGTGCTCGAGAAGGGACGCGTCGTTCAGCGAGGCCGGCATGATGACCTCGTCGACGCGCCGGGCCTCTATGCCAATCTCTATCGCGCCCAGCAGGTCGCTCGCCGCTGGGACGTGGCCACTTCGCAGCGCGCTGCCGAGGAGATCCCGCAGGCCGTCGAGTAGCCGCTCGCCCTGGGCTGGCGCAAGTCCAAGCGCCGACGCGGCCGGCGGTCTTAGGAAAATCTTATTTCGGACTTCGACAGACAGCTGTCGAAAACATCGTGCACGATGGGCACATGTGCAGGTCCGGCGCGATGCCCATCGAGCGGATGGAGTCGGCACTGGACGACATGCTGAGCTGGCTGGCGAGAGAGCCCGCCAATGAGCTCGGCAACGTCATCATCCGGTACCGGCAGATCATCGACCGGACCGAAGCCGCGTGCGCGGAGGCGACCCGCCGGTTCGACAAGGCGGGCGGTTATAAGGCCGATGGCGCCGTGGGGATGGTGTCGTGGCTGCGCGAGAAGGGCAAGCTGTCAGGCGGCGCCGCCGCCGAGCGCGTCGAAATGGCGCGGCAACTGAAGGAGCTTCCCCGCACCGAAGAGGCATTGTCACGGGGCGAGATCGGCTACCAGCACGCGGTTACGATGGCTCGCACCGCCGAGCACCTGGGTCCGGTCGCCGTCCGGAAGGCCGAAACCACGCTGCTCAAAGCCGCGGAGGCGATGGATCCGGGTCAGTTTGTGACCGTTGCTAAGAACTTCGAACATCAGGTCGACGCCGACGCGGCGCTGACGGAAAGCAATCGGGCCGATCAGCGCCGCTGGCTCCAGATCGGCGAGCCGGTCAACGGCCTGGCGCGGATCGAGGGCCAGCTGGTGGCCGAGGCGGCAGCCAGCCTGCGCACGGCGATGGAGCCCTTCATGAAGCCGCGCAAAGGCGACGAGCGCAGCGCCGGGCAGCGCGCGCATGACGCACTTGCCGAGCTCGCTCGTCGAGCGGGCCGTGGCCATGCCAACGGTGCGGATTCCGGCAATGGCGCGGGTCCGCGTCCGCAGTTGATCGTGACGACGAGCGTCGACACCCTCGCTGGAATCGCCGGCGCCCCTGCCGGCCAGCTCCAGTGGGGTGGAACGATTCCGGCCGAAACCGTACGCCGGATGGGGTGCGATGCCGCGATCACCCGCATCACCGGGATCGGGGAACTCGAACACGAGATCACGCATGCCAGCCGGACGACCCCGCCGTCGATGCGGCGCGCGATGGTGGCGCGCGATGGGCACTGCATCTTTCCCGGGTGCGACCGGCCGCCGCCCTGGTGCGACGCCCACCACCTGAAATTCTGGGCGGACAGCGGGCCAACGAAGCTGGAGAACCTCGGGCTCGTCTGCGGCGAGCACCACCGAAAGGTCCATGAAGAAGGCTGGACGTTGGAGCGCAAGGACGGGCGATGGGTGGCGAAGCCACCGCCGGTGAGAGTCATGCCACGGTCGAGAACCGGCTGAGCTGGCAGCGCGGCCACGAAGTATGCGCTCGGTGCGACAGAGACGGGCCGTCGCTCGGGCTAGCGCAGGCCCTCGAGCAGGAGCTGGCGCAGGGCCTCGAGGGTCTCGAATTCCTCCATGCTCAGCTTGGCCCCGGCCTTCACGCTATGGGGATATTTCAGCTTCTGGACCGCGTCGATCAGGGCGCGCACCTGGGGCTCGGTGAGCTGATACTCGAAATAGCTGACCGGCTCACGCTGGATCGCCTCGCGAATGACGCGCTGGATCTCAGGGCGCACAGGCAGATGGTGAATCGCGGCCGGCAGGGTCTCAGGCTCCGTTTCGGCAAGGAGTTCCGGTGCGCTCGCCGTGTCCTGGAAAAAGTCCGCCGAGCCGCTCAGCGAAGCGCGTTTAAACACCGAGCCGCCGCTCAGGCACGAGTCGCGACCGGCTGCTCAGCCGGTGTGACCTCGGGAGCCGGCGACGCGGGCTCGCGCTTGATGACAGCCTTGGCCAGGTTGCGATAGGCATTCGCGCCTTCCGAGCTGCCCGCGTATTGCAGGATCGACATCCCGGCCAGCGGCGTCTCCGCGAAGCGAATGCTGTCCTTGATCACGACGTCAAACACCACATCCCCGTAGCGCTCCCGCACCAGCTCGAGCACCTCCTGTGAGTGGAGCGTCCGCGACTTGTGGATCGTCGCCAGGATGCCGCTGATGCGCAACCGGGGATTGAGTTTCGCACGCACGCGCTCGATGGTGTTGTGCAGCAGCTGCATGCCCTTCATCCCGAAGTACTCGCACTGCAGGGGGATGATGACTTCGTCGGCAGCTACCAGGGCATTGACACAGAGCAGCCCGAGGCTTGGCGGACAGTCGATCACCATGAAGTCGTATTCTTCCTGGCCCGGGGCGAGCTTCTCTTTCAGGAACGTCTCACGCCCCATCTCGGAGACCAGCTGAATCTCCGCGCCGGAGAGCTCGATGTTCGACGGAATGAAGTCGACGCCCAGGTTGGTGTGCTTGGCGACATGGCCGAGCGTGACCTGCGGATCGAGCAAGAGATGATAAAGCGTCAGCTCGATCTGGTCAGGGTGCTTGAACCCCATGTTGATCGTCAGGTGGCCCTGGGGGTCAAGATCAATCAGTAAGACGCGCTTGCCTAGCTCAGCGAGGGCACATCCCAAGTTGACGGCGGTGGTCGTCTTTCCAACCCCGCCTTTCTGGTTGGCCACTGCGATGACTCTGCTCAAACGCGTGCTAGACCTCTGTAGTGGATCGTGGCTGCGGCTATTTAACGGCAATACGTGCGCCCCGTCAAGTTCGGCGTTCGTCAGGGCCTGCCCCGCCGTGTGCACAGCTCAGGTCCTGGACGGATGCTCGGGTCTCCTAGACTGATTCGAGCGATGGCTTTCTATGCGCTTGTGGCCATGCTGATCAGCGCGGCCTTTGCGGCAACGCTCTGGAGGCAGTATCGAACTCGACCGCGTCCCTATCTGCTCGCCTGGGCCGTGGCGCTCGCCTTTTACGCGATCGCGGCGCTCACGGAAGTGCTCGGCGCGGCCGGCGGCTGGACGGATTTGCTCTATCGCGCTTACTACTTCTTTGGCGCCATCATCCTGGTTGGCGTGCTGGCCCTGGGGACGATTTATCTTCTCGCGCCGCGGTTCAGCCGGCCCGCGCTCTGGACGCTGATCGTGCTGGGTGCCTTTGGACTGGCCGCGGTAGTTGGTGCGCAGCTGCAAGCCGCCAGGCTGGAGACGCACCTGGTTCCCAACGCCGACACGATCGCCGCGCAGGGCGGGCTCTTCAACGTCCTGGCGATCCTGATGGCCGCCTTGATCAATATCGTCGGCACCGTGATCCTCGTCGGCGGCGCCGCATGGTCGGCATTCGCCGCCTGGCGGCGGGGCGGCGCATCGTCACGGGTGATAGCGAATGTCCTGATCGCGGCCGGCGCCTTGACCGTTGCGACCGCGTCGAGCCTGACCCGCGTGTTTCACGTTTATGAAGTCTTCTACATCGGCCAGGCGATCGGGGTGCTCGTGATGTTCGGTGGCTTCCTGGCGGCGCAACGCGCTCCGCGGCGGGCGACGAGTCTGAATCCGGCGCCGTCGCGCTAGCCGAAGTCTGAATCCGGCGCCCTCGCGCTAGGCGAAGAACAAAGAACTAGCATTAACTCGCCGTTGCAACGGCAGGCATATGACCACACACGGGATTACCTGCACCTGGTGGGCCGCAAACGACGGACAGCCTCCGCCGGTGGCCGAGTTCGCCGGCGACTCGGACACTCGATCAAGGAGGCTCCATGAGACTCGTCAAGGAAACACCAACCGGCGATAGCCAGGAAGACTGGCTGGCGCGCGAACGCGCGCATCTCTCTCAGGTTCCGGACATCCGGACGTCCTGCGCGCGGCCCACGAGCAGTTGGACAAGCTCGTCCATACGTCCGTCGTCGCGCATCACCAGCCGGCCATCGAGCTGGCCGAGCGCATCGCCGCCCTCGCGCCGGGCAAGCTAGACAAGATATTTTTCGCCAACAGCGGCGCCGAGGCGGTCGAGGGTGCGATCAAGCTGGCACGCTACGTGACGGGAAAATCAGCGCTCATCGCGTTCCAGGGCGCCTTTCACGGGCGGACCTACGGCGCGCTTTCACTCACCGCGTCCAAGAGCTACTACCGCGAGCGCTACGAGCCGTTTCTCCCCGGCGTCTACCACGTGCCCTATCC
Source organism: Chloroflexota bacterium (assembly GCA_005880395.1). GTDB lineage: Bacteria > Chloroflexota > Dormibacteria > CF-121 > CF-121 > CF-13. The sequence goes on from VBHQ01000057.1 coordinate 8,313, forward strand.
GTACGCGTACAGGAATCCCTCGGGGCCGGGCGACGAGGCGACGCTGGACTACGTCTTTGATTTCATCGCGCAGATGCTCGACACGCGTGTCCCGCCCAAGAACGTCGCCGCCTTCATCGTCGAGCCGGTGCTGGGCGAGGGCGGCTACGTCGTGCCGCCGGCTGCCTTTATGCCGCGCCTGCGCGAGCTCTGCGACGAGCACGGGATTCTCTTGATCGCCGACGAGGTGCAGTCCGGCTACGGCCGGACCGGCAAGATGTTCGCCTGCGAACATACGGGCGTCGTCCCGGACATCATGACGCTGGCCAAGTCGATCGCGTCCGGGCTGCCGCTCAGTGCCGTGGTGGCGAGCAGCAAGCTGATGGACCGCTGGGAGCCGGCCGCGCACGGGTCAACGTTCGGCGGCAACCCGGTGTCGTGCGCCGCGGGGATCGCGACGCTGGACGTCTTCGAGCGCGAGGGCATTCTCGAGAATGCGCGGGAGAAAGGCGAGCAGCTGCTCGGGCGCCTTCGCGAGCTGCAAACGCGCGTCGGCGCCATTGGCGACGTCCGCGGCCTGGGCCTCATGATTGGCGTGGAGCTGGTCGAGAAGAACGGCAAGCCGGACAAGCATTTGCAGAAGCACATCCGGCAGATTTGCCTCGACTCGGGGCTGGTGATTCTCAGCTGCGGCACCGAGGACAATGTGCTGCGCCTGGTGCCGCCGCTGAATATTTCGGAGAGCGAACTCAATGAGGGTTGGGAGATTTTAAGCGCGGCGTTTCACGAGGCGGCCGCCTGAAGAGGCGGCAGCCTGAGAGGAGGTGTCAGCATGAGCCAGACGATGACCAGCGAGCAAAAACAAAAGACCGAGGCGAAGAGCTACAAGAACTACATCGGCGGCCGGTGGGTCGAGTCGAAGTCGGGCAAAACGTTTAGCTCGACGAATCCAGCGCACAAGGATCAGGTGCTCGGGGTGATGCAGGCGTCGAACGCCGACGACGTTAACCAGGCGATCGAGGCGGCGCAGAAGGCATTCCCCGGCTGGCGCCACACGCCGGCGCCGGCCCGCGGCGAGATCTGCCTCAAGGCCGCGCTGATGCTGGAATCGCGCAAAGAAGATCTCGCCCGAATCATGACTCAGGAAATGGGCAAAGTCCTGAAAGAAACGCGCGGCGACGTCCAGGAAGCGATCGACATGGGCAAGTACGCCGCCGGGTTCGGCCGGCAACCGCACGGCGAGACGGTCCCGTCGGAGTTACGCAATAAGCTCTGCATCACCGAGCGGGTGCCGCTCGGGGTCATCGCCTGCATCACGCCCTGGAACTTCCCGATGGCGATCCCGTCATGGAAGATCTTCCCGGCGGTCATGGCCGGCAACGCGGTGGTCTTCAAGCCGGCGTCGGACACACCGATCATCGCGACGAAGCTCGTAGAGATCTTCGAAGAGGCCGGCCTGCCGGGCGGCGTCCTCAACCTGGTGACGGGAAGCGGCGCGGATGTAGGTGACGTGCTGGTGAAAGACCCGCGCGTCGCGGGCATTTCGTTCACGGGGTCGACGGCAGCCGGCAAGCACATCGCCGAGATCGCGGGCCGGAATCTCAAGCGTCTCGGTCTCGAGCTCGGTGGCAAGAACTGCATCGTCGTGCTCGATGATGCGGATATCCCATTGGCCGTGGACGGCGCCTTGTGGGCGGCCTTCGGCACGTCCGGTCAGCGCTGCACCGCGGCATCGCGCCTGATCGTTGACCAGAAAGTCCAGAAAGACTTCGTCGATCTGTTGCAGGAGCGGGCGGCGAAGCTCAAAGTCGGCGACGGGCTTCAGGCGGATACAGACATGGGCCCCGTGATCAACGAAGGGGCGCTCAAGAAGGTGCACGAGTACACCGAGATCGGCAAGAGAGAGCACGCCCGGCTGGTGCACGGCGGCGATTTCGCTGGCTCGGATGGCTGGTTCTACCGGCCGACGATCTTCGCCGATGGCCGGAAGGATATGCGGATGGCCCAGGAAGAAATCTTTGGGCCCTCGACGCTGGTGATGCCGGTGAGCAATCTCGATGAGGCGCTCGACGTCGCGAATTCGACCCAATACGGGCTCTCGATGTCGATCTATACGAACGATTTGCGCAAGGCGTTTCACGCGATCGAAGAGATGCAATCCGGGATCGTCTACGTCAACGCCCCGACGATTGGCGCCGAGATTCAACTGCCGTTCGGCGGCGTGAAGAACACCGGCAACGGGCATCGCGAGGCAGGCACCGTCGCGCTGGACGAATTCACCGAGTGGAAGACGATCTATATCGACTACTCGGGGCGCCTGCAGCGGGCCCAGATCGACACCGGAGAGTAAGCGCGCAGAACGTCAGCCATCTCGAGCTAGGCGGGCGCCGGGTGCGGTACCTGGATCAGGGATCGGGCCCGCCGCTGTTGCTCGCGCACGGGTTCATCGGCTCGCTGGAGAACTTTCATACCTGGGGGCCGGCGTTCGCCACCGATCGACGCGTCCTGATTCCTGACCTCCCGGGCTGCGGCGAGACCGAGGCCGGGACCGGACCGTTCAGCGTCGCGAGTCACGCGGAATTTTTACACGCGTTCGCCGACCGCCTTGGGCTCGGCGAGCACGATGTCGGCGGCATCTGCCTCGGCGCCACAGTCGCGCTCGAGTACGCGTCGCGCTGGCGCGAGCGGGTGGCGCGCCTGGTGCTGCACACGCCGATCTATTCGCCGCGAACGATTCGCGTGGCCTTCAAGCGGCAGGTCCGCGCCTTCACGGCAGCGCCCGTCTTCTGGTGCGTCGACCGGCTGCGGCGTAGTCGGACGGTGTCCGATCTCTATAAGCGCTTTCTCGTTGAAGGCCCGGGCGTGGACCCGTACGATGCGCAGGTGAATTTCGACAATCAGCTGCGCGCCGATGGCAGGGTCGCGCGGGACTGGCTGCGTGACGGCATCACGCGCGATTATCGGGATTTTCTCGGCTCGTGGCGGAAGCCCGCGCTCGTCGTCGTCGCCGCGGATGACCGGATCGTCGACGTCGAGGGCATTCGAAATCTTCACGCGCTGATGCCGCAAGCCGAGATCCGGGTGATCGAGTCGGCGGGCCACGGCTGGACGCCGACCTTGATCGCGGCGCAAGTTGAGGCGATCGGCGGCTTTTTACGGACGTGAGCGAGCACGAGTTCAATACGGCAGGCCTGGCACCATGGGCGGGACTGAGAGCGCCGGCGCCGGGGAGGCAACCGGACGTGCGCATCCTGGGTGTGCCACTGGATCGCGGTTCGCTCTATCGGCCCGGCGCAGCCCAGGCGCCGGACGCGCTGCGCAAGCTATCCGCGATTTTTGCGCCGGTCAGCGAGCACGCCGAGCTTTTTAACGAGCTCACGGTCCGGGACGATGGCAACGTCGCGCTCGTCGAGGGCGACATGGGCGCGAACGTCGACAGCGTTGCGGATGAAATATTTAAGACGGCTCCCGGGACTCTGCCGATCGTGCTCGGCGGCGACCACACGACGGTGAGTCCGACGTTGATCGCGCAGCAGAAGAGACTCAATGGCAAGCTGAGCGTTCTCTACATCGATGCCCACCCGGACTTGAACGACGTCTCGAGGCACACGCGCTGGTCGAACGGCTGCGCGCTGCGCCGCGGGCTCGAGCTGGGCGAGATCGAACCCCCGAAAGTGACGCTGCTCGGCTGCCGCGATTACGACTGGGACGAGATCCAATTTATTCGTCGCACGGGCATCACGCTCATCACGGCGGCGACGGCGCATGGCTGGACCGGCACGCAGCTGGCTGATGAGATCGGCTCGCGCATCGGCAGCGACGCGCTGCATATCTCGCTCGACATCGACTCGCTCGACCCGGCGTACGCGCCCGGAACCGGCGTGCCGTCCGCCGGCGGGCTGACCTCGCGCGAGCTCCTGGACTTTCTCCGCCAGCTGCGCGGCGTCCGGCTGGCCGGCCTCGACGTCGACGAGGTGGCGCCGCCACTCGACACCGGGCACATCACGAGCCTGGCCGCGCTGAAATTCATCTTCGAGTTCCTTGGCATGGTGAAAATCGGCGCGAGCTGACATCCAGACGTTCGACCCAGCCCGAGGCAGCCGTGGTCTAATGTCCGTCGCAATGCCGCGGCTCTTGCTGATCGTCATGCTCGCCGGTGCGATGACCGCCTGCTCTCCCACGGTCGCCATCCCGCTTGCGGCTCCCCCGGCCGCTGCCACCGTTGACGGCCAGGCGATCTCGATGGCCGCCTACCACGAGCGGCTCAACGTCAGTCAGGCGCGTGACCCATTCGCCGGCATGCCAGAGGCGATCCCCAGTCCCGTGCCCAGGCAGCGGCTCGAGGACTTCACGATCGAGCAGCTGATTCGCGAGACGATCATCACGCAGCAGGCCAAGCGACGCGGCGTCTCGATCAGCGATCAGGCCGTCACGACGCGAGTCGCGATGCTGGAGAACGGGAGTGCGAGCTTCAGCGCGGCGATTGCCCGCAATGGCTTCACGCGGCAGAGCTTCCAGGACTACGAGCGCGCGCTGCTCACCGAGGTGGGATTGCTGCACGCGATGGCGAAGCAACGGGCGGGGAGCGCCATGAGCGATCTGCATGCAGGCCAGAGCTTTGACAGCGTCGTCGCCAAATGGAACGACGACTCGGGAACGGCGGCCCGGCATGGCGAGGTGGGCTGGGTGCGGCCCGGCGACCTGCCCGAGCCCGAGCTGGCGAACGCCGTGCAAGGACTGGCTACCGGGGCGACCAGCGGCGTGATCGCGACGGGCCGGGGATTCGCGATCGTAAAGGCGCTCGAGCGACGCGACGACCAGGTGCGTCTCGCACTCATCCTGGTGCTGGCCCCGACGGTCGACATGCTCAGTCCGCAGGGAACCCCGGCGTGGTTCACGAAATTCATCGACGATCAGGAGTCGGCGCTGCGCCGCGACGGCAAGATCACGGTCTCGGTTGGCAGTCGCGCCGGAGCCTGAGACCAGGCCCTGGCGGCTCTTCGTCGCGGTCGAGCTGCCCGCACCGCTTCGTCAGGCATTGCAAGAGCCGCTGGACGGTCTCGCGGGAATGCGCGATTGGATCCGCGCGAGCGATCCGGCGCAGGTTCATCTCACGCTGCACTTTCTCGGCGGCGTCGATGTGGCGCGCGTGCCGTCGATCACGGCGGCGCTCGAGCCGGCGGTTGGCCGCCACGCGCGCTTTACGTTGAGCGCCCGCGGTGTGAATGCCTTTGGTGGCAAGCGGCGGCCCAGAGTGCTCTGGGCCGCGTTCGCCGACACGAATGTCGATCGCATCCGTGCGCTGCGCCACGACACCGCGGGAGCCCTGAGGCGCGCAGGCTTTGAGATCGAGCCGGACTTCCGACCGCATCTCACGCTCGGTCGAGCGCGGCGGTTGCCCCCGGGGGCGGGCCGGGAGGCGCTCGAGCGCTGGTATGCCGTATGGAAGGATCACGAGTTCGGCCCGCTACCGGTGGAATCCGTGCACCTGATGCGCAGTCAGCTCGCCCGCGGACCGGCGCGGCACTCGCGCGTCGCGAGTCTCGAACTACAATAGATGGCTCTGCATGCGCCCATAGCTCAGCCTGGATAGAGCGCCGGGCTACGGACCCGGGTGCGGGGGTTCAAATCCTCCTGGGCGCATTTAATATCTCCGCCAGTGCCGCACGCCGTTCGTCGCGAGATCGTCCAGCCGGACGGACGGCGCGTGTATCTGTATGGGGATTTCGTTCCGGCGCCGGAGGATTACCAGGCGCCCGCCATGCCAAATGGCGTCTACCAGCGGCGCTGGAACCCGTTGCGTCGCGAGTGGGTGCTGGTGGCCGCCTCGCGACAGGCGAGGACGTTCCTACCTGAACGCACCGCCTGCCCTCTCTGTCCCTCGAGGCCCGGGCACTCGAGCGAAATTCCGGCGAGCCGATACCAGGCCGCGGTCTTTGAGAATCGTTTTCCCGCGATGGTTGCGCCGGGCGGTCACTGCGAAGTCGTCGTCTACACGGACCAGCACGACGGCTCGTTCGCCACGCTGCCGGATGATCGTCTCCAGCTGCTCGCCGATGTCTGGACCGACCGCTATCGCGAGCTGTCGCGCCGGCCCGATGTTCGCTACGTCTTTATCTTTGAGAACCGCGGCGAGCAGGTGGGGGTCACCCTCCACCATCCGCACGGGCAGATCTATGCCTATTCGTTTATTCCACCCGTGCCGGCGACCGAGCTGCGGCGGCAAACCCGCGGCTGTCTCCAGTGCCGCTTGATCCGGGATGAGCTGGACGGGAAGCGGCGGGTTCTGATCAATGGCGCGGGCATCGTCGCCTATGTGCCCGGATATGCGCGCTGGCCCTATGAAGTCCACGTGACGAGCCGAACCCATCGCGCCTCGCTCGCCGCGATGACGCCCGCCTTACGGATGAGCCTGCTGACCTCGATGCAGCGGGTGGCGCGTGCCTACGACCGGCTCTTCGAGACCCCGATGCCCTACATGATGGTGATGCACCAGGCTCCAACCGGTGCGAAGCCGCCGACGCAGGCGCACCTGCACGTCGAGTTTTATCCGACGCTGCGCGAGCGCGGAAAGCTCAAGTACCTGGCGGGCTCAGAGTCGGGCGCGGGGGTGTTTATCAATGACACGCTGGCGGAGGAGTCGGCCGACCGGCTACGCGCGCTGCTCGAGTAGCGGGTCAGTAACAACCGACGGTCGCCGCTCAGGATGGCTCGCAGGAGCCGTTGCATCGGCATGGACCTGTTGCGCGCAATGCTTTTTGTCTTTGCGCTCGGCAACGCCGTGGGCTGGGCAGCGCTCGCCTTCGCCTGGAGATACCGCCCGGATTGGGCGGAGCGTCTGCCGCTCGAGCTCGGCACGCATGAGCGCTACCTGAAAGCGGCGCCGGTCTGGGCGCGTCTGGCCGCGGCCTTGACGGGGTTCTGGACGCTTGCCGCGGCGCTCTAGCTCACGGCCGGCCACAACACAGCGCAGTTTGTCATCATCGCGCTCTTTACGCTCGCGGCCGCCTGCCTGATCGTCGCAATCGGTGCCGCCGCAGCCGTCTATCGCGCGCTGCAGCCGGAGCCGCTACCCCGATCGCCGGAGTCCGGCCAGGAGGCGTTCTAGCCGCAGGGCCGCGTTCGTCAGCTCCTGGCTGATCGACGCCAGCTCCCGCATCGATTCGTCTGGCACCTGCCCGGATTTCGCCAGCTGCGAGAGGCGAAAACCGGCGCCCATCACGGTGTTCTTGAGACGCCGCAGCTGCTCGTCTGTTGGTACCTCCGGCCTATCCACGTGCGTTTCCTGCCGGCGCGCTGCTAAGGGCCGCCGAGAGTACGCCGGCGAGCGCGGCATTGCGTTCGAGCAGCGCGACATTGGCCTGGATGACACGGTCGCCGAGGCGAGCCTGCAACCGGCGCAGCTCGGCGGGGGTGCGCTCGGGGCCACGAACCGCGAGCTCGCCGTCCGCGGATAACTCGGAACGGGAGAGTGCCAGCTCGCCGGCGATCGGCTGGCTCACGACCAGGCCGGCACCACCCAGCGCCCAGTGATGACGGACGATCGAGCCAAGCGCGTCAATCGTGTCGGCGCGCGCCGGGAGCCGCAGGCCGGCCGAGACCGCGAGGAAGCCGGCCAGCAGTGACGACCGCCAGCCGATCACCGGGACGCCGAGCGTTTCGAGGCGCTCGAGCGTGGCGCCGGCGTCGAGCGTCGACTTCGGCCCGGCGCAGATGACGCAAACCCGGCGACGGCCCAACTCGGTCAGATCGGCCGAGACGTCAAGGCCGTTGGCGCCCGGATGGACGCCGCCGATGCCTCCCGTGCTGACGACGCGAATGCCGGCCGCGGCAGCCGCCCCGACCGTCGCCGCCACGGTGGTTCCGCCGAATCCCGGGCTCGAGATCGCGCTCGCCAGATTCCAGGGCGAGACTTTCGCATTGTCTTGATGCGTAGCCAGGGCCGAGCACTGGTCGAGCGACAGCCCTATGTGCAGCGTCCCCTCGAAAACGGCGACGACGGCCGGCACGGCGCCACCCTGCTCGCAGGCGTCGGACTGCCGGCGGACGGCCTCGAGCGCGGCCGGTCCCGGCAGGCCATGGGTGATGACCGCGGATTCGAGGGCGACCACCGGGTTGCCGCTTTCAAGCGCGCGCTGAACGCCCGGCGCAATCGCGAGCTCCACCACGCTCGCGATCTTACGTGGGTATATTTCCTACTGCCCTGCGGGCGTAGCCGAATTGGTACAGGCGCACGGCTTAGGACCGTGTGGCGCAAGCCATGGAGGTTCGAGTCCTCTCGCCCGCATGAATCCGACTTGAGCCTTACCGACCCGCCAGGGATCGGTGCTTGCTCACGGCACTCGTCCGGCGATGGCCGTAAACAGCAGCGGGACCGCCACGAAAAGACCCAAGAGGACCACGGCCACGAGGAGTGCGACCACTCGCCCCCAGCGCACCTCGCCGTCAATGAGTAAGGGATTGGTTACTGGCACACGCCCGGCGCCAAGCCTGGAGGGCTTCATCGGGCTGTTTGCATGCACACGTTATCAGGCGCCCGGGCAGAAAGTGGAGAGCCCGGGACGGTTCCGGCACGTGGCTCGCGAATCCCTGGAGGAGATCCACGATCAGCTCGAATTCCAGCGCCTGCTCCGGCTGAAACCTTACGATCCAACGGCCAACCGGCCCTGTCTGCGCTTCGGGCGAACTGGTAGCGTAGCTTCACGTGGCAGCCGTAAAGGTCGACACCGAGCGCAAGCCCGGCTCCCAGGTGATTCTGTCCGTCGAAGTCCCGGTAGACCAGGTCTCGCGCTCGATCGAGCGGGCCTACTCGCGGCTGGCGCCGCGTGTCCGGATCGCCGGATTCCGGCCCGGCAAGGCGCCTCGGCCGATGGTCGAGCGTGAGATCGGATGGCCGACACTCCGCCAGGAAGCCCTGGATTTGCTGTTGCCGACCGCGTACGACGCGGCGCTCGACGAGGCGGGCCTCGATCCGATCGACGTGCCGCGCGTCGAGGTCGAGCAGTTCGACCGCGGGCAGCCGATGCGGTTCAAGGCGACCGTCTCGATCAAGCCCGAGATCAACCTTGGGGATTACACGGATATCCGGGTCCCGCGCCCCCAGACCGAGGTGACCGACAAAGACGTCGAGGAGACGATCGAGCGGCTCCGGGCACGTTTCGCCGAACTGCACGACGTCGATCGCCCGGTCCAGGCGGGCGACTTCCTGACGGTCGACACCCACATCCTCAAAGGCGGCGCCACGTTGGTCGGCGAGAGCCAGACAGACGCCCAGCTCGAGGTGGACAAAGAGCGGCTCATTCCCGGGCTGGCAGACGGGCTCGCCGGCCAGGCGGTCAACGAGACGCGCGACATCCGGCTCACGCTCCCCGAGGACTATCCGAAGAAAGACCTGGCGGGATCCGAGGTCATCTTTCGGGTTACGGTCAAGACCATCAAAGAGCGGCGCCTGCCACCGGTCGACGATGAGCTCGCGAAGCAAGTCGGACGAGGGCAGACCCTGCTGGAGCTGCGGCAGCAGATCCAGAACGAGCTGCAGGAAGCGGCCCACAGCGCCGACGAACAGCGGTTCGAGAACGATGTCCTGAAGGCGCTGGATGATCGCATGCAGGTGGAGGTTCCCGAGGCGCTGATCGACCGGGAAGTCAATCGGCGGATCCGCGAGCTGGAGACGCGGCTCCAGGACCAGGGCGTGAAAATGGATCGCTATCTCGAGTACACGAACACGTCGCTCGATGTTCTCCGCGCCGAGCAGCGACCGCAGGCCGTCCAGAAGGTCCGGCTCGAGCTGGCGCTGGAGACCGTCGCCGAGCGAGAAGGCCTGGCCGTCTCGGACGCCGAGGTCGAGGATGCCGTGAACAACGCGCTTTCCGAGGAAGATCACACCGGCCACAAGCACGCCGACCTGCGCACCGCCGACCCGGTGCGGGCCTATTTTCGCCATCAGCTGTTGATGCGCAAGACGATCGACCATCTGAGCACGCTGGCGGCGCCGGAATCTTCGGATAAAATGGAGCCGCTTCCGGACGTCAACGAGCTGCAAGAGGCGGGGTCATCGGCATCGGCAGGCGGTCGTCCGGCTGGGAAAAGGAAAGAACGCTGAGCGACATGCGTATTCAAAAGTGAGTACGCAGACGATGGGATTGTAAGAATTGGACCCTATAATGCGGAGACAGGAGAGCCGAATGAACCATCAGCTCGGCCGTCGTCCCGAAGCCCTCATCCCGATGGTCATCGAGACCACCAACCGCGGTGAGCGCGCCTTTGATATTTATTCCCGGCTGCTGAAGGACCGGATTATTTTCATCGGCACGCCGATCGACGACCAGGTTGCCAACGTCGTGATGGCGCAGCTGCTCTTCCTGGCGTCGGAAGATCCCGACAAAGACATCAATATTTATATAAATTCACCCGGCGGCGTCGTCACCGCTGGGCTCGCGATCTACGACACCATGCGCTACGTCAGCCCGCGGGTTTCCACTGTCTGCATGGGCCTCGCCGCCAGCATGGCGACGGTGCTGCTCGCCGGCGGAACCAAGGGGATGCGCTTCGCGCTGCCCAACACCCGCATCCTGATCCACCAGCCCTCGGGTGGCTTTCAGGGCCAGGCGAGCGACATCCAGATCCACGCGCAGGAGATCCTGCGCATCCGCAAAACACTCAATGACATCCTGTCCAGCCATACCGGCCAGCCGATCGAGAAGATCGAGCGGGACACCGAGCGCGACTTCTTCATGAGCGCCGAAGAGGCGAAGACCTACGGCATCATCGACGACATCATCCTCAGTACCGCCCGGCCGACCGACCCCGCCGCCAAGGATGGCCGCCTCGAGCTGAGCACCGCGGGCACCCGGTCGGCGCCGGCCCTCCAGCCCGAACCCGAACGCGAAGGACCCAAGACATCCCGATGAACGAACGCGAGGACCGCCGCCGGCACACCCGTTGCTCCTTCTGCGGCAAGGACCAATCGCAGGTCCGCAAGCTGGTCGCCGGTCCCGGCGTCTACATCTGCGATCAGTGCATCGATTTGTGTCAGGAGGTCCTGGAAGAGGACACCAAGACGACGTCGCAGAAGCGCACCAAGGGCGGGTTGATCCCGAATCCGAAGACGATCAACGCGGCGCTCGACCAGTATGTGATCGGCCAGGACCACGCCAAGCGCGTGCTCTCGGTCGCCGTCTACAACCACTACAAGCGGATCGCCCACAGCAAGATGGCCGGTGACGTCGAATTACAGAAGTCCAACGTGCTCCTGGTCGGCCCGACCGGCTGCGGCAAGACGCTGCTCGCCCAGACGCTGGCCAAGATCATCGATGTCCCGTTCTCGATCGCCGACGCCACGTCACTGACCGAAGCGGGCTACGTGGGCGAGGACGTCGAGAATATTCTTCTGCGGCTCATTCAGGCGGCGGACTTCGATATCGCACGTGCCGAGCGCGGCATCATTTACATCGACGAGATCGACAAGATCGCGCGCAAGTCGGACAACCCATCGATCACGCGCGACGTCTCGGGCGAGGGCGTCCAGCAGGCGCTGCTGAAAATTCTCGAAGGCACGATCGCCAACGTTCCGCCGCAGGGCGGAAGGAAGCATCCGCACCAGGACTTCATCCAGATCAATACGACGAACATCCTGTTCATCTGCGGCGGCGCGTTCGACGGCCTCGAGCGCATCATCGAGCACCGGATCGGCCACAAGCAGATCGGTTTCGGCTCCGAGGTGCACGCGAATCGAAACAAGGAGACGACCCGCATCCTCAAGCAGCTTCAGCCGATGGATTTACTGAAATATGGCTTGATTCCCGAGTTCGTCGGTCGCCTGCCGATCGGCGTCACGCTCGATTACCTGGATGAGTCAGACATTATTCGGATTCTCACAGAGCCGAAGAACGCGTTCGTCAAGCAGTACCAGAAGTTCTTCGCGCTCGACGACGTCCAGTTGATTTTCGAGCCGCCGGCCCTGACGGCGATCGCGCGCAAGGCGCTGCAACGCGGAACCGGCGCCCGCGGATTGAAGAGCATCATCGAAGACATCTTGCTGAACTCCATGTTCGAAGTTCCGTCACGCCCGGAGGTCAAGCGATGCGTCATTACCGAGAAGTCGGTCAACTTCGGCAGCGAGCCGGAGATGTACTCGGAAGAAGAGCTCGAGGAGATCGCACCCGAGCAGACTGCTTAAGGACCCTCGCTTGCCGCCTGTGACCGGCACGCCGGCCACGCTCGAACTACCCCTTCTCCCGCTCAAGAACGTCGTTCTATTCCCGCACATGATCGTGCCGCTCTATGTCGGCCGCGATCGGTCGATCAAGGCGCTCGACCGGGCGATGGCGAACGGCAAGCAGATTTTTCTCTGCACCCAACGACGTGCCGATTGCGAGGAGCCCGAGGAGCCGGACCTGTACCGGGTGGGCGTCCTCGCCCAGGTGGTCCAGATGCTGCGGCTGCCCGACGGCACGATCAAAGTGTTGATCGAAGGCTCGACGCGGGCCGTGATCGAGCGATTCATCGGCGCGGAGCCGCATCTTGCCGTCGAGGTGGCCAAGCTCGAAGAGGACCTCGATCCCTCGTCCGAGCTCGAGGCGCTGATGCGGGGCGTGGTCGCGCTCTTCGACCGCTACGTCGAGCTCGACAAGAAAGTCCCACCGGAAGTCAACCTGACGGTGCGCGGCGTCGAAGATGCCGGCCGGGTCGCCGACATCGTTGCCGCCAACCTCGGCGTCGGCGTCACGGACAAGCAGGACTTGCTCGAGACCTTCCAGATGAATGCGCGCCTGGAGAAGCTGACCAGCCTGTTGCAGCGCGAGATCGAGATCCTGGACATGGATCGCAGCATCCGCCAGCGAGTCCGCCAGCAGATCGATCGCCGCCAGAAAGAGTTCTATCTGAAGGAACAAATGCGCGTCATCCAGGAAGAGCTGGGCGGCGAAGACGCGCAGCTCAGCGAGCTGGACGAGCTGCGCGAGAAGGTCAGGACGCTGGAGCTGGCGCAAGCCGTCGAAGAGCGCTTGCTGAAAGACATCGACAGGCTGGAGCGGATGCCGCCCGGATCGCCGGAGATCTCGGTGCTGCACAACTATTTGGATCTCGTTGTCTCGCTGCCCTGGCACGTCTCCAGCGAAGACGTCACCGATCTGCGTGCCGCCGAGAAGGTCCTGGACGAGGACCATCACGGCCTGACCAAAGTCAAGGAACGGATCCTGGAATTTCTCGCCGTCCGCCAGCTGACCAAGTCGCCGAAGGGCCCGATCCTCTGTTTCATCGGCCCGCCCGGCGTCGGCAAGACCAGCCTCGGGCGCTCGATCGCTCGTGCGCTCGGACGGCAGTTCGTCCGCGCCTCGCTGGGCGGAGTCTCGGATGAAGCCGAGATTCGTGGCCACCGGCGGACGTATGTCGGCTCGATGCCGGGACGCATCATCAAGGGCCTGCGCGAGGCCGGCACGCGGAATCCGGTGTTCCTGCTCGATGAGATCGACAAGATGTCGTCAGATTTCCGCGGCGACCCCGCGTCGGCAATGCTGGAGGTGCTCGATCCGGAGCAGAACAAGCACTTTTCCGATCACTATCTCGAGATTCCGTTCGATCTTTCGGAGGTGCTGTTCATCACGACCGCGAATGTCTATTACTCCATCCCGCGGCCGCTGCTCGATCGGATGGAAGTCATCAACCTGCCGGGGTACACGAGCGACGAAAAGATGGTGATCGCGCGCGAGTTCCTGGTGCCCAAACAGCTCAAGGAGCACGGGCTGACCGCGAAAAACATCGAGTTCCCAAAGCCGGCGCTGTCGACGATCATTCTCCGGTATACGAGCGAAGCGGGGGTTCGAAACCTGGATCGCTCGATCGCCGGCGTCTGCCGCAAGATCGCGCGCGAGGTCGTTTCCGGAAAGACGCGGCGGGTCATGGTCACCCCCGCGCGGCTGGACGATCTACTGGGGCCGCCGCGCTACAAGCCGGACGAAGGTCATAAAGAGCCACTGATCGGTGTCGCCAACGGCCTCGCGTGGACTGAGGTGGGCGGCGTCCTGCTGACGATCGAGGTGATCACGATGCCGGGGAAGGGCAACATGAATCTCACGGGGCAGCTGGGCGACGTGATGCAGGAGTCGGCGCGTGCGGCGATGTCCTATGCGCGCTCGAATGCCGAGGCGCTGGGCATTCCCGTCGATTTCCGCGACAAGCTCGACCTGCACGTCCATATTCCGAAAGGCGCCATCCCCAAGGACGGGCCATCGGCCGGTATTTCCATGGCGCTCGCGATCATCTCGGCGCTCTCGCAGCGGCCGATCCGGTCGGATGTGGCGCTCACCGGGGAGATCACCCTGCGCGGCCGCGTGCTGCCGATCGGCGGCCTGAAAGAGAAAGTCCTGGCGGCGCACCGGATCGGCATCACGACCATCGTGCTGCCAGAAGACAACGAACCCGACGTTGCCGACGTTCCACCGGACATCCGGAAGAAGCTGACCTTTAAGTTCGTCAAGACGATGGATGAGGTCATCGCCGAGGCGCTGCTGGCGAAGTCCGATACCGTGCTCTTGCCGCAACCGCCTGAGGCGATCGAAGTCGAGGAAGTCGCTGCCGCGAATGCGGACGACGCCCGGCGCCCAGAGCCGCTGAACCAGCCTTCGCTGTAGCTGCCGCTAACCGCTAGCTCGCCGAGGCGCCGGCCATGGTAATCGGGCGCCGTGGGCGCCTTTAAACTAGTTGGCCACGATGGAGACGCGCTACGATCCCAAGACCGTCGAGCAGCGCTGGTACGACGTCTGGGAACAGCGCGGCTACTTCAAGGCGCGCGAGAGCCTGACCGGCAAGACCTTCACGATCTCGATGCCGCCACCCAACATCACGGGCGACCTGCACATGGGACACGCCATGTACACGCTGCAGGACGTGTTGATTCGCTGGCATCGGATGCTCGGCGACGCCGCGCTGTGGGTGCCGGGAACGGACCACGCCGCGATCGCGACCCAGAACGTCCTCGAGAAGCAGCTGGCGAAGAAGGGGACAACGAAAGAAAAGATCGGCCGGGAGGCCTGGGACCGAATGGTCCAAGAATGGTACGAGACCACCGGGCACACGATCCTCAAACAAATGCGCCGTCTCGGATTCTCCGCTGACTGGTCGCGCAATCGCTTCACGATGGACCCGACCTACGTCGAGGCAATCCGCTACGTCTTCGTCCAGCTCTGGAAAGAGGGCCTGATCTACCGCGGTCCGCGCATCGTCAACTGGTGTCCGCGTGACCAGAGCGCGATCTCAGACCTCGAAGTGCAGTACGAAGAGGCCGACGACCAGCTCTACTACCTGGACTATCCGGTCGAGGGCGGCGGGGCCATCTCGGTTGCCACCGCCCGCCCGGAGACGATGGTGGGCGATACCGCGGTCGCCGTTCATCCGGACGACTGGCGATTCAAAGACCTGATCGGCAAGACCGTGCTGCTGCCCATCGTCCACCGGCGTGTGCCGATCGTTGCCGACGAGGCGGTCGAGCAGGACTTCGGCACCGGCGCCGTGAAGGTCACGCCAGGCCATGACGTTACCGACTACGAGATCGGTGAGCGGCATCACTTACCTGTCCTCACGATCCTCCACCTCGACGGCCGGATGAACATTCCGGAGGTTCCCGAACTGGACGGGCTCCCGGTTGCCAAGGCGCGCCCCCGCATCGTCGAGATGTTGCGGGCCGAGAAGGCGTTAAAAAAGATCGACCCATATCATCACTCGGTCGGGCACTGCGATCGCTGCGGCGCCGTGATCGAGCCGCTCGTTTCGGCGCAATGGTGGGTCAAGATGAAGCCGCTCGCCGGCCCGGCGATTGCGGTGGCCGAGATGGACGAACTACGCTTCCATCCCAGCCGCTGGCGCGAGCCCTACCTGCGCTGGATGAACAACATCCGGGATTGGAACATCTCGCGACAGCTGTGGCTGGGGCATCGGATCCCGGTGTGGACCTGCGCCAACGGCCACGCCGTCGCCTACGTGAAAGATCCACGCGAGTGCGAGCAGTGCGGTAACCAGGAACTCGTCCAGGATCCCGACGTGCTCGATACCTGGTTCTCGTCTTCGCTCTGGCCGTTCGCCACGCTCGGTTGGCCCAACGACACCGAAGACCTGGAGCGCTTCTATCCCACGCAGGTGCTCGACACCGCCCGCGACATTCTCTATCTGTGGGTGGCGCGCATGGTCTTCATGTCGCTGCACTTCCTCAACGTCCTGCCGTTTTCTGACGTGCTCATCCATGGGACGGTGCTCGCCGCCGATGGCCGCCGGATGAGCAAGTCGCTCGGAACCGGCGTCGACCCGCTCGAGATCATCGACCGGTATGGCGCCGACGCGACCCGAGCGTGGTGCGCCTACTTCGGCACCGGCGGCCAGGACATCCGGTTCTCCGAAGAGAAGATCAAGTCCTACCAACTGTTTGCCAACAAGCTCTGGAACGCGACGCGCCTGCTGGTGGCGAAATTGCCGGAGCGCGCCACGCCGATCCCGATCGACGAGGCGGCGCTCGAGCCGGCCGACAGTTGGATCCTCGGCCGGCTGAGCGCGATGACGAGGCTCGTGACCGAGTCGTTTAAACGTCTCGAGTTCGGACCGGCGATCGACGGGCTTTACGAGTTCACCTGGCACGAGTTCGCGGACTCCTATCTCGAGATGATCAAGCCGCGGCTGCAGGCGCAGGACGACTCCTCGATTCCTGCGCTGGCGGTTGCCGTGCATGTGCTGGAGACGACGCTCCGGTTACTCCACCCGATCATGCCGTTCGTCACCGAGGAACTCTGGCAGCGGTTGCCGCACGAGGGCGAGAGCATCATGTACGCGCCCTGGCCGCTGGCGGACGAGACCACCGAAGATCGGCCGCTGATGGACGAGATGGCACACCTGCTGGACGTCGTTCGGGCGGTGCGCAACCTTCGACACGCATCCGAACCGCGCGCGCGCCGGCAGCCGGCCGAGGTGAGTTCGCCCCGAACCCTGCTGGCAGAGCCGGTCGGGCGCAGCTACCTGGCCACGCTGGCGCAACTCGAGCTCAACGGGAAGCTGCCCGAAAGCTCGCCGGTGGCGGTGGTCGTGGTCGGACAGACCACGGTCCGGGTCGGCCTGCAGACCGATGGCGGGGCCGACACCGACCGGCTTCGTGCCGAGCTGGCAAGAAAGGAACAGGAAGTCCGGTTTCTCGAAGAGAAGTTGAACAATGCTGAGTTCACCGACCGAGCGCCGAAAGCCGTCGTCGACCGCGAACGAGCCCGGCTGCACGACGCCCGGGAGGCGGTCAAGCGGCTCCGGCGGCTATTGGGCGAGAACGGCGAATTACGGTAAGGTAGCGGAGACTAAATCTGATCGCTGAGGAGTCGCCTTGCCAAATCTGACGTCGCTCAAGCCGCTGCTTTACATCGTCGTCTTCTATCTCCTGGCGTTCTGGCTGAGCCTGTCGTACTGGGCCTTTCGCGACGCCCGTGAACGGTCGAACAGCGTGCTGTTCCATGTCTTCGCCACCGGCCTGTCGCTCGTGCTGCCGATTTTCGGTCTGTTTATCTACATGATCATCCGGCCGCCGCTGACGATGGCGGAACGCCGGGCGCTCGAGCTGGAAACGCAGGCGCTGGCCGAGCCGGGCGGCCCCGCGCGCGAACTGCGCCCCTGCCCAAGTTGTGGCGAGCCCATCGACTCGCAGTATGTCCTCTGCCCGCATTGCAAAACCCAGTTCAGTAAACTCTGCCCACGTTGCAACAAGCAGCTGAAGCTGGGATGGAGCGTCTGCCCGTACTGCGCCGAAGAAGTCCCGCTCCAGGGCTCGGTGCCGACCCCGCGCATCGCTCGCTAGGCTTCCCTCGCTATAGCCTGCCGCCGGCCTAATGCCGCTCGCGGTCCAGGCGCTCCTCCCACTCGCGGTGCTGCTGGCCGCGGCCCTCGCCGTGCGGATGCGCCCGCGCCAGCGACACAACGGTTGGATCGCCACCGGCAGCACCGCGCTGGCGGCGCTGATTGGGCTGATCGAGCTCGTGCGGCTCGCGCCCGGCGAGCGCGTCGACGTGCCCTACCTGACGACGTTTCCATACGCCGATTTGCTGATCCGCCTGGACGGACTCTCGCTCGCGTTCGCCACCATCACGCTCGTGACGGCGTCGCTGCTGATGCTGGTGCGCCAGCAGGACCGGCGGGACCGGCGCGACCCGTGGAGCGGATGGCTCCTGACCAGCGCCGCGGTCTGCGCGTTGATCCTCGCCGGAAACCTCCTGCTCGTCTACGTGTTCCTCCAGGTCGTGACGCTGGCCTGGAGCGGCGCCCTCGACGAGCGAGCGCCACGCCGGCTTCGCCTGCGGCTGACGCTCCAGATTGCGGACGTCGGGTTGCTGCTGGCCGCGGCAAGCGCCATCCAGTCGGTCGGGACCAGCTCGTTTTCCGGCGTGCCCTCGGACACCTTCGGCGTCGCCGCCTTCTGGTTGATGCTGCTGCCGGTCGTCGTCCGGCTGGACGCGCTCGCGAGCGCTGCCCGGCCGCCGGTCGCCGCCGTCCTGTTTGGGCCGGCGATCGCCTGGCTCGCACCCGCCGGATATGTCCTGATGCGGCTGCTCGCGCTGATGGGCGGCCGGCTCCCGGACCGGCCGACGGCGGTGCTGCTTTTCCTTGGTGGAGCGCTCGCGGCGCTGGTCTTTGCCACCGCAGCCCTCTGGATGCCTCGGTCCGCGCGCCAGCCCTCATGGCTGCTCGCCGCCCAGGCCGCCCTGGCCCTCGCCCTCTCCTCCGCCGGTGAACCGCTTGCCACGGTCGCTGCCGCATGGCTCTGGCTCTTGCTGATTCCGCTCGCCGGGCTGGTGAGCGTGCGGGTCGAACCCCGGTCGCCGGCAGCGGCGCTGACGCGCCTGCAGCTGGCGATGGTGCCGGCTACCCTCGCGTTTACCGGCCTCGTGCTTGGCGCGCTGACCCTGAACGCCAGGGGACTTGCCGTCGCCATCATTCCTCTAGGCCTGGTGGTGTTTCTTGCCGCGATGGCCGTGTCGCCGGGCTTCAAATTCCCTCGGGTGGTGCCGCGCACGGCTAGCGATGTCTGGGCGGCGGTGCTGGTCCTGGTCGCGGCCTTTCCCGGGCCGGCGATCAGCGTGCTCGTGCTCCCCGTGGCGAGCACGGCCCGACCGGTGCCAGCCGGCACCGTCTCGACGACGCCGCTCGGGGTGCAGACGCCCTTGGGCCCCTGGCCGGCCCTCCCGGTATCGGTGCTGGTAATGGCCGGGCTCATCATCGCCAGCCGGGCCGGTGCGGCCGTCCCCGACTTCGGCCCCCTGATCCGAACCCGGCTGCCTCGCTGGCGCGCGATCCGGTTGCCCTGGCGCAGGCCGGCATCGCGCCGGCTGGCTCCCAGGGTCCTGGCGAGTTGGTGGTCGCGCGCCGCGTTATGGGGCGGGTTCGGCGTCGTGCTGCTGATCGCACTCGTCAGGCCGTGATCGTCTACCTGCCGGCCGCGCTCTTCCTGCTGGGTCTGCTGGTCGCCTATGGCAGCGCCGGGCTGCGCCGCCAGGCCGCGACCCTGGTCATGGTCCTCGGCGCCGCCTGGGCCCTGGCACTCCTCCTCGACCCGGGCGCGGCTGCCTGGGGCGCCGGCGTCGTGCTGGCAACCGTTTTGCTGCCCCGCCCGGCGCAGCGGGTGCCCTCGACCTTCGAGGTGCTGAGCCGTCGCGCGCTCACCATCGCCGGCCTGATGGTGCTGGCGCTCGTCGTCGCCTCGCAGCTGCCGGTCGGCGAGAATCCGCTCCTGCTCAACGCGGTGCCCTGGTTTTTAGGCGCCGCCGGCACCGCCTGGGCGCTGAACCCGATCGACCCGCGCGAGCGGGCGCAAGGGCATGTCCTGATGGTGGGAGCCAGCGGGGCCGTCATCCTGCTCGCGGCGCCGGCCGGCGTGGTCACGGCGGCGGCGGCCGGCCTGCTCGCGCTCGTGCCGGTGATCGTCGCGCGCCGATGGGTCCGGCCGCAATGGCGCCGACTGCTGAGCCTGCTGATGCTCGCGCTGGCGGCGCTCGCCGCGATCCTGGCCCTGCTCGCGACGGCGCCCGCGTTACGATGGTCGGCGATCGCCGCGTTGATCGCGGCGAGCACCGCGGTCGAGCGCGACGGCGAGCGACCCGCCTGGATGGCGTTCGCCGCGTTCGGCGCGGTTCCGTTGCTCCAGGGATTGGCGCCGCCCCAGTGGAGTTCTCGATTTCAGGCGGTCGCGCTTGGTACCGCCCTGGTGCTGATGCTCTATGCCGCCCGGCGCGGGCTGTTCCGTGCGGTCGTCCTGCCGGCAACCGGCTTTCTGGTCCTGCTCGCCGTCGGATCGCTTTCGGCCGGCAACCTGACTCGCTTCCAATGGATCGCCGCGATCGGCGTGCTGGTGCTCATCGGCCGCACGATCCTGCTGCGCACGGCGCCGCGATCACCGGCGACGGCCTCGTTCAGAGATCCGCTACTTGCCGGATTGTTGTTACTCGCGAGCAGCGCCCGGGATGCGCTGGGCCTCGGAGCGCTGGCCGCGGTGCTGCTGTTGATCGACCTGGCGCTGGTACGGCAAGACGTCGCGATTCAGGCGGCATCGTCGCTGCGCAACCGGCTGGTCGTGCTCGCGCGCTCGAACTGGCCACCGGCCATTACCTTTGCCGGCGGGAGCCTTGCCGTCATCGCTGCCTTGCAAGCCTCGCTGGCGCTCGGTCTCCTGGCGGCGCTGCTTCTTGCCGCCCTGCAGCTTTCGCCGTTGCTCGATCGCGATGTCGCGCAGCGGGAAGTCGAGCGCCCGCGGTCCGCATGGCACTGGGTGGGTCCGGCGATCGCGATCGCCTGCGGCACGGCGCCCGCCGTCCTGCTGCGCATGCTGCGGTTGTGAAGGCGGCCGCCAGAGGGCGAGGGAAGAAGCTGGTGCTCGCTTCGGCGTCGCCGCGCCGGCACGAGCTGATGCGCGCGGCCGGTCTGCGCTTCGACGTCGTGGCGTCGGGGATCGACGAACGTCCGCCGAGCCGGCTTGGGCCGCTGCGGTACGTCAGGTGGGCGGCACGCGCCAAGGCGCAGGCGGTCGCGGCCACACGACCGCGAGACATCGTGATCGGCGCCGACACCGAGGTCGTGCTCGACCGGCGCATCTTCGGCAAGCCGCGCGATCGACGTGAGGCGCAGGTATTTCTGCGCGCCCTGAGCGGACGCACGCACCAGGTCTATACGGCGATCCACGTGATCGCCGGCCGGCGGAACTGCACGGGAATTTCGCGAACGCATGTCACTATGCGTGAACTTTCAACCAGCGCGATCGCCGCGTACGTCCGGACCGGCGAGGCGCAGGATAAGGCGGGTGCCTACGCTATACAGGGCAAGGGCCGACGCCTGGTGCGCTCGATCCAGGGGCCCTATGACAACGTGGTCGGGATGCCGATGCGCCTGCTGTCGAGGCTGCTGACGGAATGCGGAGTCCCGGTTACGGCAACAAGTCCGGATGGGTTGCAGCACGAGGTCACCGTACATGCCCGGCACTCCCCGCATCGCCCGAGGGTGGGCGCGGCTCGCCGCTAGCCTCCTCCTGCTGAGCCCGCTTGGCCTCGCCGCCTGTGGGGCGACCCCCACGACCAAGCTGGTCGTGACCCAGAGCACCGACGCCCCGACGGCCAGCGACAAGAAGGGGCATCTCTCGCCGGGAGCGCTCACCGGGATCACGATATCGATTCGCAACACGGGCGCGGGACCGGCGCGCGGCCTGACGATCCAGGATGTTCTGCCAGCCGGCTTCTCCTACTACGAGTTCACGACCATGGGTGGCAACGCGATCCGCACCGGTACCAGCGAGCCCGGACTACACGGCGATCCCAGCTGGGGAACCTGGACGATTCCGGCCGGCAACGGGAACACGATAAGTGCGC